>JAIXPZ010000033.1 GCA_027486005.1 Legionellales bacterium
TGAATAAAATTTGAGGTACAATTCGTCACGGCGATTTCCTTTCTACTATTCTTTTTAAGCAACTGAATTATATAGAAAATTACGGATTTCGCCTCCTTTTTTATGAATTATTCGGGTTAGATCTTTATGACAGCAATAAGTTAGTTATTTTGGCATTCTACATAAAGAGATGCAATAAAAGTAACTACCGATGTGAAAGTCGTTTAACACAATAATCGCCCAGCATTTGTACTAGCTGTACCATCGCCACAAGAATAACGATAGTCTCAATCATTACCGTTGTATCAAAACGTTGATAACCATAGCGAATTGCTAGGTCTCCCAAACCACCGCCCCCAATAGCGCCGGCCATGGCAGAGTACCCTAACAGGGTAACAATGGTAATCGTGATGCAATTCGTAATCCCTGGCATTGCTTCGGGAAGCAATACTTTGAAAATAATTTGTCGTAATGTGGCGCCCATGGACAGAGCAGCTTCAACAAGTTCTGGCGAAACTTCTAAAAAAGCGTTTTCAATCATTCTCGCAAAAAACGGAATCGCCGCAATTGCCAGCGGCACAATCGCAGCACTAGTACCGATGGAGGTTCCTGTAACGAAGCGTGTCAATGGAATCACTGCAACCATTAAAATTACAAAAGGAATTGAGCGACCAATATTAACGATTATTCCTAAGGTTTGATTCAGCGTTTTATTGGCAAGCAACTGATGTTTTCTGGTTAAAAACAATAAGGCCCCTATTGGAAAGCCAATGATCATGGCAAAAAAGCTTGCCAACAAAGTCATATACAAAGTTTCAAGTGTTGCTTGTAGGAGTTGCCATAACATAACCAATTACCTCGACTTTTATTTTTTGTTCCACTAGATAAGCAATGCAATTTTGTAATTTATCGCCATTAGCTTCTATGGTGATGGTCATGATGCCCATCAGGCGCTCATGAATATATTCAATACTTGCTTGTAAAATATTGATGTCTACATAAAAGCGTTTAACCATATGAGAAATAACTGCTTCTTTAGCGCGATTTTTTAAAAACCATAAACGTAACACAGCGAGAGAATTCGGCGTGATTTCTTGCTGCAGTTGACTTTGAAGATGCTCGGGTAAATTGATGTGTAAAGTACTATAAACAAATCGTTTTGCGGTATCTGTTTTGGGGTTGGAAAATATTTCTGCAGTTTCACCTTGTTCAATAATTTCGCCATTTTCAATCAAAGCAACACGATCGCAAATGGTCTTTATCACCTGCATTTCATGCGTAATTAATAAAATAGTTACGCCTAATTCACGACGCACTTTTTCTAGTAACTGTAAAATGGATCGCGTTGTTTCAGGGTCAAGTGAAGAAGTGGCTTCGTCGCATAATAATATTTTACCGCCGCCGATCAGCGCTCGAGCAATAGCGACTCGTTGTTTTTGTCCACCACTGAGTTGCGCCGGGTATTGATCTAATTTGGTTTCAAGCCCGGTTAATTGGGCCATTTTCATGACTTTTTCTTGAATTTCTTGTTTATTAGCACCAGAGATTTCTAATGGAAAAGCAATATTCTTATATACAGTTCGAGATGATAATAAATTAAAATGTTGAAAAATCATCCCAATGTTACGCCGGGTCTCACGTAATGCTTCTGGAGAAAGCTTGAGAAGGTCAACTCCATCGATTAATACACTTCCAACACTTGGTCGCTCGAGCGCATTAACGCAGCGCAACAACGTGCTTTTTCCTGCACCGCTAGGGCCGATAATGCCAAAAATTTCACCTTTTTTAATGTGTAAATTAACTGTTCGCAATGCCTCATAAGTTTTATTGCTTTTTTGATAGCATTTACTGATGGATTTAAGCTCGATCATATTTTTAATTTCGATTGTGTTAATCCAGTTCTAGCAACCGTGCGTACTATTTGTAGCACGCGTCCGGTATCATTAAGTTGCAGCATAAGCACTTGCCCATCAGCAATGACGCCTTGTGCTAATGATTTTAAAAACACATCTTCAATTTGAAGATGTAAATTTTTATGCAGCGCTTCAAAGCCTTGATTAAATTGGTTAACTTGATTCAACAAAAACTGAATAACTTCTTCTTGATAATAAATCGAAACATCATGAATCGCTCTCAAGCTATGCATAATGCGTTTTATTTCTTTATTGATAATGTGTTTCTTGTCTTTTTCAGTGAGAGGTGAAAAAGGCAGAAAACATGCTAATTCAAATGTGGCTTCTGGCAACTGTTTTTTTGCTTCTTCGATAGCATAATTTTCATCAATCTCAGCACCTTCATTTATGTCGGTTGAAATTTTAATGTTGGGGCGATATAAAATATCTGAAAGTTCTGAAGAAGTATCTACTGCAAAAATAGATTCCTGAACGGCTAGCGTCTTAGGTTCAGGGGCGGTAGTATCTAACAATAACATCCAAGTAATCCCAGAAATAGAAACACACTGGCCGTCTATTTGGAAGAAAGATTTTTTAATATTACGCTTTAATCGAGCGAGTAAAGCAGGGTTTTCATTTGCATTCTTTAAGAGAATCACGGCTTGTGGATAGTTAGAAATTATTGCTAACAAATTTAATCGTGAATGATCATTGTTATAATGTGGCGTTGGCAAGAAAATTTCAGACCAATCTGTATCGCTCGCAAAGAAACTTAAGTCAAAAGAAATGCAAAAACATTTCGCACCATGAGTGAATTGCGCATAACGCTCAACAAAAGTTTTTTTCCCGCTGTAGGGTGTGCCAGCAAGAATAAAAAACCGCGAACGATTTTTAGCTTGAATAAATTGTTCAATCGCTGCTGTTTGTCCAATGATATGTTCCGATAAAAATAATTTTAACTCGACAATATCTTCGGTGACGCGTAATAAATCAGAAAGCGCTACTTGTTGCCAATCGACAAGCACTTCTGCCACGTGTTGTGGTTCTAGAAGCGCAGCTTGTTTATCATCGGCATGTGTTAATAAAAAGCGATTTACTGCACGATGCAGTAGTAATAGGGTTTCAGCAAGCACTTGCTCATCAGCGCAATAACGTGATTGCCATTCTAATGCTTTTTTTATAGTTTGAGCCGGAATAGTTAGTACGTGCGTTTGTAGGCTTTCTATGCAAACTTGGTGTAATACTTTGGCGCGCTGTTCAAACGATAAGGTTCGAAAGCGTAGATTAATGATTTTTTCTTGCGTAGATCCGTCTCGAATGATTTGGCCATTACCTAGATAGATCCAGGAATTTTCCGGAAATGTTGCTGACTCACATTCGGGCTCGGCCCAATATATCCTAGGATGATTAGATAATTTTTTAGCCAAAACGCTCTTTTTAAGGGCGCTTAAGATCCAGGATTGGGTGACTGTCTCATGTTCGCTATGTAAGTAGATCGCTTGTTCTTCTGCATTAAAGAGCAAGTCAGCGAGTTGGTTAACCTCACAAAAATCCGAAGCGCTAAACAAGGCGGTCCCGGATAAATATTTTAAGGTCGAATCGTACATACAAATGTCCTTCTACTACACATAATGATAACGACACTGAGCAATAATGACGTCTTGATTAATGACTTTGTAAACGAGCCTATGTTCACGATCAATGCGACGTGACCAATACCCCGAAAAACCATGTTTCAGAGGTTCTGGGTCGCCAATGCCTGCAAAAGGGTCGCGTTGAATCGCTTTAATAAGATCGTTAATCCGCCGCAACATTTTTTTATCTGTTTCCTGCCAGTGCAAATAGTTTTCCCAACTTTTCTCTGTCCATAAAAGTGGCACAATCAACCCTCAATTAAATCATGTTGTTGCAGGTTGCCAGCTTCAACATCGGCAATTGATTTTGTTAAATGTTCAGCATTTTTTGGACTGGCCATCAAATAAGCGGTTTCACCATAGGCTTGAAAATCTTCTAAGCTCATTAAAACGGCAGGCTTTCCTTGTCTGCGTGTAATCAATACAGGTTTATGATCGTCATTGACCTGGTCGAGTACCGATGCCAAGTTTCCTCGAAATGCGGAGTAGCTCATTGTATTGATCATCGCTTTTGCCTCGGTTATTTCTCGCTAATGGACTTATTGTACATGTACCATTTATTGTACGCAAGGATAATTCTCATCAATCTTTCATTTTTTAAAATAGGTTCATCAATGTGCTTTTTTCAGAGGTATTTTGCTGATTTCTCCTATAACTTGCTGTAAAATGAAGTCACTTCTTCATATATCTCTTTTTAGATCAACCAGGAGCCCAATGTGAGTTCTGTAAACACTTTTAAATCTATCCAAACCCTAAATGTTGATGGCAAGCAGTATCAAATAGCTAGCCTGGTTGAGGCGCAAAAACATGGTTTAGCCAATATTACCTCATTGCCTTTTTCACTAAAGGTGTTACTCGAAAATTTATTGCGTTACGAAGATAACGATACCGTCACTGCTGCTGATATCAACGCTGTGGCGAGTTGGTTGCAAACCAAGACATCCAGTAATGAAATTGCTTATCGTCCAGCACGGGTATTGATGCAAGATTTTACCGGAGTTCCAGCGGTCGTCGACTTGGCGGCGTTACGCGATGCAATGGTAGCGATGGGCCAAGATCCTGAAGGCATTAACCCTTTATCCGAGGTTGATTTAGTGATCGATCACTCGGTGACAGTCGATGCATTTGGTCATGCAGCGGCATTTAAAGAAAATGTTGAGCATGAGATGGAGCGCAATAATGAGCGTTATGAATTTTTACGTTGGGGTCAAACGGCTTTTAAAAATTTTCGTGTCGTGCCACCAGGAACCGGGATTTGTCACCAAGTCAATTTGGAATATCTCGCTAAATCGGTTTGGACACGAGAAATTAATGGTCAAACTTTTGCATTTCCCGATACTTTAGTGGGAACAGATAGCCACACGACGATGATCAATGGATTAGGCGTACTCGGCTGGGGTGTGGGTGGCATTGAAGCTGAAGCGGCGATGTTAGGTCAGCCTATCTCAATGTTAATCCCAGAAGTCATTGGCTTTGAAATGACAGGAAAACTGCCTGAAGGTGCAACCGCAACGGATTTAGTGTTAACCGTGACACAAATGCTGCGTGCGCGAAATGTCGTCGATAAATTTGTCGAGTTTTATGGCACAGGTTTGGATCAATTACCCTTGGCTGATCGGGCGACCATCTCGAATATGGCGCCGGAATATGGCGCAACCTGTGGATTTTTCCCGATTGATCAAGAAACACTGAATTACATGAAGTTATCCGGTCGCGATGAACACACAATGCATTTAGTCAAAGCCTATGCGCAAGCGCAAGGAATGTGGCGTGATACGACAACCCCCGCGCCAACCTTTACCGATAGTTTGTCTTTAGATTTATCGACGGTTGTGCCAAGTTTGGCCGGTCCGAAACGTCCACAAGATCGTGTGCCATTAACTCAAATGAAAACTGCGTTTGAAAAGTTATTGCAAGAATCCAATCAACTCCAAGCAATCAATAAACCAGTTCGAGTCAATGATAGTTATTCCATTCAGCATGGCGCCGTGGTTATTGCGGCGATTACCAGTTGTACCAACACCTCCAATCCTAGCGTATTAATGGCGGCAGGTTTAGTCGCTAAAAAAGCCATCGCTTTAGGGTTGCAGCGTAAACCATGGGTGAAATCTTCATTAGCGCCAGGTTCTAAAGTGGTGACGGATTATTTAGATAAAGCTGGTTTGCAAACGTATCTGAATCAACTCGGATTTAATTTGGTGGGGTATGGATGTACCACGTGTATCGGAAATTCAGGCCCGTTAGCAGACGATATTTCAAAAGCAATTACTGAGAATGATTTGGTAGTATCTGCAGTTCTTTCAGGTAATCGTAACTTTGAAGGGCGAGTACATCCGCTGACTAAAGCAAATTGGTTAGCGTCGCCGCCATTGGTTGTTGCTTACGCGCTTGCAGGTACCACGCATATTGATTTTGCTTCTGAGGCAATCGGTAAAGATACTCAAGGACGCGATGTGTTCTTAAAAGATATTTGGCCGACGAACGCAGAAATAGCGATGGAAGTGGCTAAAGTCGATGGTGACATGTTTAGAAAACAATATGCCGATGTGTTTAGCGGTGATGAAGCGTGGAAAGCCATTCCTGTTGCACAAGGGAAAACGTATCAATGGAATAAGAAATCGACTTACGTGCAACAGCCACCGTTTTTTATCGGAATGGCAGCAACGCCAAAACCATTAACGGATATTGAGAGCGCAAATTTATTGGCGGTTCTAGGCGATAGTATTACTACCGATCATATTTCACCGGCAGGCTCCATTAAAACCAAAGGCCCTGCCGGAGAGTATTTATTAAAACACGGTGTAGCGATTGAAGATTTTAACTCTTATGGCGCGCGACGTGGTAATCATGAAGTGATGATGCGCGGAACCTTTGCGAATATTCGTATTCGTAATGAAATGGCACCAGGAACCGAAGGAGGTGTTACCACCTATGTGCCTGAAAAAGAAGTGATGTCAATTTATGATGCAGCCATGAAGTATCAAGCCACATCAACACCACTCATCATTGTAGCAGGGAAAGAATACGGCACCGGATCTTCACGCGATTGGGCGGCGAAAGGTCCCATGTTGTTAGGTGTGAAAGCGGTTATTGCCGAAAGTTTTGAACGTATTCATCGCTCGAATTTAATTGGCATGGGTGTCATGCCGTTACAATTTAAAGCCGGTGAAAATCGTCATACATTAAAACTTTCGGGGTTTGAAACTATCAGCATTCATGGTATTGCTAAAGGCATTATCCCAGGAATGGAGGTTGATGTTGCCATTACCTATGCTGACGGCAGTGTTGTTAATACTAAAGCGATTTGCCGTATCAATACGCAAAACGAAGTGGAGTATTTCCGGCATGGCGGAATATTGCAGTATGTATTGCGTAAAATGAAAAGCAAATAGTCGATAGCCCCTCCTTCTTTAAGGGAGGGGCGCGTTAATAATTTTTTAACATTGATTTTTTTTAATGCTATCTAGCTCTTGGTACGTGAGGCCCGTATCTTCGATAATAAGCTCTAGAGGCACACCTCTTTTCAGCATTCTTCTCGCCACTTCCGCTTTACCCTCTAATTTACCCCGGCCATAATGAGATTCATGCATGCTTGCCTCATAGTGCGTGTTTTCTTCATAACGCTCATAGGCCCTGCGATCTTCTTCGGTTAAGGATAATACATCCAATTTTTTCGCAGCACTTTTAAGCCCTTGTGCACTGAAAGTCGGTTGAATGGTTTCTGTTTTTAAAAAATAGACCCACTCATCAAATTTGTCTTTAATCCGCTCATTAAACTGATTCACTTTAACCAAATAATATTCAGGAAATATGTCAGAAGGCGTTTTATCTGGACCATAAGCCTTTCGCTCATTTTCGCCCAATTGCAAAACATCATGCTGATGTGTACCGCGAAATTCAGTCGCTCCGTGATAGACATAATCTTCTCCACGACCTAAATCAAAAAACACAATGCTCACGGATATAATTTTACGAACGTTTCGATAAGGTTGGCCCGCTTGAATATACTCTGTGACAGCTTTTGATACCCCGTATAAAATTCGACTGAGATAATCCCATTCCATCGAAGCCTGTACTTCAATAATTACATGTTCTTTTTTCTCTGTGAGAACCAGCAAATCAACTCGATTACATCGATCCTCTTGAGTGTTTCTATTACTCTCTGACTCAAGCAAAGCTTCTATCATCACCTTGGTGTGCAATAATTCAGAGAGAAACCCTTCCAAAATATCAAAATTGGCTTTGTTCCTTAATAAATTTTTGATTGCCCAATCGAAATGCACTAATTTCGCCATGATGAGTTGCCTCTGAGCAGCATCTGTTAGACGCTTGGCTGATAGAAATGTGTCAAGTTTATCACAAACCTGCGACTTATTAACAGGCAAATGATTTTTTACAAACTAATCGATAATGAATATATTTTGTCATCAAATTTCACGGCAGACCCAGTTAGGGGCGAGTGGCACTCGCCCTTCATCAGATTTCAACAGTCTCATAAAGAGCAAGTAAAAATCAATTCAACCTGACTCCGTTGATGACCCCGTTGATTGAAAAATAAAAGGCTTTTTAAAAATTGGCTCTGTTGTTTACCCTGGCATGCAGGTTCCGTTTTGGCCTGCTGGGTCGGCACTATTTGTCCGATTTTCAGATTGAGCTATAGCTGCGCAAGACGCAGTGGGATGATTTTTAGTAGGTACTTCACTATAGATTAAGCCACGACTTTGTCCTGTATTTTTAGGGGGAAGCTCTTGTTTTATATGATTTTCCGCGCAGGTTATTAAGCCCTCCAAGCTAGGATTAGTATTAAAAGATTCATGAAGCGTCTGATAAATTTCCTGTGTTGAGGTTTCATTTTTTTCTTCTACTATTTTTTTTATGTATTGCATTTTATCATTATTCGATATATCGAGACTTATGCAGATATCTATAATTTTGTTTATGCCGTCAGGGGTGGTTCGCCATTCGAAAAAGTTACTCCTTCGGGTAAAAGCCATCTTGTAGTTTGACAAAACCTGCGCCAATTTGAGAAAAAGATCGGTCATACTTTCTTTGTCTACAGAATCTGTTGATCGAGAAAGGTTTGCTTTATCAAGGTATAATGTATCGATTAATTCTTTATCAGTAATGCCAACTAATTTAGCCGTTTTTTTTAGTATTGTACGTTGGCATAATTTTCATATAATTAAGACCTAGTCACTTAACTATAGGTTACTTTAGTTCGAATTCAAGAATGTTTTCTAAAAAATGGCAAATAGAGTCGCCAGCCCCCTTAATTTGAGTATAATCCTATAATTAGACTTGCAACTACATTCAAATGATGCCTAAAAAATTTCATTCAGCCATTGTAAAACAGCATTCACGCTTGCCCGCTAGAGTAACAACCGTGACAACACCGCATGGGAGTTTTACAACGCCTGCATTTATGCCCGTTGGAACACGCGCTGCAGTGAATTGCATGACTGCGCAACAACTGACTGAAACGAAATCGAACATTATTTTAGGTGGCAATACCTATCATATGTTAGTGACGCCAGGGACTGAGTTTATTCAAGATTCAGGCGGAATGCATCGCATGATGGCATGGAATGGACCTATGCTTACCGACAGTGGTGGTTATCAAGTTTTTAGTTTGTCACAAAATTCAAAAATTTGTAAAATAGATGAGACTGGTGCGAAATTCAAACATCCTGATAGCGGCAAGCTGATTGAGCTCTCTCCAACAAGTTCGATTGAAACGCAAAAAATTATTGGCGCTGATATTATTATGGCCTTCGATCAATGTACCGCCGATGCTGGTGGCCGTGCAGTGGCTGAGCAAGCGATGGCAAGAACCCATCGTTGGTTATTGCAATCGATTGAAATCCATCAAAAAAATACACAATCCGCTTACGGTCATGAACAAGCATTATTTGGCATTGTTCAAGGTGGATTGTTTCGCGATTTGCGTGAACAGTCGCTAGAGTTTCTGTTAAAACAACCCCTCGATGGCATTGCGATCGGGGGTGAATCCATTGGTAATCCTATGGAAAAAACCGTGGAAATTCTTGGATGGTTAACGCCGCATTTACCGCAAGATAAGCCACGTTACACTATGGGGGTGGGATTAGGTCCGCAAGATTTAATTGATGTCGTTGCGTGTGGGATTGATATGTTTGATTGTGTTGCGCCGACACGCAATGCGCGACACGGTGCTTTGTATTGTGGCATTTTCGAAGCGACTGCGGATAACTGGTTAGCATTTATTCCGGGCGAGGATCGTGGACGTATTTTAATTAAAAAAAATCAATATCGACATGATCATGGACCGCTTTCAGATGGCTGTGATTGTTATACTTGCCAACACCACACCCGAAGTTATATGCATTTTCTTTTTAAAAGCAACTCGCCATTGTATGCGCCTTTAGCCTGCATTCATAATGTGCGGATGATGCATAGGGCTTGCGAGGCGATGCAGATGACTATTATTCAATCGAGATGAGTAGAGATCTAGGCTCCGTTGACATTTTAGTATCCGCTACATAAACCAGGGCGGGTGTCACCCCAGCGCAGGCTGGGGGGCCTAGTCAGCATTTTTAACTCATTGATAAGACTAGCTTCCTGCCTTCGCAGGAATGACACTTCGTTTGGTTGCCATTAAATTTGTAGGGGATACACATTTTATGATCAAAATTTACTCTCATTTGGCTTGTTGACTGCACAAAAAATAACGACAGTGTCAACAGACCCTAGTGTATTTTGATAGATACGGAAAAAACTCATATTTGTGCCAGTAACGCAGCGTCATGATGAGCGCCGAGCGTCCAGTCTAATTCTGTTTTAACACCTTTCAAAAAAGAATCTAAAATCGAAGGTTCTTCGCTATAATCCACATAGTGCGTCACATTAAACACACGTGGAAGAATATCTGAGGTGTTTCCTAATCCATCAACAAGACCGAGTTGCAGCGCTTGTGATCCAATCCAAAAATCTCCAGAAAACAATACTTCTGGATCAGCTTTGAGACGGCTAGCGCGTGAGTTAGTCACAGCTTCAACAAAATGTATGTGAGTTTCATCAAGCAGCGCCATAATTTTTTCTTTATCTTCTATTGCAACAGGTTCAAAAGGATCCAATCGATCTTTATGATTGCCTGCAGTGAAGACGCGGCGTGTGACGCCAAGTTTCTTTATTGCATCAGAAAACCCGAAACCTTCCATGATGACACCAATTGAGCCAGTTAACGTGTCTTGATTCACATAAACCTCATCAGCGCCCATTGCCACCAGGTAAGCTCCTGATGCAAGAACATCTTCACCGACCACAATGACTTTTTTATGATATTGTTTTTTCAACGCTAGAATCTTTTGCTCAATAATTTCTGCTTGCACCGGAGAGCCGCCGCCTGAATTAATTTCAAGGACAACACCTTTTGCAGCTTTGTCAGAAAAAGCATCTTCCAGTTGAGGTAATACTTTTGCTGCAGAAAATGAGCTGTCGGGTGATATAAATCCATCGAGATGAATTAATGCAACATAGGGTTGCGTTGGCTTAGAGCGGTCTAGAGTAGGCAGCCCGAAGAATGTAAAAAATAATCCGGTGCCGATTAGAAGCATCCAAAAAAAGAAACGAATATTCCGCCAAAAACGATCGCGCTTTTGGTTTTTGATCAAATCACGGATAAGCGAATCACTTATTTTAAAATCGATACTCATTAATTTCTCTCTTTGTTAATGCCTGGGCAGGCACAAGACCGGCCCCTACAAATTTAATATTATTTGCCATTGTTCTTTAGTCACAGGGGTTATCGATAAACGATTTCCCGTACGAAGCAGAGGCATTTGCGACAAGCCAGGTAACATTTTAAGCTGTTGCAAGGGAATTATCGATGAAAATTTTTGATTAAATTTCACATCGACAACAAACCAGCGAGGGTTCTCTGTGCTACTTTTTGGATCATAATACTCGCTATCAGGATCAAACTGAGTAGGATCTGGCCAGCCTGCGCGTACAATTTTTACGGTACCCACAATACCAGGGACTTTACAGTTAGAATGGTAGAAAAATCCTTCATCACCCACTTTGATTTGATCACGTAACATATTACGTGCTTGGTAATTACGAACTCCGTTCCATGAATCAGTGCTTTTTGGGCAAGCTTTGAGGTGATCGATGCTGAAGGTTTCCGGTTCGGATTTGAAGAGCCAGTATGCCATGATTATTCCATTAATAAGGGCGGGCACAAGGCCCGCCTCTACCGCTATTTTTTCATTTCTTCAAAAAACTGTTCATTCGTTTTAGTACGTTTTAAACGGTCAATCAAGAATTCCATTGCTGCTAACTCATCCATAGGATGTAATAGTTTACGTAGAATCCACATTCTTTGAAGTTCATCCGGTTTCGTTAATAACTCCTCACGACGTGTGCCCGAACGGTTAATATTAATCGCTGGATAAATGCGTTTTTCAGCAATACGTCGATCTAGATGAAGCTCTAAGTTACCTGTTCCTTTGAATTCTTCAAAAATCACGTCATCCATTTTAGAGCCAGTTTCAACCAGTGCGGTGGCCAAAATCGTTAAACTACCGCCCTCTTCGACATTACGTGCCGCTCCGAAAATACGTTTAGGTCGTTGTAATGCGTTGGCATCTACACCGCCCGTCAGTACTTTTCCGGATGATGGAACAACCGTGTTGTAAGCACGCGCTAAGCGTGTGATGGAGTCTAATAGAATCACCACGTCTTTTTTATGCTCGACTAAGCGTTTGGCTTTTTCAATAACCATTTCAGCGACTTGAACATGCCGTGATGCAGGTTCGTCAAAGGTACTAGCAATGACTTCACCCTTAACAGAGCGCATCATTTCAGTCACTTCTTCCGGACGCTCATCAATCAGTAGCACAATCAAATGACAATCAGGGTGATTGGCTTCAATCGAGCGGGCAATGTTTTGCAGCATGACTGTTTTACCTGCTTTAGGCGGAGAAACAATCAAGCCACGTTGGCCTTTACCCATAGGAGCAATCAAGTCGATTACCCTGGCAGTAATATCTTCTGTACTACCATTGCCGCATTCAACGCGTAAGCGTTCTTCAGCAAATAACGGCGTTAAGTTTTCAAATAAAATCTTATCGCGCGCACTATCAGGATCATCACCGTTGATGGTGCTGACTTTTAGTAGAGCAAAATAACGCTCACCTTCTTTTGGAGGTCGAATTTTGCCGATGACAGAGTCACCGGTACGCAAGTTAAAGCGACGAATTTGGCTAGGAGAGACGTAAATGTCGTCAGGTCCGGCTAAATAAGAGCCTTCGCTGGAGCGCAAGAAGCCAAAGCCATCTTGCAGAATTTCAAGTACACCGCTGCCGGTGATATCTTGTTCTTTTTTTGCCTGCTCTTTAAGAATGGCAAAAATGATATCTTGGCGCTTGGAGCGGCCAATATTTTGGATATTAAGCTCTTTCGTTAATTCCATGAGCTCTTCGGTTTTCATCAGCTTTAGCTGATTTAAATCATTGATGACACGTGCCATTATGAGGATTCTCACTTAGTTGTAGGTTTAGTAGATAGGGACAAAGGTTAGCTCTATTGAAGTTTCGTTTGAAACAGATTTCATCATATACCGCGGAAATGGATATTGTCTAGTGTTTTTTTAAGGCCACATAATGAATGCCATATCAGCATCCACAAATCTGATTAATAAAAGAAGGGCAGGCACAAGGCACTGCCCCTACGTCTGGGACATCTTATTTTTCAACGCCATTACTATTTCATTTGCGTATAGATTCTCTTTATTGTTAATCGATTATTGGCCGGTGTAGGGGCAGTGCCTTGTGCCTGCCCTTTTTCACAAAATATTGAAAGATATTTTTACGAGTGGTCAATATATCTTACAACTGCCCATCCAAAAAATCAGTCAATTGTGACTTAGACAGCGCCCCGACCTTAGTGGCCAATACTTCGCCATTTTTGAATAGAATCAGTGTAGGAATGCCACGAATACCAAATTTTGGTGCGGTTTCGGGATGTTCATCGACGTTAATTTTAACGATTTTTACTTTTCCAGCGTAATCATCAACAACGCTTTCCAAGATAGGCGCTAGCATTTTGCACGGGCCACACCATTCTGCCCAAAAATCAACCAACACAGGAATAGATGATTGTAATACTTCTGCTTCAAAAGTATTGTCTCCAACGGCGATGACTTTAGCCATAATTTTCTCCCATTAGCGTTTATGCTTATATTTCTAGAGGGCTATTTGAGCGGAAAATGTTTAAAATTGCAATAAATACTTCTGCGCTAGGAAACTTGATCCCAGTGCATTAATCAAAATAGTGCGTGCGACGGTGCTTAGTGGGTCTGATAAAGATGAAAAGTTCACCAAATGATCGGTAAATCGCAATGTTTTTGAAGTATCTACTGCTTGCCGTTGCGCGTATTCATCCAGCATGCTTTGTGTAAAACCAGTTTCATGGCGACTTCGAGCTTCTTTTATTAAATGATCAAGCAATGCGACATTACGCAAGGCCAAATTAAATCCTTGTGCGCCAATCGGATGCAATGTTTGTGCTGCGCTACCAACCAGTAATATTCTTTCTGCGTGAATGCTATCTGCTTTAGTTTGGGTTAATGGGTAGCTTAAGCGTTGTGTTAGGCTTGAAAATTTTCCAAGACGAAAACCAAATGCATTTTGTAGCTCACTTAAAAACGACTTGTCGTCCAGCGACATTAAATGATCGATAAAATTAGTTTCCGCACTCCAAATGAGAACCGATTGCCAAGGAGTATGCGGTAATAATGCAATGGCGCTTTCACCGACAAACCGCTCATAGGCTGTAAAATGATGGGAATTTTCCAAATCAATTAAAGTGATTAATGCTTTTTGTTGATAATTTTTTACCGTGACATTAATGCCTGCATGCTGCCTGACGAATGAGCGCACTCCATCGGCGCCAATGAGCCATTGCCCCGTCAATTTTTTTCCACCAGAAATTGTGACGTCTACATGATCATTATGAATAGAAAAATTTTCTAATGAAGCCGGTGAAAAAATCGTAATATCAACTTTTTCCATCGCTTGATTTAATGCATGTTGTAAAGCGATGGAGGAGGTCATATAGCCAAGCGCATCATGATTAAAATCTTTAGCGTGCAAACGTGCTGCGCCGAAACTGCCTTTATTAGACACATGAATATGTTCGATGGGGGTGGTGTGTGCTTGTAATAACTGCCAAACATTTAAAGATTCGAGAATTTTGCGGGAGCCCGCTGCCAAAGCAAAAATGCGGTTGTCGTTTTGATTATTTTTTCGTTCTGTTGGTGCCAAACTATCAATAAATGCGACTTTACAATTTTGTTGAGCGAGCGCTAAAGCGAGGCAGGATCCCACATGCCCACCGCCGCACAGGATGACATCAAAATCTTTTGTCATTTTCTTCCTTCAGCTATCGATTTATTAATGGTTTCTGAATTGACACTTTTTACCTTTTTTATGGATTGCATGTCATGTATTGCTGCTTGAACATCTTGATCCCGCATCAACGCTTCAATATCGGCAACGGTTTTAGGTGCTGTAGTCAAATTTCGATGGCCATCTTGCGTGATCACGACATTGTCTTCAATGCGCACACCAATATTCCACCAGCGCTCATCGACACCCGGAGTATTGGCACTAATATAGAGGCCAGGTTCAATCGTGAAAACCATATTCGGAGCTAATCCAGGCCATTGACCATTTTCTTTATAACTTCCGGCATCATGGGTGTCTAAGCCTAAATAGTGACCGAATAAATGCATATAAAAAGGCGTATACGCTTGCTGTTCCAATAAACTGTCTACATTACCTTGCAAAAGACCAACATCAACGAGTCCTTCGGTTAACGAGCGGCGACAGGTTTGTTGTATCACGTCCCAATTCAATCCTGGTTTTAACAACGCTAATAATTTCAATTGGGTGTCTAATACGATTTCATAAATCGCTTTTTGTTCGCCTTGGAAACGACCATTAGCAGGGAAAGTACGCGTAATGTCTGAAGCGTAATTCTCGTATTCACCGCCGGCATCAATCAGAATTAAATCGTTTTCTTTGATTTGGGCAGTGTTCGTCACATAGTGTAAAATACAGGCATTTTCACCTGCGCCAACGATAGCTCCATAAGCCATATCGCGACAGCCATGCTTGTAACAATGGCCACGAATGATCGCTTCTAATTCATATTCATATTGTCCTGGCTGACATGAACGCATCGCTAAACGATGCGCTTCACTAGAAATATCATTAGCCTTTTGCATGATGACGATTTCTTGTTCGCTTTTAACTACGCGCATGGTGTGTAGCAACGCATCGAGATTACAGAAATTATTCGGAGCTGTGGCGCCACGACGTACACCCGCTCTGGCGCGATTCATTGCCTTGAGTATTTGACGATCAAAGTGCATGTTGCGGCCGATAGGATAGTAAACCGCGGTTTTATCTTTAAAGAATTCCGGCAGTTTTTCATCAAAGGTATCAATTAAAAAAGCTTCATTCATGCCAAAATCGCGACATGCCCCTACCTGGCCTGCACGCCTGCCGGTCCATATCTCGGCTTTTGGGTCCGTCGGGCGATTAAATAAGACGACTTCACCTTCGGCGCGTTGAGGTATCAGAACCAGTACTGCATCAGGCTCGTTAAAACCGGTTAAATACCAAAAATCACTGTTTTGGCGAAATTGAAAGGTATTATCGAAACCATTGCGCAAAATTTCTGTAGCGGCAGGAATAAGGGCAATACTGTTGGGTGGCAACTGCGCCATAAGGCGTTGGCGGCGTTGCGCAAATTCTTGTTGAGAAATTGTTAACATAACCTCTCCTGGTTTAATGTTGAGTTGGTCGAATTCGACCATTTTGTTCGGTAAAAATGAGCATGGCCGACACTCTGACATGTTCTAGCAGGGAAGAAAAGGCTTCTTCATCAAAAGGTTCTTGGCATTGGAGTACTTGATTGTAGATACGAGAGACATTTCGTATATCGCTTTTTGCTTCTTGTAAATCAATCGCTTGAGTTTTTTTGGTTTCATCGGTTTTTTTATGACTTTGCATTAGGGCTTCTGCAATGCCTAGCCCAAGCAGAAAATGCTCCGACCATTTTGATAATGAACTGATCAGTAGCAGATCCTGGCCGGGCTCCGCGATGGGTAATAAAATTTCAAAATCAAAGCCGAAACTACTTAATTGCTCCAAGCTGACACGGAATAAAGCCATCACGCAGGCTTCAAGTTCTGCTCTACGGTCTTCTTCTGCACTGGCGAGCAATAAACTCATCCAGGCAAGATTCGGCGTTGCTGAGCCGCCGGCAATAAAGCCACAAAGCATGCCGTGTAATTCACAGGCGTCTAAATAAGCGCCGGAATCGAATAAAAACTCATTTAGTGGGGCATAGGTAGGTAAAGCGGTTTGTGGCATAAAAATCACAAAGTATAGAAAAGATGGGGCATTTTAACGAAGATGGTGGTGAGAAGCCAGTGTTTGACTTTTTCAAGCCTGCAATTCAGACAATGAAAAAGCCGCATAGGTATTCCGCCGGTAGTATTTGACTAAAACCAGATCAACACGTAGTCCATGGCAGTTTCAGGGGGATGAAATTACCAGGAAAATGTCA
>JAIXPZ010000036.1 GCA_027486005.1 Legionellales bacterium
AATCCCATTATCCACCTGCTTTTTTACAAAAATCAGGCGAAGTTTACGAAAAAATAATTCAAATAGCTCGTGAAACCCGCATTATATCGAGGTTTTTAATGGGGGCGGGAATCGCTGCTCAAGATGGAAAAGTTTATCAGGTAAGTTATTATAATCTTGATGCAGTTCTCTCCGTTGGTTACCGAGTCAACTCTACACAAGCAACCCAGTTCAGAATATGGGCGACACGTGTTTTAAAAGAGCATCTAATGCAGGGCTATACCCTGCATAAAAAACACCTTTCTGAGCATGGTATTCAAGAATTGCAGGAGTCTATAGAACTACTTCAAAGAACATTAATTAGCAATGAGTTGGTGAGTGATATAGGCGTAGAAACCCTTCAGTTAATTATCAATTATGCAAAAACATGGCACTTATTACTTGCTTATGATGAAGATTCTTTGGTTTTGCCTGAACATGGAAAACCATTTTTTACTGAACTTAGTTATGAAATGGCTATGCAAGCGATTCAAGCCCTAAAAACGGATCTTGTAGGTCGAGGTGAAGCAACGTTATTATTTGGAAATCAGAAAGATAATAGCTTAAAAGGCATTCTAGGCAGCATTGAGCAGACATTTGGTGGTGAAGATTTATATAAAACTACCGAAGAAAAAGCAGCACATTTAATTTATTTTGTTATCAAAGATCATCCGTTTAGTGATGGTAATAAACGTATTGGCTGTTTTCTTTTTTTATTGTATTTAAAACTTCAAAATATAATAATTAAAATAAACAGCAATGGACTTGTGGCGCTTGCTTTATTAGTAGCTGAAAGTCACCCTTCGCACAAGAATTTGTTGATTCGGCTTATTGTTAATTTATTAATGGATTGAACACTTAATGGAATTTTCAAAATATCTTATCGTAGCCAATGGCCCTTTTCTGTCTAAATCTATTATTCTTGAAGCAGCTGAAAATGCTTTTATAATCGCTTTAGATGGAGCTGCAAATAAACTATGTAAACTAGGCATAAAACCCAATATTATTTTGGGTGATTTTGATTCTTTTCAAGAAGAAGTAGATTTTTTTAGTGATGTGAAAAGGCTAATTATGCCCGATCAAAACTTTACTGACTTACAAAAGGGATTGAGATTTGCAAAGCAATATGCTTCAGAAATTCATATTGTTTGCGCTACGGGTGGTCGAATGGACCATGAACAAGCCAGTATTAGGAGCTTGCAGAGCGAATACTCTATTCATTGCCCGATTTATCTGCATAACGAATTCCAGACGATGACGTTTGCTTCTAATCAAACTATTTTGATCGCGGGCAAACATCATGACTATTGTGGATTGTTTGGCATGCCAGAGGCAGTAATGTTAGTTAAAAATGCTGGATTGGAATATGGCGGAGAAGAGCCCTATGTTTTATCGTCATCAAGTTTTAGCGTATCCAATCGACTGATAGGTGGCGAAGGTGCAATTGTTGAGATTACAGGCGATGCGCTTATTGTGAACCCGCCGATGCTGTTGGCTCAACGAAAATTATCTGAATCTGTGGGTTAAGCCGCTTGATTTTTTTGCTTACCAAGACGATAATCAACACATATACGCATGTGTGTTTATACATTAAAGGTGGTATTATGCAATCAGCACGATGGAATCTTGCCGTTTCTCTTGATACGGACAGGACGCTAAGAATGTTTCTAGCGAGTAATAACAGTAGTAAAAAAGGAGATTTATCGAAATTTGTTGAAGAAGCGGTGCGATCGCGCATTTTTTATTTAACTGCCCAGCAAGCCAAGGCAAATAATACAGAAATTACAGAAACAGACTTGCAAGCAATGGTTGAAGAAGCGATTTCTTGGGCACGCAGTTAATAATGAAAGTTATTTTAGATACCAATATTTTTTTAAGGGCACTACTTTCTCCAGTTGGTGCTCCAGCCTGTGTATTCGAAGCGTGGCGTGAAGGTAGATTCGAGCTAGTCACTGCCCAAACTCAATTAGATGAAATTCGGCGCGCTAGTCGTTATCCAAAATTTAAAGCTATTTTACAACCGGCCAAAATTGGCACAATGTTAAATAATTTACAAAATGCCATTATTTTAAAAGACTTAAAAGATATTAATTTAGAGATAAATGATCCTAATGATAAATTTTTGTTAGCCATAGCGCTTACCAGCGAAGCAGATTATCTGATTACCGGAGATCGCCGCTCGGGCTTGCTAGAGAAAAAACATCTCAAGCGTACACGTATCGTAACTGCGGCTTATTTTTGTTCTGAAGCTCTTTGATTTTATGTAAAAAAAGGAAGCTATGAAAACTTATTTAGTCGGTGGTGCAGTACGAGATGAGTTGCTTGGATTGCCGATTCAAGAACGGGACTGGGTAGTTGTCGGTGGAACGCAAGAAACAATGCTTGCCGCGGGTTATCAGCAAGTTGGTAAAGATTTTCCGGTTTTTTTGCATCCTAAAACTAAAGAAGAATATGCTTTAGCCCGCACGGAAAGAAAAACCGCTAAAGGTTATCATGGTTTTGTCTTTGATACGGATGTTTCGGTGACGTTGGAAGAAGATTTGATGCGTCGCGATTTAACCATTAATTCGATTGCAAAAAATGAATTAGGCGAGTTGATTGATCCCTATCGTGGAACTGCAGATTTACAAGAAAAGGTCTTGCGTCATGTTTCTCCCGCGTTTTCGGAAGACCCCGTGCGAATTCTACGAGTCGCACGCTTTGCTGCGCGTTTTTCAGACTTTTCTGTTGCTCATGAAACCAATGAACTTATGAAGAGGATGGTTCAAGAAGGTGAGGTTGATGCATTAGTCGCGGAACGTGTGTGGAAAGAATTTGAAAAAGGAATGTCTGAAATAGCGCCTTGGAGATTTATAGAAGTTTTAGATGATTGCAGAGCTTTAGAAATTCTTTTTCCTGTGTTTAAGAATAAAAAAAATGAGATTACTTCTTGTTTGAAAAAAACCAGTTCAATTGCGCACGACGTTTTTGAACGCATTACTTTGATGATGCAATCTACCCGCTTAAGTATAGAAATAGAAAACTTATGTAAACGCTATCGTGCGCCAAAGCCTATTTTTCAAATGGTTACTCTTCTAATACAATATCAGCCGGTTTATAAAAATATAATGCAGTTATCTCCCGGTGATCTGCTTGATTTATTTACTTCTCTCGACGCGTTTCGGCGCGAAGGCCGTTTCAAACAATGGTTGCGACTATGTGAAATTACTACGAATATTTTAGGTAATTCGAGTCATCTATTATCAGCTTTTAATTGCGCCAACAAAATTGAACTACCTAAAGATTTTCTAAAACAAAATGACGGAAAAGCAGTTGGTCACTATATTCATCAGCAACGTTTAGAAAAATTAACAACATCAATTAATCTATTGGTTTCTTAATTTACCATGTGTTTCTTTCATGAAAAACAGAGTAATCAATGAAAGAATGACGCCAATAGGCAACACACTGAGCGCAAAAACAAAGCTATCGGCTGAATAAGCTCTTGTCCCATTTTCTAACATGCCGCCAGCCCAGTGGAGATCAAGCAGCATACCAACAACAGGTTGGAATACGACGCCGCCCATCATGACTAGCATATTCATCAGAGCAATAACTGTGGCTCCAATCACTGGTCGACTTGATTCACGCCCTATGGCAAATACCAGTGCTTGTACACTACCACTCATGCCTAACAATACAAATAATACACGTAAAGTGTTTAATGATAGGTTAGGGGCGTATAAGAATATCGCTAAAAATAGTAAACACGCCACTGCGCCAACAAACATAGGAATGAGTCTGTTTCTGAAATGATCAGAGATGAATCCAGAAAGAGGGCAGCCTATCATCCAGCCAAAAAAAGTCATTGATGCAGCCGCTGCCGCATCGTGTGGCGAAAAACCTCGTGCCTGTTCCAAATAGGGAATTGCCCAAAGTTCTCCAAACGTTGAAATAGGCAAATACATTAAGCATCCAACAACACCGGTTAGCCAGATTTGCTTAGATTTTAGAGCTTCCCATAAGCCGCTCATGATTATTTGAAATGGAATCCGATACGTATGAGCTGGCACAGTTTTTGGAGTATCACGAATAACTAGCGCAAGAACCATGGCTAAAACAACCCCAACTATGGCTGCATAAACCGTTGCTTCACGCCAACCAGTATGTTGCACGAGCTCTGTTAAAATGATATCGCCTGTAATCGCGCCAACGGAACCTAGCGCGGTCATAATGCCAGCACCTAAAGCAAAATGCCTTTCTGGCAGCCAAATGGTAATTAATTTCAAAGAACCTACGAATGCAAACGAGGAACCTAGTCCTACAAGTAAGCGGCCAACAGCAGCAACAGAGACAGAATCGCCACCCGCAAATAAATAAGTGCCTAACGCGCAAATTAAGCAGGCTAAGGTGAGAAGTACGCGTGTCCCAAATCGATCGAACAACACGCCGACCACAATCTGCATAGGCGTATAAATGTAATAATAGTAAGCGGTTAAATTACCAAATTGACTTGCTGTTAAATGATACGTCTGCATTAATTCTGTCGACATGACGCTGGGAGAAATACGCAATAAATATTCGTAACAATAAAACATGGCCGCCAATGTACAGATAAGCCATGCGGCTTTAGAAGTGTGAGTATTATGCCGCATCAATTTCTCCTTAAGATGTTACACCGGATTCTATGGCCGCTTTAGCTACCGCGGCAGAGACACGGGTTTTTAAACGATAATCCATAGGTTTAGGCAAGATATAATCAGGTCCAAACGCGAGATGAGTTTGCTGTGGATAGGCCGCTAAAACTTCAGCAGGAACTTCTTCATACGCCAGCTCACTGATCGCATGTACCGCAGCAATTTGCATCTCTATATTAATGGTATGTGCTCTGACGTCAAGCGCACCGCGGAAAATATACGGAAATCCTAATACATTATTGACTTGATTAGGATAATCACTGCGTCCAGTCGCCATGATGAGATCTTGGCGTACGCTGTGTGCAACTTCAGGAGAAATTTCAGGATCAGGATTGGAGAGTGCAAATATGATGGGCTTTTCAGCCATAGCGGCAATCATTTTTGCGGTTACAAGATTTGCACCTGAAACACCAATAAAAACATCGGCGTCTTGCATCGCATCGGCTAATGTTCGCTTCTCAGTGTTGAGTGCAAATGGTTGTTTATATTCATTCAAATCATTGCGTTCAGAATGGATAATGCCATTTCTATCGACCATATAAATATTATTGGCTTGCGCTCCGAGATGCAGCAATAAATTCATCGAGGCAATGCCTGCAGCGCCGGCACCTAAACAAACAATTTTTACATCAGCAAGTTTTTTCTGTTGTAAGACAAGTGCGTTAATTAAGCCTGCAGCAACAATAATCGCCGTTCCATGCTGATCATCATGAAATACAGGAATATTGAGACGTTTTTTTAATTCAGATTCCACAATAAAACATTCGGGTGCTTTAATGTCTTCAAGATTAATGCCGCCAAAGGTCGGAGAAATTCTGACAATGGTTTCCACTAAATCGTAAGGATCTGCACAATCGATTTCGATGTCAAACACATCAATATTTGCAAAACGCTTAAATAAGACACCCTTGCCTTCCATGACGGGTTTGCTGGCCAAAGCTCCAACATCACCTAAACCTAATACCGCTGTACCATTGGTAATAACAGCAACTAAATTTCCTTTGCCAGTATAGTCATAAGCTTTTTCAGGATCCTGTGCAATAGCGGTAACCGGCTGCGCAACGCCGGGAGTATAGGCTAAAGATAAATCATATTGGGATTCAGTGGGCTTTGTAATCGCAGTGGCGAGCTTTCCCGGGGTGGGTTCTCGGTGATATTTTAGTGCTTCTTCAGAAAATGACAGGGTCGACATGGCCTTATGCTCCTGCAAAGTTACAGTCCAAAATAAAACAGGGCGCCTAAGCACCCCGAATAATAAACATTAAATATCAGAACCTTAGTTCTTATCTGTTGTTTCTTGAGATTTTTCAGAGACTTTACCCAAACTTGAGCTAAGGAAAGCATATTTTGTCTTAAATCCTTCAACTCGACCTGCGGTGTCTACTACTTTTTGTTTTCCAGTATAGAAAGGATGACATTCTGAGCACACATCTAAGTGGATGTCTTTACCGGTAGAGCGAATTTTAAATTTGTTACCACAGCTACATTGTACATTGACCGCTTCGTACGCTGGATGAGTATCTTTTTTCATAACCTTTCCTTCGATGCTGGCTAGTTATTAGCCAATAATATTAAAAACCAATTGGTCAGGAATGATACCCAACCCATTATCTAGAATCAAGCTCAGAATTAATTTCCTCGCCATTTAAGACAAGCCATGACGTTTAAAGTTGAATTCATTTTCCACTTCAGAGTCATAAGAGAAAAAAGTGAGTTTATTGGGAGTTTTTGTAAAAATAGCTGAAGCAGGCTCATCGTGCGTGGCAAGAAGCATATCTAAGGCCCTTTTCATGCCCCTCGTTTCGTGAGAATAGGGCGTTCTTCCCAGCCATGCATGACGTTCCTTCGCTAAAATATTATCTGTTTTGTCGCGCAGCAAGTACCGCGCAAACTTAACCGGGTCAAGCGCATTATTGCTAGCTTCAGTAGCTAATATACTAAGAAAACGGTTTTTTTTGTCCTTTAAGCTTAGCGTTTCTTCTATCTGCGCCATGATATCGGCATATGTTTCGTGATATTTCTCTTGTTCCAGATCTGCGTTGTTGATGCCAAGCCACTTTTTTACTTTGTTTATGCTAGATTGAATGTGTTCTGCCAATTTTGGAATATCGATTTTATCAAAATCAGGTTGAAAGTTAGGAGTAAATTTATTTTCTTGCCCATTGATAGCAGTAATGTCATATTCTTTTTCTTTAAGAAAGCACTGTATTTGGTAGAAAAAATATCGTACATGGTTGTAAACCACTTCTTGTACGCGATCAATTTCTTTATCTAAATTAAGAATTAATTGTAGTAGCTTACTTCCAAAATAAGCTTCTTTTGAGGAGAGTATTGGCAGTTGATGCTCAAAATATTCGAGCACTTGTTTTAATTGTTGAAAATATCCACCTAAACATATGATGCGCTCATGACTTTTGATTTTTTCGACAAAAGGACGTAATGCATTAAACCAAGATGAGAATGGCTGAGACGAGACTACTTGTTGTTCTACAGATTGTGCGTTTATTCTATCTAGCATCCTTGATAAGGGCGCAATTTGATTGCCATTATAAAAAAGGTGTAAGTAATTCGATATTTCATTGTTATGCCTAGATAGGAGTTCTTGACTAAATAATGAAGGAAACAATTGAAAAATGATAATAAAACTTCTTATGCCTGGCGTTATATCCAGGGGCTTGAAAAAGCGTCTTGTCAAATTATAACCAGAGAGCTCGCCAACATAATGAAATAGTAAACCATTAGCGAAAGTTTTCGAAGTGCGCTCTATAGGCCAAATTTCTCCGTCCTTAGCATCTCTGTGAAATGCTCTAAAATCACATTGTACTGAATCATAAAATTCACTACTTCCTTGACCTGCACTTCTGATCTTATCGGCTTCTGTTTGATTAAGACTGCTAAATGCTTGATAGGAAAATTGTAACATACACACACTCCGATTAGATTACATCTGAAAGTATAGCGTATATTATTAGATAATTCAGGAGAGGCGCTTTCGAATCAAGCTCATGCCATCGCTGATCGGTAGCATGACTAGATCAATTCGCGGGTCTTTGGCTAAATCTTGATTAAACTTGCGTAATACTTGCGCGCGTTTTTGTGAATAATTTTCGTCCAACAATTTTCCTTGCCACCAGACGTTATCCATTACCAATAATCCATTCGGACTCAGTAATTTGAGGCAATGTTCAAAATAAATGGGAGAGTTAGATTTATCAGCATCTACAAAAATAAAGTCAAATTGAGGGGGTGATTCAAAAGAAGTCCATTTTTTTAAGCTAAGTAATGCGGCTTGTTTTTCCTGAATAATTTGCTGGGAAACCCCCGCTTGCTCGAAGGCCTGGCGGGCAATAGGCCACCAGCGTTTGTCAATTTCGCAGGTAGTGATTTGTCCATCCGGTAATAAGGCTCGCGACAACCATAATGTCCCGTATCCCACAAAAGTGCCGATTTCCAAGAGATTTTTTGCCTGAATACTGCGCGCTAAAAAGGCCAAAATAGCCCCTTGCAGTGCGTCAATGTACATCGGAGGTACTTTATCCAAAGTTGCAACAAGTGCTTTTAACGAACATTGAATATCCGACTCTTCTGCACAAAGCGAAGTAAAATATTCCTGACAATCAGGGTTGGTTATAGAATAAACACTCATGATAGAAGTTAGATAGCTAATATAGGGGTCGGCAGTATAGCTTGTGTGTCCTTGGGTTGACAGACACTACATTTAGTTATATGTTGGTTAAGTGCACTTATATATCGTATCCGCTACATAAACCAGGGCGGGTGTCACCCCAGCGCAGGCTGGGGCCTAGTCAGCATTTTTAACTCATTGATAAG
>JAIXPZ010000058.1 GCA_027486005.1 Legionellales bacterium
AACACCGTCTGATATTTTCCCTGAATACTATTTGATTAAAGTGAATCAATTTAACGAAAAAATTAAAGATAAATTTGATGAGTGGGTCTATTTTTTAAAAACAGAAAAAATTCAGCCCAATTTCAGTGCACAAGGCATTAAAAGTGCGGCTAAAAAGCTGGAAGTATTGGCGCTCAGTGAGGAAGATCGTAAGGCATATGAACGTTATAAAGACAACTCGCATTATGAAGCGAGTATGCATGAATCTCATTATGGTCGTGGAAAGTTAGAGGGTAAAGCTGAGGGTAAAGCTGAGGGTAAAGCTGAGGGTGAAGCTATCGGTGAGGCCAGGGGTAAAGCTGAAACATTAATACAGCTTATTAAGCGTAAATTTAATAAAGTGTTGTCTAAAGAAGCTGAAGTCCACATTGTTGCTAAAATTCAGCAAGGCAGCTTGGAACAATTGACTCAATGGGTAGATGGCGTATTTGATGCAGTGACGTTGGAAGATTTATTTGCAATGCTTGAAAGAGAGAGATAATTGTAGTCGTTGTGAACGTCCGGTACGCTTGTCAGCATAGGGATCTGCAAGGGAATTTACAGAAAAATTGTTGCTCTATCGAAAGATAGTCTTTTCTTCAGATAAAAACTAAAAATCTAGTATTTTTAGTTGATTACAATATTGAAATGGCTCCCCGAGACGGACTCGAACCGCCGACCCAGTGATTAACAGTCACTTGCTCTACCGACTGAGCTATCGGGGAACTCTAAAGAGGCGCTATAGTAAACGCCTATCTGGCGATGGTCAAGCGTCATTTCCTAGCAATTCACGCATTTTTGCTTTAATCATATCAATCGCGATACGGTTTTCACCGCCACGAGGAACGATGAGGTCAGCATGTAAGCGAGATGGCTCAATAAAGCGCAAATACATGGGGCGGACGGTCGATTCATATTGTTCAATAACAGAGTCAAATGTTCTAGCGCGTTCAACAATATCGCGTCGTAGACGGCGAATGAGACAAATATCCGATGGGGTATCCATGTAGATTTTGATATTCATTTTATTTCTGAGTTCAGGGTCTACAAATAGCAGAATTCCTTCTAAAACAATAATGCGGTGATCGCCGACTCTTTTTGTTTCTGTTTTACGAATATGCTGCGAGTGATCATAAAGAGGAATATCTACGCTTTCCCAGTTTTGTAGCTTTGCCAAATGTTCACTGAGCAATAAATGATCAATGGAATTAGGGTGGTCGTAGTTAATTTTAGTGCGTTCTTCGAAGGGAAGGTGGCTCTGATCTTTATAATAAGAATCTTCGGAGATTACAGCGACTTGGTCCGTTCCTAGTTCGTTTACGATATTATTCGCCAAGAGACTTTTTCCTGAGCCTGAAGCCCCAGATATGCCAATAACAATTGTTTTATTATTTTTCAAAGTGATCTCCTGCTGATGTTTGTCTTTTTAATAGGAGGTAAACTGCACCTACTCCCCCATGTTTAGGTTTAGCGGAACAAAACGCGAGCACACGCGGATGGTCTGTTAGCCAATAATTTACCTGAGTTTTTAAAATTGCTTGCGCGCCTTTACCATGAATCACCAAAAGCACGCGATAACCTTGGTGAATACTTTGTTGTATAAATTTATCTAGTGTCAGTGCCGCTTCATTTACCGTAAAACCATGCAGGTCTAATGTTGCCTCGGGATTATATTGCCCTTGCTTGAATTTGCGAAGGATTTTATTGCCTAAACTTGAGTCCGCGGCAAATAAATAGGTGTCGGGTAATATTTTTGAGCAATACTCTGAGGGATATAGAGTGGATGGTGTATCTTTTTCGAGATTTCGAACAAATGCTGATCGATGATGTGATGTTGCTGGTTTTTTTAGCGTTATAGAAGAGAATTTTTTTTTGATAGGAACAACATCACGCATGGCTTGGTGGAAGGCGGCTATATCGGCGATCTCATCACTGTCTTGCGTTTTCATGGTGCGCTGCTATGTGGTTTGCGGAATACTAACGAATTTTTACGATTGATGGTAGAGGCTTCTCATGTTTTAATGGTGTGTTTTTATCTGTGGTGTTACCTATGCTTCTTCATAATCCATTACAAGCGATTGAATATGCCAACCAATTGTTCGAACAGTCGGATATTTTTTACGGCCATGGTACGGACAATGCGCGCGATGAAGCTTATGCATTAGTTATAGACGCGCTTAATTTATCGCATGATATGAGTGATGAAGTTTTGCAAAATATAACACTTGAGTATCCAGAACAATTGCTTGCTCTTATCCATCAGCGAGTCAATCAACACATTCCTGTGCCGTATTTAACGCATAAAGCCTGGTTTTGTGGATTGCCATTTTATGTTGACGAGCGAGTGCTGATTCCACGCTCGCCTTTAGCGGAAACAATTTGTAATTATTTTGAACCGTGGATTAATTCAGAAACCGTTGTTGATGTTTTAGATCTGTGTACCGGTAGCGGTTGTATTGGCATTGCTTGTGCTTATGCATTTGAAAACGCAAACATTGATGCTGTGGATTTATCTCAAGATGCATTGGATGTTGCAGAAATTAATGTGAAGCAACATAATTTATCGAATCGCGTTAATCTTTTACAGGGAGATTTATTTAATCCCCTCACTGAAAAACGCTACGATATTATTGTCAGCAATCCCCCTTATGTCAGCCAAGAAGAAATGCAATCTTTGCCTAATGAATTTGAGCATGAGCCTACGATGGCTTTGGTTTCAGGAGCGCTAGGTTTAGATATTGTTGATCAAATTTTGAAACAAGCTGCGCGCCATTTGAATGATGATGGAATTTTAATCGTTGAAGTAGGCAGTACTTGGCAAATCATGGAAGAGCATTATCCTCATCTGCCTTTTGTTTGGTTGGAGTTTGAAATGGGCGGAGAGGGGGTTTTTATGTTAAGTAAAAAGGATCTGCTTCATGCCTGGTAATTCATTCGGAAATTTATTTAAGCTAACCTCCTGTGGCGAGAGTCATGGGCCTGCCTATATGGTAATTATCGATGGTTGCCCAGCAGGTATGCCACTGTGTGAACAAGATATTCAACCAGAGCTTGATCGACGTCGTCCTGGACAATCGCAGTATACTTCACAGCGCCGAGAAAAAGATCAAGTTAAAATTATTTCGGGTGTTTTTGAAGGTGTGACCACAGGAACGCCCATTGGATTATTCATTGAAAATGCTGATCAACGTGTGAGTGATTATGAAGGAATTAAAGATAAATTTCGACCAGGGCATGCGGATTATACTTACTTTAAGAAATATGGAATAAGAGATTATCGTGGTGGTGGACGTGCTTCTGCGCGTGAAACTGTTTTACGTGTTGCAGCGGGCGCGATTGCTAAAAAATATTTACGTGAGACATATGGTATAGAAATTAAAGCGGTTTTATCGCAAGTGGGTTCTTTGCGTGTTACAGAACATAATACCGATGAATTAGAAAAATTAATTACCCAATTACGCCGTGATGGCGATTCTATCGGCGCGCGTGTTGATGTTGTAGCGATGAATGTTCCAGTAGGATTAGGTGAGCCGATATTCGATCGTTTAGATGCAGAGATCGCGAAAGCATTGATGAGTATTGGCGCGGTAAAGGGTGTAGAAATTGGTGATGGCTTTGCCTGCATCGAACAAAAAGGCAATGAACATCGTGATGAAATGGATGCCACAGGATTTCTTTCTAATCACGCAGGCGGAATTTTAGGCGGTATTAGCTCCGGTCAGACTATTAAAGCTTCCGTTGCTTTTAAACCCACTTCCAGTATTACTTTGCCTGCTAAAACGATTACAACGATGAACGAAGAAGTTGAAATCATTACAACAGGGCGACACGATCCTTGCGTTGGTATACGTGGAGTACCGATTGTTGAGGCTATGCTGGCGTTGGTGTTAATAGATTATATGCTTATTCGACAGGCTTATTCATAATCTTAATTGAGAGCGCATGAATTTCTTTTGGCATTAGATCATTGACTGCTGAATAAATTAAGCGGTGACTCTCTAATTTCGAAAGGCCATTTAATTTTTCAGCAGTAATAATTAACGTAAAATGACCGCCGCCGGTATTGCCGGCGTGACCTCCATGCTTATGACTGTCATCGACAATTTCAAGGTGTGTCGGTGACAATAATGCTGTAACGCGTGATCGAATTAACTCAATCGTTGCCATGATTTTTTTCTATTACTTTTGCGGGGTTTTTTAAGTGTTTGGATAAATACATCGCTTGAATAAGTCCAAAAACGAGTGTTAAACCGAACATGCCAAATACTTTGAAATTCACCCAGGTATCAGTATCAACATGGTAAGCAACGATAATGTTTAATGTGCCAATAAAAAGAAAAAAGCTGATCCACATGGTGTTCAGAGTTTTCCAAACATGCTGGGGTGCATCTATTTTTTCATGCAGCAGGCGTTCAATGATGGATTTTTTGCCGATATATTGGCTGCCGATAAAAATGATCGCCAATATCCAATTGATCATTGTTGGTTTCCATTTAATAAAAATGGGATTGTGTAAGATCAGAGTCATGCCGCCAAATATAACAATCATCACACAGGTAACCACTTGTATAATTTCATATTTTTTATGGCGAATTCGAGTATAGGCGACTTGCGCCAGAGTCGCGGCGATGGCAACTGCAGTAGCGGAGTAAATGCCTAGAAACTTATAAGCGATAAAAAATAAGAATAAGGGCAGTAAATCGTAGAAAATTTGCATAAAAACCTCACAACTTTGATGGTTTCCAGTCTATCATAGCCCTAATATAAGTGGCAGTGTTACTGAAATGAAAATTGATCTCCATACCCATACCTATTACTCTGATGGTGTTTTATCCCCTGCGGAGCTCGTACAGCGCGCGGTTGAAAAACAAGTGGATGTCCTGGCTTTAACCGACCATGACACCTTAATGGGGATTGATGAAGCTATTCTTGCTGCAAAATCCCATGCTATTAGAATTATTCCTGGGGTTGAGATTTCATGTCTCTGGCGTGAGCAAACCATCCATATGATTGGGTTGAATGTAGATATGTCGCATCAGCCATTACGCGAAAAACTTGATGGTGTTATGCACAGTAGACAGAATCGAGCTGAACAAATTGCTAAAAAGCTGACTAAGTTTGGCATTCCTGGTGTCGAAGAAGGAGTTTTCAGGCAAGTGAAAGGTGTTCCAGGGCGGCTACATTTTGCGCGCTATCTCGTTAGTAAAGGATATGCCACAGCTCCAGGAAAAGCCTTTAAGCAATTTTTAGCTCGCGGCAAAGCCGGATATTTTAAAAGTGAATGGATGTCATTGGCCGATGCAGCAACATTAATTCGTGATGCCGGCGGGCTTCCCGTCATCGCTCATCCACGCCGCTATGACCTGACCTTGAAAAAAACTACCACTATGCTCGAAGAGTTCAAAGCTGCAGGTGGAGAGGGTATTGAGGTAGCCACGACTAATCAAAACAAATCGGATCAACTATTGATGTCACGATTAGCGATACAGCTTGATTTAGCGATGTCTATAGGTTCTGATTTCCACGAACCTTGCGCTTATAATGAGTTAGGTAAAGCCAGCTTTCTTATTCCGGTGGAGGGAAGGCTTATTTCAGATATGCTTTAATTATTTGCAATCTGTGTTATCATTCCAAGTTCAATGGGGGCGTTCTGGCTTCGACGTGAATAGCGAAACCCGAGCCGCATGCCGAGCACGTAGTAATCTCGTAAAACGTATTACAAGTAAATACAATCGCAAACGATGTAACATACAACGAGGCAGCTGACCTAGAAATAGCGAAAGCCGCTTAATCTCGTTGCCGCGAACTGAATCTGCTTATGGGTTTGGGGAACGGTAATTTTCATAAGATAATTGTTTAAGGTGCTCTGACTTAAACACCGAAAATAAATTAGAGCTTCGTCCAGTGAGGGCCCGCTTGTCGGCGGCGCTGGGTTAAATAAAGGCAAGACTAAGCATGTAGAAGCAAAGGCGTAGAGTTTACGGACGCGGGTTCAACTCCCGCCGCCTCCACCAATTCCTGATTTCAAAAACTCAACACAATAAAAAGCATATCGTTTTCCTCTCATCGGAAAAATGATTCACGCTGAGAAATTGATAAAATTTACCTATCCTTAGTTTTTCATTTAAAAATTGGTGCTCTTCTCTTCACTTCTCCCCTTGCGGGAGAGGTCGAGGTGTCATCACCTCGGGAGAGGGGTGTCTCAAAAATCTCAAAATGGTTTTTTATATCATGAAAACAACCCAACTATTAATTCACGCAAAAACCTTACGCTCTCAAACTAAACTTGAACATAATCGCGAAAAATATGTAGCAATAGTTGAGGCACTGTTATTGCCGAGTCAAACTTATGAAGATTATAGTGATCAAGTTAGATTTGCTGAATGGACTGAAGGCCTTGATATTGGAGTCCTTATGAATTTGCTTGATAGACCGATCATAGTTATAAAGTCACAGGGAGCTATCAATCATGCAGAAACTGTTGATTGCTTTTCAGGCGATCCAATTTTTATTTTTTATAGTGGGCATGGTCATTATGATGCATTGCTTCAACATTCAGATCTGTTTACAAGAGAATCTTTACTAAGATTACATTGGAATCACACAGCATATAGCTTTTTGTAATTAATGAGGATAGTTAAGCTATCTAGGGTGGGGGTATCTTTCGGATTTGTGACTTTTTAATACTACGATGATCTTGCTCAACGATATTGTTCAAGTATTTTATTTGGCGTACCGTAATTTGTATTAGAGGTAAACCGCACAAATAACACAAAATAAGTTGAATGTCAGCATCAAAGGTATGACAGTACTGTCGTAGATTTAATCGACTCTTCGTGCTTTTGAGTTAACTTTCTCTTTATTATAAAGCGCGCACTTCTTCATGAAAAAGCAACATGCCTGTATTATCTTCACTTTAAAGCTATTTTTATTGAAGATTTTAGGGGGTTTTAAAGGTAGGCGCATTGTAATTTCTACAAGAATAAAAGCGAACAAGGCCGCACATAAAACATCGAGAGGAAAATGCCATCCCGTACCAATACGTACCAACATAGTCAGCACCAAAGGAAGTAACAAAAAACTTTTGAGCCAAAATCTTTGAGAAGCAAACAAATAAGAAAGAGCAAAAACAAATATAGCGGCATTGCCGGTATGCCCCGAAGGAAATGAGCGGTAACCATTTTTTAAGTTTTCTTGTGGCGTAGAGCTTGACCAATAAAAATTTTGTGGATTATATTGGATATAAGGACGAGCTTCATGAAAAACAAATTTCAGCAAAGAAAACACGATCATATAAGTAATGATTAAAAGTATAACATTTAACAGCTTATCTCTGCGAAACAAGAGTGTAATGGTAATAAGTGCAATTGGCAAAATACCGGAGTCAAACCAGGTGATAAAATTTATAGCGTTTAGAGTCGCATCGGATAACAAGTTATGATGTGAATTAACATAAAAAAATAGCGAGTGATTTGTTTTTGTTAACCAGATAGAGAGTGCTGATATAACAGTCAAAAAAATAAACCAGTAATTTTTAAAAATAAATTTCATCATTGAGCTAATAAATTTTTATATTCACCATCTTAACAAACATTCAAATCTTTATCAAAGTCATTATATTTTCACTTTGGTTCTTACGCTGCTTAAACCACCATCTACTGCTAAAACTTGTCCAGTTATCCAGCTATTTTTTGAATCAAGCAAAAACACGATCGCATTGGCGATATCATCTGCCTCACCGATCCGTCCTAAAGGATGCATCATTGCTGAGGATTTTCGTACCATTTCATTCTGCGTGATTGAAGCGGTTAAGGGTGTATCTATTAAACCAGGGGCTACGACATTAAAACGCAATTGGACTGGCGCATAAGTTGCGGCTGCTGACACCATTAAGCCATGAATACCTGCTTTAGCTGCAGCTATCGCTTCATGATTTGGCAACCCTACCATTGCCGCCGCAGAAGAGATTAACACTACTGATCCTCCTGTCGTCATATATTTACCTGCTGCACGAACAACAGCAAAAGCAGTCGTCAAAGAAGCGTCAATGACCCCTTGGTATTCCTCTTGTTTTGTTAAGTGTGCTGGACGTAGCCATAAAGAACCACAACAGTTTACAACGCCATCAATGTTACCGGCTTGCTTAAATACCTCTTCAACGTCAGCAAAGCATGTCGCATTTAAAACAGCATCAGGAGTGATTTTAGTTGTATTTCGTGCGGTAGTGAAAACAGTGTGTCCTGCATCACTTAGTCTCTTTACTACCGCTTGACCAATACAACTGCTTGCAGCAATGATTAGATAGTGTGCCAAAATAATCTCCTTTTTTTCGATTGTACACTAAAATTTAATTTTTGCCGAGCTTGGTTGATTTTTTTATGACAATGGCACTTAAGCCTAGATTGAGCAGTTAAATTACAAACGGGTGAAAGGTCAATGGATTTTGATGCTATGGATTTATTGATTAATAAATTATGATACTAACAGTTAGCAATAAGAGGTCGATGATGAACAAAGAAGCGCTTAATAATATTTTATATCCGAGCATTGAACCCTTTCATTCTGGGATGTTGCTTGTATCAAATTTGCACAAAATATATTATGAACAAAGTGGTAATCCAAATGGAAAGCCAGTATTGTTTATTCATGGTGGGCCCGGCGGTGGCACTAATCCCATGCATCGACGATATTTTAATCCCGAAATCTACCATATTATTTTAGTGGATCAACGCGGCAGCGGAAAAAGTTTACCGCATGCTGAAATACGCGAAAATACGACACAATTACTTATTCAAGATTTTGAACAGATTCGTGAACTATTGAATATCAAGCAATGGCTATTATTCGGAGGCTCTTGGGGGGTTACGTTAGGACTGGCCTATGCAGAAGCTTATCCTGAGTGTGTGTCAGGGTTAATTCTTCGTGGAGTGTTTTTAGGTCTTCAAGAAGACTTACATTGGATGTATCAACATGGGGCGAGTGAAATATTTCCCGAAGCGTGGTCTGAATACATAGCAATCATCCCTGAAAATGAACGAGAGAATATGATTGGCGCATACCATAAGCGCCTTTTTTCTCAAGATAAAGATATACAACAACAAGCTGCTGTGGCGTGGAGTAAATGGGAGGGGTCAATCAGTAGTTTATTTATTGATGGCGCGCAAATTGCTAAATTTTCTGAAGCTAACTTTAGTTTGGCTTTTGCGAGTATAGAAAACCATTTTTTTACTAATAACCTTTTCTTGCGGCATAATCAGCTGCTTGAAGAAGCGTACAAAATAAGCAATATTCCAACGACTATTGTGCATGGACGCTATGATATTTGTTGTCCTATACGCGGGGCGTGGCAGCTTAAACAAGCGCTACCGAACGTTTCTTTAATTGTTGTGCCGGATGCCGGGCATTCTTTAACAGAGGTGGGTATTGCTAGAGAATTAGTCATCGCTACTGACAAATTTTCTTTACTATAGGCATAACCATCAACAAGCAAGATATTTTATAAGGCTATCAATAACGCCACGCTTTTGGCTGTTTAATTAAGAAATTGAGCAATATTGTTTGCGCTGGACAATGTATCTTTTGGAAGGGGTGATGTTGGTCTTGCTGGTGTTATTGCCGGAGTAGCTCGTTTATGCTTGTTTTGAGCCGAGTGCGTTCGTCAATTTGTTTAATAATGACGGCGCATGCGAGGCTGTGACTGCCGTCTTGGCTGGGCAAGCTTCCTGGAACCACCACCGATCCTGCTGGAATGCGTCCGTAAAAGATTTCACCTGTTTCGCGCGCATATATTTTAGTGCTTTGCCCAATAAACACACCCATGCTGATTACAGAGTTTTTTTCGACAATCACGCCTTCAACAATTTCGGATCGTGCGCCAATAAAGCAATTGTCTTCGATGATAGTTGGATTAGCTTGCAATGGTTCTAATACGCCGCCAATGCCAACTCCGCCTGAAAGATGGACGTTTTTTCCAATTTGCGCGCAGCTGCCTACTGTTGCCCAGGTGTCTACCATGCAGCCATCATCTATATAAGCGCCAATATTGACGAAACTAGGCATTAAAATAACGTTTTTTCCAATATAACTGCCATGCCTGGCATAAGCCCCTGGAACAACGCGAATTTTTTCAGCAAGGAAGTCTTGTTCGCCATATTGGTCATACTTTGACGAAATTTTATCAAAATATTGCAAATCACCACTGTGTATTGTTTTATTCGCGGTAGTAATAAAGGAAAGCAGAATCGCTTTTTTAATCCATTGATTAACAATCCACTTTCCATCATGCATTTCTGCAACACGCAGAATTCCTTGATTGAGCGCATCTATGATAGTTTTAATCGCTGTAGAGAGCTCGAGAGGGTGGCTTGAGGGTGAAAGTTGGCCTTTTTCGTCAAAAGCTGAATTGATAAGTGTTTCAAAATGATGTGACATACCGAGGTCTATTTTATTTGCATATGGAGTCATTATTGCATGGAATATTACATTACCTCAACTCATGGGTTTGTCTTCATAAAATATATAAATAATGGAAAAAATATTGAGCTTATACAGCATAAACTACATGGGTTGGATTATTTCTTGATTTCGTTTTGCAAATTTTTAAAAATAGTCCAAGGCATCAGTTTTTTGTAGTCTTCGACTGTTGTGCAATAAGGAATACGCTTAAGTAAGGCGACATAATAATCGGGCTCTAATGTAATGAACCACCCCACCTAAAAGAAGCATTAAGGAAGGAGGCTGTTGCGAGCTTAACTATTTTCGCTATTTGACGCAAAGAGATGGCTGTTTTATCAACAATTTATTTTTAAAGACGCAATTTGTGTATAAATTTATGCCTTTTTCGAGGTTTTTAGGCGCGCCCACCGAATTTTGGGCGCACCTCTCCTAGGCGAGAGAAAAATGCGGTGGGTCAAACACCACTAATCTTTTTAAATTAAAACAAATAGCGTGCATAAAGGCTGAGAATTGATTTTTAGCCACGCCGCGATAACGTGCACGTTTATTATCTTGAGAAAATACGCCTTCATAAGGTGAGCTCAAATGGCTAAACCAACGATCTTGATCTTTGTTTTTTCCAGGCATATTATTTTTTTTAATCGCCCGAAAAGTGCAGCCTCGTTTCGCCGAGGCTTTTCTAGCAGAAGAAACGCAATACGCTTTGTCTGTATACACAGCGCCTTGGCTCGGACAAACATGCTTAAATCCTTAGCCGTCAGTTTCATTCGCCAGCGTAATCGCTACTTTATTAATTAAACCACTTTGCATATCAATGCTGACGTGTTTCTTATAACCGTACCAGATTTTTTTTCTTTGCAGCCAATACGTGCTTGTTTATCAACGGCGACTTTAGGCAATGTTTCATTATTAAGTTTTTCAACTTTTGCTTTGATGGCTTCATCACGCTCTTTCCACAGATTGGCTTTAGCAATTAAGTGGCTTGCATCCACGACGCTAAACACTTCATTCATCATTCCTTGCTGCTTTAGTTGGTCTCTGATAGAAGCGAATATCTTGGATAAAGACTGTGTGCCAATTAATCCACGCACCTTGCTAAATACGCTGTAATTGGGCGTTTTTTCTACTAAAATAAAACCACAGAACTATTTCGCCGCGTTATTTTTTTGTAAGAATTTCTCAAGCTCACGATCACTCAAGTCTTCCATAAACTGCAGTAGCAAACATTTAAATAAACGTAATCGGCTATAACCTTTGTAAGGATTGTCTTTTTCAAGTTTTTTTAATTGCTGATTCGCAAATTCAAATGTCCAAAGCTCAGAGAAAGGACGATAATAATGGGTGTAGGGAACGAGATCATTTAAACAAACCATTTCGACTTGATGTATGCAGGAAACTCCTGAAAAAGCATGCATGTATTTTATCAAAAAATAATAAAAACTCCTTATTTTTAAAGAGGGCGAGCGCCACTCGCCCCTACAAGGCGCCGATACGTTTACCAATAGGTTTTCTGAAAAATTCATTTATCCGGAAGAATGCTCGACAGACAGTGAATATATTTCGTCTTCAAATTTTACAGCGTCCACAGGTAGGGGCGAGTGGCGCTCGCCCTTCATCAGATTTCAACAGTCCCGGAAGGGGTTTTCATGGTAAATTTCGACAAAATTACGTGATCACGATCGCATTCTTTAGTCTCAAGCCAATTTACATGATTTTACAGTAACTATCATATATGTCTTCTGGTTCTGGTAGTTTTAATACAGACGTAATATATTCTTCAATCTGAATTTTGCAATTATCATATTCTGATTTTTGATTTGGACTAATGACTCGAAGTGTTTTAAATGGGGTGAGATCATTTCCAAAAGATTCAATTGTTGAGGCAAATAGTCTCACTTGAGCATCTAAAACATCCTCTCTCTCTGAGTCAAGTAATTTATTAAGAATTGATTCGGAGGTTTCGTTGTTGTCTATCCGTATTCCATTAGGTTCTGCAAAAAACAGGTATTTATCCAGATCGGTAGTTTTCGAAAATACAACAACCTCTAATATCTTTTTAGGTAATATGTCCTTTTGAGTATTGAGTAAATTAGCGGCAAAAGTCACAATCAATCTTATTTGATCTGCACTGATATTTTCACCAAATTCTTGAGTCAGTGTTTGCGTCAACATCTCAGTAAACTTGAAGCTGGAGCTATCTTTGCTTTTAGTGTTGTCTACTAAAAAGAAATTCACTGATTCTCCATGCTTACATGTAAAAGGATTTGTTGAGCACGAAAGAAATAAGTCACTTCGCTAATGGCTAAGAGAAATAATCGCAGAGTCTTGAACGCTTTTAATTTTTTGTTTATGACGCATTATTTTTGAATTAGTTGGCAATGACGCCTTGCCATACATTACTTCATATGATTTTTTTATTACAATTTGTAACATAATGTTATCAAATTGTTGCGCAGTAAATAAAACAGGAATACCTTTTTTCTTCATATTTTGTTGTAATAACCAAGCACGACAAAGATTGCCACCAAATTTTGGGAGATGTTCATCAGGTCTAATGAAACTATATTCACGATTAGACTTATGATGTTGTCTAAAGATTCGTTCGAATTCGACCATGTCGTCAAATGTCGGCTCAGGTAATCTTATTTTTAACGATTTTTGTTCTGTTGTACTTGAATTAAAAAACATTATAAACGATCCTCGTATATATCTGCATTTTGTGCTAAATTTCATAAATAGTTTTGCATAAAAGTTAGTCGTTTATGAAGAAAAAGTACAGTTCGCGTTTATATAAGCGTCTTTTGGTTTATGTTCTGCCTTTTTGGCCAGCATTTCTTGTGGGAATATTGGGCAGTATTGTTTATTCAGCGGTTGATGCTTGGCTAGTGCATTTTATGACCCCTTTATTGAATAAGGGATTTATTCAGCAAGATGCATTTTTTATACGTTGGTTACCTGCTATTGTCATCACCATTTTTATAGTACGTGGTAGCGCTAATATTGCTTCTGATTATTTTATGACATTTGTAGCGCGAAGCGTGGTCATGGTATTTCGTCAAAAGATCTTCCAACATTATCAACAAATGCCCGCAAGTGAATATGATAGCAGTAGCACCGGTAATTTACTTTCTACAATTGTTTATGATGTTGAACAAATTGCCAATGCGAGTTCTGATGCATTAACTACTTTTTTGCAATCGATAGTCTTAGTCATTGGACTGTTAATCGTGATGTTTAACATTAGTTGGCAGCTTTCTTGCATTTACTTTGCGGCAATTCCTTTAATAGTTTTAGTGGTATCCATTTCGAGTCGTCGAACACGTAAACTAAGCTTATCGATTCAGGCATCTATGGGTCAAACAACCTCGATTGCAGAAGAAAATATTAGTGGATATAAAGTAGTGCGCACTTTTTGCGGGCAAGCTTATGAATCAGCGCGTTTTTCTGCAGCAGTTAAAACCAACTGGATTCGCGAGATGAAATTGGCTATGACCAAAGGCTTAAGTATTTCTGGCGTACAATTGATCGCGGCCATTGCGCTATCGAGTATTATATATGTGGCGACGACAAGCAAAGTGAATGGCCTTTCTGCCGGTGAATTCACTTCTTTGGTGGCTGCAATGTTAGCAATTTTAAAACCCATGCGTGATATTACTAATGTGAATAATAAAATTCAGCGCGGTTTAGCTGGAGCACAAGCTATTTTTACTGTGTTAGATAAACCTATTGAAGTTAATGAAGGTGCTGCAAGTGTAAAAGGTGTTGAAAGCTTTATAGAATTTAGAAAAGTCAATTTTAAATATAATAGAGCAATAACAGAGAATGTGTTAGACGATATTAGTTTTAGCGTGCAACCAAAAGAAATCGTTGCTTTAGTCGGTCGATCAGGTAGCGGAAAAAGTTCATTGGTAAATTTATTGATGCGTTTTTATCCCGTTGGTCCAGGAGAAATTTTTCTAGGTGGAAATGATATTAACCAATATGAATTGACGCAATTTCGGCAGTATTTTGCATATGTGGGGCAGCAAGTCACGTTATTTAATGACACTGTGGCAAATAATATTGCTTACGGTCCTTTTCGAGAAAACGTCTCGCGAGAAGAGGTTATCGCTGCCGCAAAAATGGCGCATGCGTTGGAATTCATTGAGACCATGCCATTGGGGTTTGATACGCTTATTGGAGATAACGGCGCCTTACTATCAGGTGGCCAGCGTCAGCGATTAGCGCTTGCGCGAGCAATTATAAAAAAAGCACCTGTTTTAATTTTGGATGAAGCTACTTCTGCATTAGATACAGAGTCTGAGCGCTATATTCAAGACGCTTTGAACATGCTTATGCATCAATGTACCACTCTCGTGATTGCGCACCGATTGTCGACGGTACAAGAAGCAAACAAAATTATTGTGATGGATAAAGGGCGTGTTGTCGAGATTGGGCGACATGAAGAATTACTGGCTAAGCGTGGTTATTATAGCCGCCTGTATGAAATGCAGTTCAAAGATGTCATTAATTAAATCATTGGCCATTAAATCATGGATAATTAAAGCGGTAGAAAAGCGCTGGTATTCTGCTCATAAGACTTTGTTTGCATATATTTTATTGCCGTTTGCGTATTTTTTTTTAGGAATAGTTAAATTACGACGCAACTTTTATCGTAGAGGATGGCTGAAAACTTATCGCGCTCCTTGCCCGGTGATTGTGGTGGGTAATATTGGCATAGGCGGGGTGGGGAAAACTCCATTAGTGGTTGCGCTATATTTTTTTTTAAAAGATCGCGGATGGAGGCCAGGCATTGTAAGTCGTGGTTACAAAGGAAAATATCAAGGCATTGCTTGGGTAGCCTCTGATTCTGACCCTCATCAAGTGGGTGATGAAGCTGTTTTGCTTGCGGCTAGAACCGGTGGGCCGGTGGTGGTGGCTCGCGACAGAGTGCGCGCGGCTCGAGCGCTTACTCAAGAAGTGGCGTGTAACATTATTTTAAGTGACGATGGCTTGCAGCATTATGCTTTAGAGCGTGATATAGAAATCGCAGTGATTGATGGGGCAAGAAACTTGGGTAATGCGCTTTGTTTGCCTGCGGGACCGCTGCGCGAGCCACCATCTCGATTAAAAGAAGTTGATATGGTGGTCATCAATGGTGGTGATGAGTCACGGTGTGCTTTTTCACTTTCAGCAATAAGCTTACTTAATGTATCTAACCCTAACATCTCTGAAAGTGTTCAAACTTTGCATGAAAAAAAAGTGCACGCAGTCGCTGGAATTGGTTCTCCTGAACGCTTTTTTAATTACTTAAAAGGTTTAGGCGCAGAAGTCGTTGAGTATTCTTTTCCTGATCATTACCAATTTCAAAAAAGTGACTTTTTGCTTTTTAATTCAGAAGACACGGTAATTATGACAGAAAAAGATGCCGTCAAGTGTCGGAGCTTTGCTGCAAAAAATGTTTGGTTTTTGCCTGTTGAGGCGCATCTTAACATATTGTTTATAAAAAGATTTGAGTTTTGTGTGCAAAATTTACTTAAGCATAGGAAGTAGTTTTATTGCGCATATAAATTGGGGTTTACCCTTGTTTTTGTTTTTGTTTTGATCTTTATTGCTTTGTATTTAAGAAAAAGTTAAGAATATTGAGAGAGAAAATGGGTAATGACTTGTTTTTATTGACAGTTTCTTGCTAGTCTTGGTTTGGCTTAGTGATGCTGGTTACCAAAGCGGTGTCGTCTAGGAAATGTAAACTCATTTAAACTCAATCCAAAGGGAGTTATTCTAATGAAAAAATCGGTTCTTACTTCATTGATAGCAGCTTCTGCACTTTTCACAGGTGTAGCGTTCGCTGGTAGCTATACTGCTGATGCAGGTTACACTGCTGCTGATACCGCTGCTATGGCTGCAAGCGAAAACAATTTTCTACAAGGTTTGTACGTAGGTGTTGGCGTAAATCGCGCTGCTGCTGATAACTTGTCTTACACAGTAGATAATCAAGAAGTTAGCACTGGCAAACAAAATATGGGTGGCGGCTTATTCGTAGGAAGAAAGTTTAGCGACATGTTTGCTGTTGAACTTGGTTACAATGTGTATGGTAAAAATACTTTTACTAACTCTGAAAACGATGCTTCTCAGGAAGACTATCAAATGACATCAACAACGTTGATGGGCGTTGTTAATTCTCCTTCTTTTAACAATATCAGTGCACATGGTAAATTGGGTGCAGCTTACTACAATCAAGCAACTAAGCAAACAGATGCTGCTGGCAATGAATCTTCATTGGCTAATTACAGCGCAGCTGATCTTGCTTTCGGTTTTGGTCTTCAATATAACATCAGTCAATTTGCTGTTAGCTTGGATTGGACTCGTATTCAACCAGGTGAAAACAGTTCTATTGATATTCCTGATCAGTTTGGCCTTAACTTCATGTATAACTTTGCTTAATACCTTAAGTAACTTTATATTTGGAAAAAGCCTCGCGAAAGCGGGGCTTTTTTTTTAAATTTTTTGAAGAGTGCTATCTGTTGGCCGCCCTAAAATTACATTAATCACCAATTTTTAAGTTCAAATAAATGGCATCAAAACTGAGAGTGCGATTTGATCTCGCGTCTCATTATGAAGATTGAAAAGAAATCTTTTCATTTCTAGGCTGCCACCTCACCTGAAATTACAGAGAGAACTTTACACCATTTTTCAATTGCTACTTAACTAATGCATCAATTCCATGTTTATTAACAATATTGAGCAATTTAAGAATAGCGCCGTGTGCGTGACGTGTTCCTTGTTCTAGACTGCGGATAAGAGCAGGGCTCACGTTAAGATATTTGGCAAATACGGCTTGACTTAATTTTTGGTTCTTTCGCAACTGTTGAATTTCTTCACCCGTGTATTCGATGAGTTCAGGAAAATCATCGTTAGTGAGTTCCCTTAATGTTTTTTTATCAATAATGTTGGCACGATGCAGCCCATGAGCAATATCATCGATGGTCGCTTTGATATTAGACATTTTCATTTACCTCATAAAGTTCATTGGCGTTAATTAATCGAGCAACCTCTTCGTCTGGCATAGAGAGTAAAATATCGGCCAGTAATTTTAATTTTTTTAACTCACTGGCAGTAATATTTTCTTTGTCATTTTTCGCAAAAAGATGTAACCAAATAATACGACTTTCTTTTTTAAACGCTAACAGGGTTCTGGAACCACTGCTTTTTCCTTGCCCTTCATTAGTCGCTAATCGTAATTTATATAATCCAGCGCCTAAGGCATTTTTCTGACGACCTTTCGAGTCGATTTCTAAAAAACGAGATAAAGTCTCTGAAAGTGATTGATCGGTGACATTTAACTTTTTAGCTTCACTCACAAATTTCTTAACTTTGTACTGCTTCATTCAGAGCTTATCACTTTAGTAATACGTAGTATTATGATTCATAGTATTATACTACATGGTAGTATAATACACAATGCATATTTTAATAATATAGGGCTCAGTTCACGGTTCAAGCAGTACAATCAAATTAGAGAGTGCTGTAGTTAAGAAACAAAGCCATTCTCTATATCATTTTCGCCAAAGTACTGGCTAAACCAATATAGGTTGAGGGAGTAAGCTCCATGAGCTCTCTTTTGACACTCTCAGGCAGATCAAGAGTCTGAATAAATACTCTTATATCTTGTGGTTGGATTGCTCTTCCTCGTGAGAACTCTTTGAGTACTTCATAAGGATTTTTCACCCCGTGTTTACGCATTATCGTTTGTATTGCTTCGGTCAAAACTTCCCAGTGTTGATTAAGGTCTTGAATGATTTTATCAGAGTTTACAGTAAGCTTAGAAAGACCTGTTTGTAGTGAGACACAGGCCAATAAGCTGTGTGCTACAGCGACACCAAGGTTCCTTAAGACAGTTGAGTCGCTTAAATCGCGTTGCCAGCGTGAAATAGGGAGTTTCTCTGCAAAAAAACTGAAGAGAGCATTAGCAATGCCTAAATTGCCTTCTGCATTTTCAAAATCAATAGGATTAATTTTGTGTGGCATCGTAGATGATCCTACTTCGCCTGCTTTTTTCATTTGTTTAAAATAATCGATAGCAATATATCCCCAAACATCTCTGGCAAAATCTATTAATATAGTATTAATGCGGATCATTGCGTGCGAATACTCAGCGATATAATCGTGAGGCTCTATTTGAGTGGTATATTGGTTATAGCTTAAGCCCAATGTTTTAATAAATTGCTGAGAAACCATTATCCAGTCTACAGTAGGGTATGCGCAAATGTGAGCATTAAAGTTGCCAGTTGCACCATTTATTTTTGCAGTAATTTCTATTTTATTTAAAAGTGAATGCTGTCGTTGCAATCTTGCGACGAAATTAGCAAATTCTTTACCTAAGGTAGTTGGCGTGGCGGGTTGTCCATGCGTGCGTGCCAGCATAGCAAGATCTGCATGCTGATGTGCGAATTGCGACAGTGTTTGTACAAGTAAATCAATAGCAGGATTGAGGGTTTGTGCTCTAATATCTTTAAGCATTAAAGCATAAGCAATATTATTAATATCTTCAGAGGTGCAGGAAAAGTGAATGAACTCTAGATAAGGAATAAACTCTTGCTTATCTTGTAGTTTACTTTTTAAAAAATACTCGATTGCCTTAACATCATGGTGAGTGGTTTTTTCTATTAGCTTTATCTCTTCAGCATCTTTGCTTGAATATTGCAAAAAAATCGCTCTCAACTGAGATTTTTTTTCAGAATTAAACTCTGGGATTTCAGAAATTTCAGCTTGTTCTGAGAGAAAAATAAGCCATTCAATCTCAACCATTAGTCTATATTTCATTAAAGCAGCTTCGCTTACATATTGGCTTAGTATGTTGGTTTTTTCGCTATAGCGCCCATCAAGAGGAGATATTGCATAAAGAAAGTGTGACATATTGGTCCTTAATCAGTATTTGATGGTAGTAAATCGCTAGAATTGGCCATGGCTATTATATCTTGTGGTTGATTTTGTGGCGTGCTTTTAGTCAGCATATAAATAAAGCAGCTAATACCGATCAATGAGGGAAATAAACAAATAAATATAATAAATAACTTAAATTTTTTAGTTAAAATGTGTGTTGTATTGTTTTTAATAGCAGGAAAAAAAAGTTGCAATACATTGACTGTATTAAATAAAAGTAAAGCAATAAAAAATATGTTGCCTTGAGTGACAAGCAGTGTAGAGGCAACGTTGGTGTCGCGATAAAGAGGAAAGGGAATAGCGCTTAGAAACAAAGAAAAAAATAATAAACAAGTTAATAATACATAATATCGACTTGATTCTAATGAGGTAAAATTGATAATAAAGGCAGTGATAAGAATCGGAAAATAGTAAGTCCAACCAAGAGGTGAGATAAGCAACATGGTAGAAAGAGTCAGGCTAAATGTTAGAGAAGAGTCTTTATTTTTTTTTGAAATATAATATATAAGACCAATGTAAGAAAAGAAAATGAAGTAATAAATATTCTTGCTAAGTCCTGGGAGAAATAAGACGGAATGAAATCTATGGCTTTTCTCTCCAAGGAGGCGAGATAAAAAACCATACCAAGAGGCATTCCAATTAACCCCGTACCATTGAATATTGTTTAATACTTTCCAATAGCCTATATAAATAGATGTCCCGTAAATAGCCAACGGAATTAGGGCGAATAATAAACAGAAAATAATTAATGAAAAAAAGGCACGGTATTGCTTTTTTGCCAGAAAATAAACTAGAAAAATACCAAAAAAAATTTTTATATTAATAGCTAGCGCGAGTAAAAATCCTGCGCGTTTATATTGATTATTTTTTAAAGATAAATAGGAAAATATAATGAGAGCGTTAAGTACTAGGGAAACTTGACCGAAGCTGACATTCATAAAGGTTGGTATATAGATTAGACACGCCAAGATAAAGGCACAAAGGGTGAGTTTATAATACTTTCCCCTGTCTAAATAAGTATTTTGATAAAGTTTAATTAACGCAATAATATTAATGCTAATAGCAGTTGTCATAAATGAAATAAAGAAGCTTTTATAGCTTAAATATTTTTCAATAAAGGCCATTAATGCAATAGAAAAAGGTGGAGATAAATTAGGGATAATATTTATTTTCACTTTAGGATGCGCTGATAAATACGCTGAGCTAAAGTGATACCCTGGAGCATGAGCGTTCAACATTTTTCCAGACAAATAAGTCAGCATTAAGTCTGTGTTTAGACCGTGAGAGGCAAGACGGAAAATGTTCATGCCATAAACATAAAGCAAAAGCATGCTGGTTAATATTAAAAAACCTGTTATGAAATTACGCTGCATCAAGAATTATTCCTCCACCAAGACAAATTTCGTTGTCGTAAATAACAATTGATTGCCCAGAGGTTACTGCGCGTTGTGATTTTTCAAAAACAACCTGCATATTGTCGGGTGAAGTTATCGTTAAGCGACAAGGTTCTTGAATTTGTCTGTAACGAATTTTTGCCTGGTAAGAGCGAGAGGTATCAGGTGCTGAACCACTAATCCAATTAAGTTGCGAAGCAGTTAACTGTTTCTTATAGAGCAATGGATGATTAAGGCCTTGGCCGACGATCAATACGTTACGCTTCAGATCTTTTTCTAAGACAAACCAAGGATTTTCTGGCTTGTTTTTAGTCCCGCCAATTCCAATTCCCTTGCGTTGTCCTATCGTGTAATACATTAAGCCTTGGTGCGCTCCTATTACTTCACCAGTATCTGTTTCAATACTGCCAGGTTGTGGTGATAAATATTGTTTGAGAAAGTCATTGAACTTTCTTTCGCCGATAAAACATATTCCCGTGCTATCTTTTTTATTAAAAACCGGCAAATTATGTTGATGAGCGAGTTTTCTTACATCAGGTTTATCTAGTTCGCCGATAGGAAAAAAAACATTCGCAAGTTGAGTTTGAGAAAGCGCGTGTAGAAAATAGCTTTGATCCTTATTATTGTCTTTTCCTTTGAGCAAAACAGCTTGGTTATTTTTATGCGTAAGTCTGGCGTAGTGTCCTGTGGCAATATGTGAAGCCCCTAATGAATAGGCATAATCAAGAAATGCTTTAAATTTAATTTCTTTATTGCATAAAATATCCGGATTTGGCGTTCGGCCAGCTCGATATTCCTGAAGAAAATGTTCAAACACATTTTCCCAGTACTCAGAAGAAAAATTTACTTTGTGCAGAGGGATATTAAGCAAATCGCAGACTTGTTGTGCATCTTCAATATCTTGTTTTGCTGAGCAATATTGTTCATTATCGTCTTCTTCCCAGTTTTTCATAAACATCCCTTCTATCTGATAACCTTGCTGTTTAAGCAAAAGTGCAGAGACGGAAGAATCTACGCCGCCAGACATGGCAACGATAATTTTATGAACATTTGACATGGTGGATATTAAATAAAACTGAATGGATTAATTGTACCTGAGAAACGTTAAGAGGGCGACCCATCAGAGGGTCGCCAATACTATTTTATAGGAAGTCATACGTGACAGAGGCGCCTACTACATAAGCAGAGGCAATCGCATCATTTTCTGTTTGTATGTCTCCTTTACCCAAGAAGCCTTGAGCAAATATAGAGGTAGAGAGGCTTTCTGTCACTTTGTAACTAAGACCTATAGCGCCTGCAGGGCGAAATGCTGTGTAAGTATTGTTGCCTGCATCAGGCGTTGCAAGAGTGTCATTATCAATATTTATAGCGGGTGTGCCCGTAGAGTTGACATAGTCAACGGACTGGCTAACATATGACACGCCAAGTTTAGCAAATGCGCTTATTTGAGTAATCACTGGGACACTTCCCTTGACAAATAAGTCGATACTATGGGTGCTATAGTTAACAGAGGATGAGTTACTGCTGTTATAAGCCCAATTATCTTCCCCAATATTAGTATACTGGCTTTGGTCTGAACTATAGTTAGAGTCTGCATATGAGGTATATCCTAGCTCAACAGCAAATGTTTGGTTGATATTATATCCAGCAAACAAACTACCACCAAAACCACCTGCAGTACTGTCTGAGCTTGTTTGAGTGATAAGGGTGTTTGTTGTGGAAGTTCCTATACTATAGGCGCTTCCCCCTGGGGTGTTGATTGATGAGTAACCTGCAGATGCCCCAACATACAACCCTTTATCAGCTGCCTGGCTTGATCCAGAGGTGAGTAGAGCTCCAGTTCCTAAAAGAAGTGCAATAATACTAATGTTGTGTTTCATGATCCTGACCTCCGTGTCAATTATTCTTCTTACCGTTTACGACAAACTTTAACTAGTGAGTTGCCACGACAAGGACACTCCGGCGTCTTTGTCATGAACTAAGTATAGAATCGTCTTTGCGTAAAGCATAAAAAAAAGCGACTTTTTTTTAAAATATTTTTTTTTGATCATTTTAACTCCAATCGTTGCTATTATAGGATAATTATTGATCAAGCTATTGGGTTTTAAGATTATCTTTTATCATGGTAAACTGAGAAAATGAGTTTTTATTATAATTGTGAAGGAAAGTGAGACTATGACAATACAAAGAATTTTCAAGCCTAAACAAGGCGCTAATATTGAGCTTTCTGCTGGAAAACTTCAAGTTCCAAACTGCCCAATTATCCCATTTATTGAAGGCGATGGTATTGGAGTTGATATTACGCCCGTTATGAAAAAAGTGGTCGATGCAGCGGTGAGTAAGGCTTATGGAAGCACACGCTCTATCGCATGGATGGAAGTCTACGCTGGTGAAAAAGCAACGCAAGTTTATGATAAAGATACCTGGTTACCTGAAGATACTTTAAACGCGATACGTGAGTATAAAGTGGCGATAAAAGGCCCGTTAACCACTCCTGTTAGTGGCGGTATGCGTTCGTTGAATGTAGCGTTTCGTCAGATATTGGATTTGTATATATGTTTGAGACCGGTTCGTTATTATGAAGGGACTCCTAGCCCAGTTAAAGAGCCTGAGAAAACCAATATGGTTATTTTCCGTGAAAATTCGGAAGACATCTATGCAGGGATAGAATGGCAAGCCGGCAGTGCTGAAGCGGATAAAATGATTGCATTTTTGCAGAATGAAATGGGTGTTAAGAAGATTCGTTTTCCTGAGCAATGTGGAATCGGCATAAAACCAGTATCACAAGAAGGTAGCAAACGGCTAATCAGCAGCGCGATTCAATATGCAATTGATAATCACCGATCTTCAGTCACTTTAGTGCATAAAGGTAACATTATGAAGTTTACCGAAGGGGCATTTAAGGACTGGGGTTATGAAGTGGCTAGAGACCAATTTGGTGCGGTGCCTTTTAACGGCGGCCCATGGTCTGTTTTCAATCACCCTACCACGGGTAAACCGATCATCATTAAAGATGTGATTGCTGATGCTTTCTTGCAACAAATACTGCTGCGTCCAGATGAGTATTCAGTAATTGCTACTTTAAACTTGAATGGAGATTACATTTCCGATGCTCTAGCCGCTCAGGTAGGAGGTATTGGTATTGCCCCAGGAGCAAATTTAGGCGATGGTGTTTCACTTTTTGAAGCAACGCATGGCACTGCTCCTAAATATGCGGGTCAGGATAAAGTCAATCCAGGTTCATTAATTCTGTCCGCTGAGATGATGTTGCGGCATTTGGGCTGGTTTGAAGCCGCTGATTTAATTGTGAAAGGCGTCAGTGGCGCAATACAAGCAAAAACAGTGACTTATGATTTAGAGCGCTTAATGAGTGGTGGCACTTTATTAAGTTGTTCAGCATTCGGTGATGCTATTATTGCTCAGATGTCTTAAACATATCTTCGTCGTCCTGCAGCTTCTATTTTTTATATTGGTGGCTGCGGGATCCTAAAATGTATCTTTAATATACAAATTCGTTTAGTTTGTTTTTTAATTCTACAATCTGTTGAAATAATTGTAATTTTTTTCGTGTAAAGCAGAAATTCTTAAAAAGATTAGCTATAACAAGAAGACAAGTTTTTGTTAAGGCAATTTTGCCTATAAGAATTTTAATGAAAGGAATTACTTCCCATGCTTAATAAAGAATTAGAATACACATTAAACAAAGCTTACGATGTCGCGCGTTCAGAGCGCCATGAATTTATGACAGTAGAGCATTTGTCTTTAGCATTATTAGAAAACTTATCTGCCATTAATGTGCTTAAAGCATGTGGCGTTGATATTGAAATTTTACGTGATAATTTACTTGGATATTTACGAAATACTCTCGCGGCTTTTCCTAAAGATGTTTTTGATATAGAAACACAACCTACTCTAGGATTTCAACGTGTTTTACAGCGTGCCGTTTTTCAGGTGCAATCAGCAGGTAAAGTTGAGGTGTCAGGAGCAAACGTTCTTGTTGCAATTTTTAGTGAGCAAGAAAGTCAAAGTGTTCGCTTTATGAAGCAACAACGTGTGTCGCGTATGGATGTTATTAACTATATTAATCGAGATTTTAAATCAAAAAATAATGAGGATGCAGAAGAGGGCGGAAGTACTTCTGAAAGCAGGGGAGATTTGAAAACTCAGCTATCACATAAAAGACCGCGAATTAGCCCAATTACTGAAGAAGAAATTGATCAAGAAGATGAACAGAAAAGCCCGTTAGAACGTTTTACTATTAATTTAAATCAACGTGCTAAACAAGGAAGCATTGATACTTTAATTGGCCGTGAAAAGGAAATAGAAAGAACCATTCAAATACTATCTCGTCGCAGAAAAAATAATCCACTATTAGTAGGCGAAGCTGGGGTTGGAAAAACTGCTATCGCCGAAGGTCTTGCAAAAATGATTGTAGACAAAAAAGCACCTAAAATTCTGGCGGGTAGTATTGTTTATGCTTTAGATTTAGGGGCGTTGTTAGCAGGCACTAAATATCGTGGAGATTTTGAGAAGCGTTTAAAAGCAGTGTTGCGCAATTTAAGAGAACAGCCGCAATCAATATTATTTATCGACGAAATTCATACCATCATTGGTGCAGGTGCTGCTTCAGGTGGTGTTATGGATGTTTCAAATTTAATTAAACCTTTACTTGCTTCTGGTGAGCTCACTTGTATTGGGGCAACAACGTATCAAGAATATAGAAATATTTTTGAAAAAGACCACGCGCTTGCAAGACGTTATCAAAAAATAGATATTAAAGAGCCCACGATTGAGCAAACGCTTAATATTTTAAAAGGATTAAAAGCTAAGTTTGAAGAGCATCATGGGGTTCGTTACACCCTAAAAGCGTTGCAAACAGCGGCTGAGTTATCGGCTAAATATATTACTGATCGTCAATTGCCTGACAAAGCGATTGATGTAGTTGATGAAGCAGGGGCGTATCAAAATTTACTGCCTGAGTCTAAACGCAAAAAAATGATTACTGTTGAAGACATTGAGGTAGTGGTTGCAAAAATTGCGCACATTCCCCCGCAAAAAGTTTCTTCATCCGATAAAGAGCAGTTAAAGACATTGGTTCATAACCTAAAAACTTTGGTGTTTGGTCAAGATGGTGCTATTGAGGCGTTAGGCTCAGCGATTAAACTGGCGCGTTCAGGTTTGCGCGATGAGAAAAAGCCAATTGGTTCATTTTTATTTGCAGGTCCAACAGGCGTGGGTAAAACAGAAGTTGCGAAACAACTTTCTGACATTCTTGGAATAAAATTAGTACGTTTTGATATGTCAGAATATATGGAACGACATTCAGTATCGCGTTTAATTGGCGCGCCTCCAGGATATGTCGGTTATGAGCAGTCTGGCTTATTAACTGAGTTGGTGCATCAGAATCCGCATTGTGTGTTGTTATTAGATGAAATTGAAAAGGCACATCCGGATATTTTTAATCTTCTATTGCAAGTCATGGATCATGGAAAATTAACGGATAACAATGGTCGTGAGGCAGACTTTAGGCACGTGATTTTAGTGATGACGTCCAATTGTGGCGCAGAAACATTGCAACGTAGCTCTATGGGCTTTAGCAAGCAAGATCATCGTACCGATCAAATGTCAGCGATTAATACAGCGTTCACGCCAGAGTTCAGAAATCGTTTAGACGCAGTAATTCAATTTAATCCATTAGATGAAAGAACGATTGATAATGTGGTGAATAAATTTTTGATGGAATTAGAGGTTTTACTTGAGAGAAAAAATGTTGAGTTTGTCGTAGATCAACAGGCGAGAGCCTGGCTGGCAAAACATGGCTATGATCCTTTGATGGGCGCAAGACCAATGGAGCGATTAATTCAAGAAAAAATCAAAAAACCATTAGCAGAAGACCTATTATTTGGTGATTTGGTGAATGGTGGCGAAGTGGTTGTGACAGCGTTTAATGGTGAGCTTAAATTAAAGGTCAATGCATCAGCTCATGTGAATTAATTTTTTTCTAATGTGCCAGAAAAGTCTGGCACATTCTCTAATTTTAAGCTTTTTCTTTTTCGCCTTCAGTTTTTTCAGGCATTTTGTTATCTTTACTGCGATAAGTAATGCGACCTTTGCTGAGATCATAAGGTGTCATTTCAACCGTCACGATATCGCCGGTAAGAATGCGTATGTAATTTTTACGCATTTTTCCGGAAATATGGGCAATAACCACGTGCCCGTTTTCGAGTTGAACTCGAAACATGGTGTTAGGCAAGGTGTCGATAACCTTGCCGTTCATTTCTAAGTGTTCTTCTTTTGCCATAAATAAAATGCAAGCCTCTCAAAATTTGTACTGACGATAATATACACTAGTTATTTATTTGGTCCAGGAATTTTTCAGATTTGTGTCGAAAGAGAGACGCGTGCAAACCAGTGAGTTAATAAAGGATGATAACTGGCAAGATGCTTATAAATAGATTCTGCGAGCGCCTCATCATACGTATGACTTGTCAGGTTTCTGTCATCTGTCATGCGAATAGCAGTTTCAGTTTGGTTCTCATCAAGAAAACCCAGCTGAAAAGAAGCACGGATTACGGCCTTAGGAGAAGCAAGGTCTAAACCTTCGTTAGTTTTTACGTAATATTGAACATATTTCCATACTGCTTCAAAAGTGAATTCAAAACGTTGAATCGCCGCATCTCGTGTAATAGTATTTTTTTTTTCTTGAAGAATCTCTGAGAAGCGTTGTAGCGCTCGTTGTGCTGTTATTTGTTTTTCGAGGAGTCGTGCCATAGAATACCTTCTTGTAGTACTTTTTTACGAAAATTTTCGCTGACTGTTGATAGGTCAACCACATCCACATAATAAGGTATAGTGGATTCTTCAAGCGCCTCTTTCAAGTTAGAAGCAAGGATGGGGGGAATAGGTGCTTTAGGTAGTAATGCGATATCAATATCTGAATAGCGTGTCGCCGTACCCTTTGCACGAGAGCCAAATAAATAAGCGTCAATCCTATGCTTCGCCAATTGTTGAGTGACGATGTGTTTTGCTTGTTGTAGATAAGCGCTTGAACTCACATCTATACCCTAATGAATCAATACTCAAAAGAATAACATCACTTATATATTTTTACTATCAAACATGCCTATTTTTGCAACTGATCCAGATATTTTTCCGCATCTAATGCAGCCATACAACCGGTTCCTGCTGAAGTAATGGCTTGTCGATAAACAGAATCCGCCACGTCACCGGCAGCAAAAACGCCTGGAATGCTAGTAGCGGTAGCATTGCCTTCTGAACCACCTTTGACTCGCAAGTAGCCGTGTTGCATTTCCAATTGCCCTTCAAAAATAGCCGTGTTCGGAGTGTGGCCTATGGCGATGAACACACCGGTAACCGCAATATTTTTAGTTTCGCCAGTTTGAGTGTTTTTTACTCTCATTCCAGTAACGCCGCTAGGGTCGCCAAGAACCTCATCTAAAGTATGGAACCATTCAACGCGAATATTGCCGTTCTGAGTTTTTTTCATTAATTTATCGATTAAAATTTTCTCGCTTTTTAGCTTGTCACGTCGATGCACCAGGGTGACCGTTTTGGCGATGTTGGATAAATAAAGCGCTTCTTCAACCGCGGTGTTTCCTCCGCCAATAACAGCAACATCTTGATTTTTATAAAAAAATCCATCACAAGTGGCGCAGGCAGATACGCCTTTCCCTTTGAAAGCTTCCTCTGAGGGGATGCCCAGGTATTTTGCACTGGCGCCTGTAGTAATGATCAGAGCATCGCAAGTGTATTCTTCAGCATCACCTAACAAACGAAAAGGGCGTTGCTGTAAATTAACTGTATGGATATGATCAAAAACAATTTGAGTCTCAAAGCGTTCTGCGTGTTTTTGCATGCGCGCCATTAAATCAGGTCCTTGTAAGCCTTCAACATCGCCTGGCCAATTATCGACTTCGGTGGTTGTCATGAGCTGGCCGCCCTGTTGTAGGCCGGTAATGACGACCGGATGTAGATTAGCGCGGGCAGCGTAAACTGCGGCTGCGTAACCGGCTGGGCCTGAGCCTAAGATAATCAGTGGATGATGTTGTGCCATTTTAATGCTCGAAAAATAAGTGGTGGGGCATTATACTGGCGCCAGTTCCAATTGTAAAAGCGATCCGTAGAGTGAATAGAATTCGTGAGATTATGGTTATTGTTGTCATTGGCCTGGCGTTGTTCTTTTTGCTCGCGCTTGCCTCTTATCACAGTACCGATTCGAGTTGGACGCATGTAGGTACAGATGCTACGCATAATTTAACTGGCGTTGTGGGTGCTTGGATTGCGGATGTTACCTTTGTTTTGACTGGCTATATTGCATTTATTTTACCCTTTTTAATTGCAGCAATGGCGATTACCCAATGGAAATGCATTCGTCATTCAGCTGTAAAAAATACCCCTCTTTGGTTGAGAGCATCAGGTCTTCTTTTATTCATGCTGACAGCGACGAGTTTTCTTTCACTTTATTTGCATCCTTTTTCGTCATTACCAGCGGGTTCTGGTGGAGTTCTAGGCGCTATCATTGGGCAGGTATTATTACGTTTGATTAATATTACTGGTGCCAGCATTTTTCTGATGGTGGGATTGTTGTCTGGTTTGACGCTTTGTTTAGATATTTCTTGGTTTAAAGTCGCGGATTTTCTGGGGCGGGCAGTTTTGTCTCTTTTAGGGAAAATATGGCAAAAAATGCCGCGTTTAACGTTGGCGCATCTAAAATCCACCGCTACATTCGTGGATAAAGAAGCAGAGGAAGATTTGCCGGAAGTTATGCCGAAGCTGCAAGCACGAGTTTCTGCTAAAAAACCTGTATCAGTTCCAGCGTTTGCGCATGAGTCTTTAGAAGATTTGCCTCCAAGAATGTTAGGAAAAATGCCGAAAAATGACGAACTTTCATCGCCCCGTGACAATAATCGTGATGTAGGCTTGTCGTCGCGTGACTCTGGTCGTGGCATACAAAAAACAGTTAAAGATAAAAAACCTTCACAAGCGATACTTGCAGATGGAGACGTCCTCTTGAGCCTGGGTTTATTAAATCCACCAGAGCATTTAAGCCAGAACATGATGTCAGAGACTGAGCTGACCATGTTATCGCAAGAGGTAGAGCAACGATTGTTAGATTTCGGCATAAAAGTAGAAGTCGTTGCAGCGCACCCAGGGCCGGTGATTACACGATTTGAGTTGCTGCCTGCCCCAGGACTAAAAGCGAGTCGTATTAGTAATCTTGCAACGGATCTTGCTCGCTCTTTATCCGTTGTTCGAGTGCGAATTGTAGAGGTCATTCCAGGTAAATCAGTAGTGGGTTTAGAAATCCCGAATCGCGTGCGTGAAATTGTATATCTCAAAGAAGTGTTAGAGTCGAAACAATATCAACAAGCAAAATCGCCACTCAGTTTGGCATTAGGAAAAGATATTGCAGGACATCCTGTGGTAGTTGATTTAGCCAAAATGCCCCATCTTTTAGTGGCAGGAACAACCGGTGCGGGTAAGTCAGTAGGATTGAACGCAATGTTGTTAAGCCTGCTCTATAAAGCAACACCTGCAGAAGTACGCTTAATTATGGTCGATCCAAAAATGTTGGAACTTTCTATTTATGAAGGTATTCCACATTTATTAACACCAGTAGTGACAGATATGAAAGAAGCCGCCAATGCTTTGCGTTGGTGTGTCGCGGAAATGGAAAAACGCTATCGATTAATGGCGACCCAAGGCGTTCGAAATCTCACCGGTTTTAATGAAAAAGTGCAAGAAGCCAGAAAAAATGGTGCGCCGATTATGGCGCCTGAATGGTATTCGCGTAGTGTGGAAAATGGCGAATTAGTCGCTTTGCCTATGATTGTTGTGGTGATCGATGAATTTGCCGATATGATTATGGTAGTGGGAAAGAAAGTCGAGCAGTTGATCGCACGTATTGCACAAAAAGCACGGGCGGCGGGAATTCATTTAATTTTAGCGACACAGCGTCCCTCTGTGAATGTTATCACTGGCTTGATTAAAGCTAATATTCCCACACGAATTGCATTTCAAGTATCTTCCAAGATTGATTCACGCACGATTTTAGATCAGCAGGGCGCGCAACAGCTTTTAGGTCATGGGGATATGTTATATTTAGCTCCTGGCGCCGGTGTGCCCGTGCGTGTACATGGTGCTTTTGTTGCCGATGAAGAAGTGCATCGTGTCGTTGCTGCTTGGCGTGCCCAAGGAGATCCTGATTATTTAGAGTTAGGATTACAACAACATGACTCCGAAGAGGGTGATTCGAATAATGCCTTTGACTCCGACGATGAAGATGGCGAGCAAGATAAATTGTATGATCAAGCCGTGCAAATCGTGTTGGAAACTCGTAAAGCATCTATTTCTAGCATTCAACGTCGTTTAAAAATTGGGTATAACCGCGCTGCAAGATTAGTCGAGACAATGGAAAATGCAGGTTTAGTTGGTCCAATGGAAAATAACGGAACGCGTGAAGTCTATGCGCCGAGTTCTTAGCGCTTATATTATGCGTGGTAAAATACAGAAACTTTTATTATTGATTGGAGTATGATGAGAATTTCTGAAGAAAAGCTTGATATTATTCGCACCTCTTTTAAAAAACACTTTGATATTGAGGATCACCTCTGGGTGTTTGGTTCTCGGGTTGATGAAGAGAAGCGTGGTGGTGATCTTGATTTTTATGTGGAAACACATCAGCATCCTTCAAACGCATTAAAGAGTAAATTGGCGTTTGTTAATGATTTATGGCGTTCCTTCGGCGACCAAAAAATTGATGTGGTATTGAATTTATTGACAGTTTCTTTATCGTTGCCTATCTATAGTGTTGCTAAACAAACCGGAGTGCAAATTGCATGATTAAAAAAATAGCTTTTCAACAGGAAACATTACAATCAATTATTGAAGTCGCTCAGATTCATGCTAAACGCTTAAAATATGCAATGAAAAAACTTAATTCATATTTTCCGATTTCACCTGAAACGATTTTAACCCTTTCTGAAGATGAGCTACCCTTGTTTGAACTATACACGAGTCGTTTCTCGAAATTACAAGATTTGATGGGTAATGCATTATACCCCAAGTTATTGGCTTCAACTGGAGAGCCAGTGGATGAAATGACTTTTATTGACAGGTTGAATCGACTCGAGAAGTTAGGGGTGATTGATGATGCAGAAAACTGGATGAAGATGCGCCAAATCCGCAATCATTTATCGCATGAATATCCGGACCAGCCTGAGTTGACTGCGGAATATCTGAATGATGCGTTTGATTTTGGAGTAACGCTACTTCCATACTTAGAGAAAACGATTCAATTTTCTAAAATATAACCGGAGAATTATGTGAAACGACAATTTTTTTTTCTGGTATTAATATTTAATTTTCACCTTGCTTTCGCAGAATCCCCCAGTGACTCACTTGCAAAACAATTAAGTCATGTAGTCACTTTTTCAAGTGATTTTACACAAGAAGTGCTAGGAGAAAAGGACGAGGTATTGCAACATTCTGTTGGAAGCATGCAATTCAATCGGCCTTCACTTTTTTATTGGCATGTGGTGTCGCCCAGTCCTCAAACGATGTGGTATCGAAATAATACATTGATTGTTTATGATCCAGAATTAGCACAAGCAACGCTTAAAAAAGTCTACTCTAAAAAAGATCCTAGTTTACTGCCCTTAATGCTATTAACAGGCGATGCGGCATCAGTTTTGAAGAATTTCTCTGTTGAATTCGTTGATAAAAAATATATTTTAAAACCGATACCGGATGAAAAGGATACTTTGTTGATTGGGGTGATATTAATGCTCAATTCAGATGGGGCTGTTCGAGAAATTCAATATCAAACCACGCTTGGCCAAAAAACAAAAATCACTTTTGAGCATGTGATTGTTAATAAAAAACTCGATCAGGCAATTTTTTTTGAGCAGCTTCCAAAAGACACTGATATAGTACATGTGGAGTAAGTTGAGATGACGATCAAAAACAGTCTGATGCTTGCTCTGAATAAACGCATGCTACTAGTCTATTGGATAGGGTTTATTTCAGGCTTGCCGTTAATGTTAACCGGCAGCATTTTGCAAGCTTGGTTTGCAAGCGAGAATGTTAGTCTGACGAGTATTGGCTTGATAACTTTAGTAGGCCTACCGTATACCTACAAGTTTTTATGGGCGCCTGTTTTAGATAAATATCATTTGCCTATATCTAAATGTACACATCGTAGAAAAGCATGGATGATTCTCTGTCAATTTATATTGGCAGTGATTGTTTTTGTCATGTCGTTTTTATCGCCGACCAATCATTTGCTTTTAATTGCTTTATTAGCGATTAGTATTGCAGTTTTTTCTGCAACACAAGATATGGCGATTGATGCCTATCGCACTGAATATTTGCGCGCCGACGAGAGAGGCATGGGATCGGCGGCGTTTATTTTTGCTTATCGTTTGGCGACGCTGGTGGCAGGGGGAGTTGGACTTATTTTAGCGGATCAACTGGGTTGGCATATTTATTTTCTAGGCATGTCAATTTTAATGCTATTAGGAGTGTTGATTGCCTATTGTTTGCCGTCTACAACAGAAAAAAAAGATGTTTCATCAGGGTTTTTTAATATTTACATTAATCCATTTAAAGCATTTTTAACGCGAAAGTTTGCGGTATGGATACTGCTATTTATTATTTTTTATAAATTTGGAGATGCGTTTACTCAATCATTAGGAACAGCATTTTTTTTAAGAGAATTACATCTTACGCTATCGCAAGTGGGCGTGTTGTTTAAAACAGTGGGATTTTTTAGCACTATATTAGGCGCTTATTTGGGGGGATTTTTGCTGCCAACTTTGGGGTTATATAGAGCGTTATTGATTTTTGGAGTGTTGCAGGCCTTTGCCAATCTCGCTTTTGTTGCATTAGCTTTGTACGGAGCGATCCCTTGGTTGGTGATTTTTTCAGTCATGCTCGAGCTCGGTGCCTCAGGAATGGCTACAGTGGCTTTGGTCGCTTATTTAATGGCGTTATGTGATATTCGTTATACAGCGGCACAATTGGCTTTATTTACTGCTGTGATGACGGTAGGGCGCATAGGGGCTGGGCCATTAGCAAGTGCTGTTGTTCTGTATTGGGGCTGGGCAGTAATGTTTACACTAGGGTTTATTATTTCGCTGCCGATGCTTGGTTTATTGCCGAAGTTGAAGGCAACGATCCCGGATTGTTAACTGTTTTTGCAGTCATAGGTTTGATACGGATTACATTTGCATAAGAGTATTTTTTATCACCAAGCGGTACCAATATTAATGCGTCACCTCCCAAAGAACGTGCCTGATCTTTGAACATTTGATCGACTTGTGCTTGTTGTCGCTTGATTTTGTATTGATTGTATAGCGGTATTTTGACTGTTGTAATGACCTCAAAAGGTTCTGTTGGCATGTGCTCGGGAGTATAAATAACAATGCTTGAAGCAGAGTAAACAACTGCGCTTGGGCTGGCTACCAAGTTGCTGTCGGTGGATGATCTATAGTAGCAAGATCGACTTGATGGCGTCGAGCAGCTCACAATCAGAGCAGTGTTCAGTACTAAAACAAAACTACAAAGCACTTTTTTGTGCATTACACGCCCCTTAGAAAAAACACTTGCTACAATTTAACAAACTCGATGGTGAGAATAAAGTCTAATCTGTATCTTGTCAAACCAAAATGAAAATGTCCGCTTTTCCCCTTTTTTTTCTTTTACCGTGTTAACTCCTAAGCTTTTATCCTAAATTCAGCAGTTGGAAACGTAGCGAGCGAGCTTAAGGCGCTGAAGATAAGCGATTTTATTGAGATTTTTTCCGAAAGCAGTGCTCACCTGCACGGTTCATCATTACACACATTTTTAAGTAGCTCCCATAAGCCTTTTTGCTGCATTCAAACCGGCAATAAAATCACGTAATCGCTGCATTCCTATCCAAAGCACTTTTACGCCAGGCGGT
>JAIXPZ010000028.1 GCA_027486005.1 Legionellales bacterium
AAGATTTGGTAGAAGTTACTGAACCAAAAGCAAATGGTTATGGAAAATATAATTGTATTGGATGGGGTAATTATTCAGATGTAGGGACGATTACTTGGCATAAAAGCCGGGACGGAAAAACGCCAGATGATACGATTTATATCAGTGGCAATACATTGTTGAGACATCTAACTTATGGTCAATTTTTCTCTCCCGAAATCACAGCGCAAATGGAATCTAAATCGCTTGCAGAGTATCAAAAATCTATTGAGAACAATGAACGAAAATATTTTAAAGGACCGCTGAAAAAACAGGAAATCCCTGCGCTAGAACAAGAGAATTATAAAGGACGCGATTTACGCGAGGCGATTATTAATGAAATTCATCGCGTAGGACGCGAAGAAGGCGAAAACCCTAGGGCCTCAAAACTTGCGACTATGCATGTTAATAAAATGTTTACTGCGATGGTGGATGCTGCAAATAAACAAAATCCAGGATCAGGTAAAAACATTGAGATGAGTCGTGAACAAATTGAATCCATGGCCAAAGATGTGCAGGCGGCAGCAACAAAAGATTTAGATAATCTAGATAAAATTAACCAACGCAATAAGGTGCGTTTTGGCTTTAATGCTCGCAGCTCTTCACCTGAAGTCTCGAAAGCAATTGCTATATCCCTTGAAAAAAGCTTTGCAAATGTTGTGGGAGAAGAAGAAAAGGCCGTTATTGAAAAAACTGCCGATCGTTATATCAAGCGTCAAGCCAATAGTCGCATAAAGCTGGAAGTAAATGATGCAATAAATCCAGTCAAAGGGTACGTTGCTTTAGAGATGGAAAACCATACCACTGCGGTCCGAGCGACAGAAAAACACACAAAGGGCGCTCACAGAGGAATGTCAAGATAGCTTGCTGTCAGAATACAAGCAAGAAATGGTGCCACGGAGAAGAATCGAACTTCCGACCCCGTCATTACCAATGACGTGCTCTACCCCTGAGCTACCGCGGCACAAACACATTGTGTTTAGGCGGGGGTGTTTGCCATACTTCGGTGGGCTTTGCAAGCCTTTCCATGAAACTTTTGTAAAGGCAGGCTTTTTTGTGGTTTTTTCGCCATTTTTCGATTATGTTTTTGCCCATGAACTCACCTAAAGAAACCCCCATTTCTTCGCTTAAAGGCAGTCCTGTGCAGCAGGCGGCAGATAAACGCCGAGTGCGGGTGGCCAATGCCCTGCGTGAGAACCTCAAGCGTCGTAAACAGGCCGCACAATCGATGTTGGCCGAGCCTCCTCCTGCAAAAGACACGCAAGGGAGCTAGGGCATGTTTGCGAGTTTTTTTAGAAAACGACACAAGAAAAAACTCCAGCGCGAGCGCAATAAGCATCTTTTTTTAATGCAGCAGATGCATGAACAACAACTGGCGGAAACCGAGCGTGACGGCACGATGTCTGCGCCAAAAGTGGCGCGCGCTAAACCAGAGCGCAGCCGTCAGGGCAAAAAAGAGGATAAGCAGCAGGAGCTTTGGAGCTCTAAAATGCAGGAGATTCGCAATCTGAACACCGACCGCAAGCGTGCGTCTCAAGAGCGCTGGAACCGCTTTGCTGGCACGGAAGGTGGTGGTGGGCGAGGACTTTAGTTTTTCATTTGCCCCCGCTATCGCAACATACTGTTGCTCACATGGGGCGGCGCTGAAGGCTCGTTCGGTCTGATGACATCACTATATCATTTAGATTTTATAAAAAAGGGAGAGCGGTTGCTCTCCCTTTTTTTGTATCTTTTTTTGTGCCTTAATATTCGGCATGAATGGTGTATCGCTCACCATTTTCTTTTTCTACCGTTAGAAAATGATAGAAATAGCTGTTTCTGCTGGTGTAATACCAGCCAGGATACCATTCCCAAGTGCCATGGCGATGGTATTTTTCGTCAAAAAATTCTAAGTGAATCTCTTGATTTAAGGCATCCTCTAACGTGACCTTTAGAAGTGTATCTCCCAAAGCCTCTGCCTTTTTTATGACAAAGGATTTATTTTCACCATCTACTTGAGCGGTGAATTTTGCAGTCCCATCTATGACAGCTTCAGAGAAGCGGTCAAAATTGGTTTTGTTTATACAGCTGTGGATGTACACAACCGAAATTACGACGCATAAGAAAAAAATGTATTTTTTCATGTTTGAAAATATTAGACCTCATAACAGGTGAGGTGCCTACGACTTTGAATAGTTTTATTATTTTTTCGTATAAAGCCGCAAATTAAGTCATAGTATTATACCTCAAAATCGGCTGAGAGGTATGAAGATTTTATGACAAAAAAGGGAGAGCGGTTGCTCTCCCTTTTTCTTTAGAAGGCCAGTAGGCCGATCCAGCCTTGAGCCCGTTCCATATGAGCGGCAGTAGCCGCGAATGGGAACAAACTCAAAAAACCTAAGCCGCTTTGGCTGCACTTGCTGCTTCAAAATTAGCAGCCGCAAATTTCCAGTTCGCTAATTTTTCTACAAAGGTGCTGATGAAATCTGGGCGACGATTTTGGTAGTCGATATAGTAAGCATGTTCCCACACGTCGATGGTCAAAAGTGGGGTTTGGCCTTTGGTGAGTGGGGTTTCTGCGTTGGCGGTTTTCACCACTTTCAGCGTACTGCCGTCCAACACCAACCATGCCCAGCCACTACCAAATTGGGTAGCACCCGCGGTTTTGAATTCTTCCACAAATTTCTCATAGCTTCCGAAATCAGCAGCAATTTTTTCTGCCAATTTACCAGTAGGGGCGCCGCCGCCATTGGGGGTCATCGAGTTCCAAAAGAAGGTGTGGTTCCACACTTGTGCGGCATTGTTAAAAATACCTGCTTTGCTAGCGTCACCCGCTGAAAGCTGGATGAGTTCTTCCAACGATTTATTGGCCAAATCCGTGCCTTCCACCAATTTGTTCAGGTTGGTGACGTAAGCATTGTGGTGTTTGCCATGGTGGAAATCAAAGGTTTCCGCCGAGATGAAAGGGGCAAGCGCGTCTTTAGCGTAAGGCAATTCAGGTAAGGTAAAAGGCATGGTGTCTCTCCGTGATGGGGTGGGGGTATTGGGTTTGGCGAATGCGAGTTTTGACGTGCCGAGCGCAAAGGCGGCCAAACCAAGTTTAGCAGCGGTTTTCAACAAAACACGACGAGTGACTAACATAGGCTCCCTTTTTGAATCATTCTTATGTAGTGAACTGGCGCTAGAAGTGCAACCCCCAACATGCTACAGCCTCTCATTATGACTGAGATAAATTTATACACCGAGGCCCGCGCGGCCGATTATCACCGCTATTTGCTTGCTAGTGCATTGCCTGCGCCGAAAGCACAGGCGTGGCTGGTCTACGTGTTATTGCATGCGGAGTGGGAAAAGATTGTGGCCACCAGCACCGAGCCAATGGTAGCGGCCATAAAGCTGGCATGGTGGCGCGAGGCGCTAGAAGAAAT
>JAIXPZ010000057.1 GCA_027486005.1 Legionellales bacterium
AATAGCAAGCTGGCCCCACCTGATCCCATTTCGAACTCAGTAGTGAAACAGCTTAGCGCCGATGGTAGTGTGGCGAAAGCCATGTGAGAGTAGGTCATTGCCAGACATTTAATTCTCGACAATAAAAAGCGACCTAACAGTCGCTTTTTTTTTATTTTTTAGCATGGAAAAAATAAAATTGAGCATCATTATTTAGCATGAGGCAAGCTATTTTGTTTATTTTTTTGGATAAAGGTATTGCTGAATGAAAAGAACAAAAGGTATAACTGCAGGTCTGCTTGCTGGAGTTCTTTGGGGAATGCTGTTTATAATCCCGCTTTTATTAAATAAATTCACCCCATTACAAATCACCTTCGGTCGATTTTTTTTCTTTGGACTCATTGGTTTATTAAATTTTTCAGGTGTAAAGAGATTAATTCGCACACTTTCTGCGAGAGAGATATTTAAAATTATATTATTAAGTGCCACAGGATTTTGGTTATATACTTTGGTTTTATTTATAGGTATTCAGCAGACAAATGGTGTGGTTTCTTCGTTGATTATTGGTATTTTGCCTTTTACTTTGGTTTTATTTGGTCGACCGAAATGTAACTTTTATTTACTAAGTGGTCTCTGTTTAATTCTTATGGGAATTTTTTCTTTGTTAGTTCTGCCTTTATTCTTTACTATAAATATCAATTTGTTATTTCATGTTAAAATTACTGGTATTTTAATGCTTATTATTGCACTTATTATGTGGACGTGGTTTGGTATTACCAATGCCAATTTTATGGAAAAACATCAAGAAATCAATGCAATGGATTATTCTTCATTGATGGGGCTCATTAGCTTCATAGTTATGTTACCTGTCTTTAGTTACTTAAATGGTTTTTCTAATTTGTGGCATAACGTTGATTTGGGTAAATTTATAATTTGGAGCGTAGTGCTAGGGCTTGGGACATCATGGCTTGCAAGCATTTTTTGGACACACAGTGCAAAGAATAGCCCTACATCGATTGTTGGGGCGCTAATTATTTCAGAGACGATTTTTGGATTAATTTACAGCTTTATTTTTGAACAGCGCTATCCTTGCGTGAATGAAATGCTGGCAATTCTTTTTTTAATTACCGGTGTTTTTACAGTGATTTATTCTCAACGTTCTTCGGCTCTTCAACATTAAAATGCATCGGTTTATACTTTTTTAAACAAGCTCGAAAAAACTGAGGTAAAGTAGTAATGATACAGAAACGCTGCCAATGGGTAACTCCCGATCCACTTTATGTCCAATATCATGATGAAGAATGGGGCGTTCCCGTCTATGATAGCCTAAAGCTTTTTGCGATGCTTAATTTAGAAGGTCAACAAGCAGGTTTGAGTTGGATTACGATATTAAAGAAAAGAGAACGTTATCTTCGATGTTTCTTGCAATTTGATCCTGAGAGAGTGAGCAAATTTACACATAAGAATGTTGAAGCATTATTGCGGGACGAGGGATTGATTCGTAATCGCATAAAAATCACAGCCATAATTTCTAATGCACAAGCTTATTTAAAGTTTACAGAAGCTGGCGGTGATTTCTCAGAGTTTCTTTGGAGTTTTGTAGAAAATAAACCTATGTTACTTACAGGGCATGCTGATTTGCAGTTGCTTGCTATCGAACGCTCAGCTGCGATGGCGCTGAAATTAAAGAAAATGGACTTTAAATATGTAGGTGCAACGATATGCTATGCTTTTATGCAGGCAGTCGGTATGATTAACGAACACGATGTAGAATGTTTTCGGCATAAAAAATAGAACCAGGTGTTTTCATGAGCGAACCTTTAATACGAATTCCAGAAATTATAAACTTCACTGAAGCGGCAGCCCAAAAAGTGGGAACTCTTATTGTAGAAGAACAAAACCTAGATCTAAAATTGCGAGCCTTTATTACTGGTGGAGGATGTTCTGGCTTTCAATATGGTTTTACCTTTGATGAAAAAGTAGAGGCTGATGATACTGTGATTAATAAAACAGTGAAGCTTGCTAATGAGAGTGATGGTGAAGAGGGTGATCAAGGTACAGCTATTGAGGTAACGCTGGTTGTTGACCCGATGAGCATTCAATATTTAGCGGGCTCAAAAATTGATTATAAAGAAGATCTAGAAGGCGCACGATTTATTATCGAACAAAACCCTAATGCAAAAACGACTTGCGGTTGTGGGCAGTCTTTTTCTGTTTAATCTCGGCTGATAGTATAAAAAATATCTCCACCATTTCCTAGCGCGCTGCTATCAGATTGCAATGCCCAGTGTTGTGCAAGCTGATAACGTAGATAGAATACATTGACTGGAACTAATATGCCAACGTTGTAGGTAGCCGTTAGATTATCTGTAATACGTTTTCCCACTACAAACGCTGTTCCTGTCTCGTATTGTTGAGTTGAGGAATTATATTCTGACGTATTTCCTATTCCGAATTCAGAAAATCCGAACTCCTGTTGTATGTTTTTTTGCAAAGCAGTTAAACTAAAATTTCCATTGTTGATGTCCATCATGTTAAACGCACTGTACAACGCGCTTGCTTGAGAGCGTGATAATTGACTTTGAGGAAAACCAAAAATCAGATAAGATAAGATATCTTGTTGACTCACATCTCCTGGAATAGTAAATAAACGGATAATTGGTTCGTCTGCTGTTCCGGTCACTTCAACGCCAGCAATAAGGTAGGGTTGATATGATGGTAGTGTCATGTATGCAGCAGAAACAGGTATATGTTTGCTGGCAGTAATATTAAGCTGCGGATTGTCAAGATCATGAATGAAGTTTAATGTGCTGCCTTTTTGAATAGTCAGTGCCTGACCATAAGCTTTATAAGACCCATATAAAAATTGTAGCTGGCCGTAAGCGCTAAGTTCCGTTGTCGGTGTTTGAGTAAGTTTGGTTTCGCCTGTGATAGCAGCGTTCACTCCCTTGTAATCCAGGGTGATTTTTTTGATTGTAACAAAAACATCAATAAATAATTGTAATGGAGATGATTTTTTATAAAGGGGCTCCCCTTTATTGTTAGTATATATAATATCACTGGTGAGAGTAACTGTGTTGCTAAAATCAGTGGGAGCAATATTTGCACTAAGCACCCCTAAATTTCCAGAAATTTTTGTTATGCTTTCATTGTGGTTTATTTGTAAATCAGAAGATAAAGCAACCTTATAGGGTTTTGTATTTATAACGCTGAACTGTTTAGTAAAAACAGAAAGTTGTGTTTTGAGACCTGGGAAGCTGAGTTCTGAGTTGCCTTGTAAAGATAGAGTCTCTTTTTCGTGTTGAAAAGTTGCTTGGTATGATAACACTTTATCATTCTTTAAACTTATTTTCATTTCGATAGGACTTAAACTAAGATTTAGTGGACCGATATCTATTTTTCCTTGGCTAATAGAGTACGTGTTTTCATTCATTACTCCAGCCTGTGTAATCAGTGAAAAAAAGTCACTGTTAAAGGTTTGCAACGAGATTTTAATCACATGTGATTTTAAAGTGCCAGTGAGGCTGGCATGAATATTATTTAATACAGTTTCACCTGATGAAATATTCCTACCCGCAAGATGAAAATCCATTTTTTGCTTATTTTTTAAATCTACATTAATTAAGCTGTTAAGATTTTTTATGATAAGAGTGTCGTAGACGATATTTTTAGCTGCTAATTTCCCTTGGATTATCGGGCGTAGTAAGTTTCCATTTGCCCTTCCAGTAATTTGTATCATTCCATTAAGTTTTTTCAATTCGGGAAATGCCGCTTTCTCTGTATCCACGAACCAATTAGCTTGAATAGTAATGTCTTCAAATTTCTCAAGATATTTTTCAAGCACCAAAGAAATATCTAGCCATTTAATTGACGTTATGTGTAAAGAAATAGCATTTTTATTGCCAGTAATAGTGGTGAAGATAGGCAGGTTTTGTCGAGAAAGCACTGTAATTTGGTTGTTGAACTTAATGTTAGACCAGCTTTTTAGGTTAATTATTCCATTACTAGTGCTGCTTAACGTTGGCGTAAGAATGGAAACTTCATTGAGTTTTAATGTATTGTTAACCAACTCGCCGTTTAGACTTATTTGATTGAAAAGATAAATATTACTTTTATCGCTAATTTTAATGTTTTTAATATTCAAGGCGTCTAAGTAAATGTTAATTGGAAGAGAGATAGGGCTAAGCTTAAGTGGACTACTTTTTTTAGATGTTTCAAAAAACTTGATGGTTACATTTTCTACTTGGATACTGTTGATGACAAAATTCTGTTTAAGTAGTTCATGCCATTGCCAGTGTGCATAGATGTTCTCAGTGGAAATCTCAATGCTTTCATTTCTATAATTGAATCCTTCCATTGAAAATCCATGTAATAAAGAACCTGAAATCTTTTGCGCGCTTGCTTCGCCTGGTATTACGCGGATTAGCAATGCTAGACCTAAATCAGTTTCTAAAATAATCAACAAGCTAAAGAGTAATAGGAGTAACAGAGAAGTAAAGCTTCTGAATATCATAAATTAGCCCCAAAATTAAATTCAATAGAAAGGGGTTTGTCTGGTTCGGTGCTGGCCTGAGCAATGTAAATACTTAAAGGTCCAACACTAGTGCGATAAATAAAATCAATACCGACCCCACGTTCTAAGGGTTGAGTTAGGCTATCGTTTGCATTGCCTTCATCAAGAAAAATGCCAGTAAAAAACTGTCCGTAGATGCGCTGTTGAATTTCAGCACTACCTACTTTTAAGTATTTTCCTGGACCCAATGATTCATAAGCGTATCCACGAACACTGTTATAACCACCTGCAAAGAATCGCATAGACAAAGGAAATTTATCACTATAATCATCTGCATAGGTTGTACCAAGATGGCCTCTAAGAATAACAAAATTATTTTTTGTTGGGGGATAGATCCATTTTCCTGACAGTTCGCTTTGTAAGAACTCTTCTTCAGTGCCTGGCACACTGGTAGAGGCATCGAGGGTTATTCTTGAGCCTTCTTCAGGATTAAAGGCGTTATTACTGGATAAGCGCGAAAGATTAAAGCTTGGATAAATTAAGTCTGTTGTATGGTAAGGAGAATCATCTATGGAAAAGCGTTCGTGCAGGTAATTAATATTGCTGGAACTACTCCATAGCTTATTTAGCTTTGTTTCATAACCCGCAAAATATTTTTCTGTGAATGCCACATCATCAGTTTGAGGCTTAAATTCACCATAATAGCCGCCTATAACATATTGATTAATGTAGGGCTGCTCCCCGGGGATATAGTACTTTGCCATAATGCTATTGGTTACCGTTGAAAGATTGAGTAAAGTAGAAAGGTGATGACCGGTATCTGTCATACGATAAAAATCCATCCCAATGCTGGTTCTGGCCCCTGTGTTAGTACCATACCCAACACCAAAATTATATTGCTGAGATTTAACGGCTTGTGTATCAATAAGCACAGGAATCTCGTCAGTTGAAGCAGTTTTGTCGAGTTGAGGAATCGCAGAGGCGGATGAAAAATATTTGCTATTTAATAGATTTTCTTGCAAATTTTTTACAGCATCAGGTGAGTAGACTTGTCTCTCTCGAAAAGGGACAAAGCGTTCTAAAAAACTAATATTATAAGGGCTGGATGAGAAAGTAATCGGCCCAAAATAAAATAATGGTCCGGTATTGAGCGTAAGAAAAACAGTGGCTTCATTTTTTTCAAGATTGACATAAACTTCATGTCTAATCATTTCAGCATTGATGTAGCCATTACTGCGAGCAAGGGTGAACATGAGTGCGTGTGTTTTGTTGTAATCCATTGTTGTAAAGATAGCTCCCTTTTTTAATAGAGGCGTATTCTTAAGCGCTTGCTGAATTTTTTTATTATTCTCCCCTGGGCCAATAATTTTGATTTCTGTTTGAATAATGTGAAGAGCTGGGCCTAAGCGAACATCATATTGAAAAAATTCATCGCCTCCTTGTTGAACGGTTTTTCGAAAAATTTCTGAGTGAAAATAACCGTAAGGTTGTATTGCTAGAATAATTTCTTTTTCAATTTGATCCGTTGATTTGGCATCAGAGGCTTTCAGGCGACTTTGTACATTTTCAAGAATATTTTGTGGTAGCCCAATAATATTATAAGTGACTGTTTGATCCGAAGAAGATGAAGTTTTTCCTGAGCCTGTTGTAAAAATCAAGCTCCCGGCGAGAAAAAAAAGTAGTGCTATATAGTCCCTGGCGCGAAATGCTAGCATTGCTATGTTACTCCCAAGCTTATTTTTCCCGTTTCATAACGTATCAATTGTCTTAAATTAAACCCTAATACTGATGCAAAACCAGACGCTTCTATCGTTCGATCAGATTTCATTCTGCTTCGTCCGAGCTGGCTGCGATTTTTAGCATCACCAATTAAAGGTTCAACACCTGCTCTGCGATCAACCAGCGCTTCTTGGCGTTTTTTGGATAAGGGAAAAACTCTTTCGATTTTTATATTATTTGGCCTTTGAATACCAATTTCTTTAACGCCATGTTGCAACATAAGCTTTTCATTTTTTCTTGAATAATATCCTTTGTCTGTCGCAACTGAATCAAGCGTTTTACCATCGAAGGTTTCTGCATGTGTTTTCAGCATCATCTCAATGGATTTTTTATCTGTTTGATTCGCAAATTCATTTCTTTCAACAAAAAAGAAATTACCACGAATTCTACCTAATTGAAAAATACGACCAAATTGATATTTCTTGCCAGGTTTGTTTTTCGTAATACAAAATGCTTCGTTCAAATGAAATGATAAAATCTTATCTTTAACCATTTTGCCCGTTTCCAGGAATGATTTTACATCGGCTAAATATTTTTTCCCTTTTTTTCGCCATGCTCCCTAGCTTACACAACAAATTACTATCTGCTGGGTAACTCATATGCGCTTCTTGTACCGTAGAGTCAATATCAACCTGCGATGCATCTGCAAAACCTAAGTTGACTGCATGAGCTGCAATTGTATTCGTGAGCTTTTGTTGCGTCTCAGCTGATAACCGTGAACGAAATTCTTCAATCTTGGTATGATCGGGACAGTGCCATTTTTTAACTAAAAACTTCCCGCAAAATAACTGATAAGCCGCATTGTCATTTATTCCATACTCGGTTTGACGATCGGTTAATCCAAATAGTTGCTGTAACAAATAAGCCCCAAGATGAATGCGTAATCGTAACGGCCTACCCATCCACCAACACGCTTTTTTCGTTACTTTCAAATCCGGCATTACCATCTCTATCATGTTTTCCCACGGCAAAACATTCGCCAATTGAATCAAAGGATGTTGAGTTTTTATCTCAACATCCATGCTTTTTGCAATTACTTGTTCAAATCCAGATTGATCAATGCTCATTGATTCTTATCCTTGAAATAACCACTATTTTTCTTTTGTATTATTCATACATTTTTTTAAACAATTCTTGTAGTGGAGAAACTTCTGAAACTACTTTTGTTGCGCGTTTAAATGTAGAAAATATCTGCTCTTCATTTATTTTTTCACTGGATGCCATTTTATCAAGAACTAATTTTGTTAATTCAATCGCTGTTTGTTGCTGATGCCGAGTAGCTTCAACCAAGCCACTCATCATTCCAAGAATCATTTCATCTTCAGGACCTTCTGACCCCGTCATAAAATCTGAAAAATCAAAATCTTGAATAACATCTTTACGGGGTTTCTTGATTGTTGGTGCTTTAGCCATTTTATTGCCCTTAAAAAATTAATTTCGAGTGGAATATTAAACAGATTTAACTAGATTTTCTACAGTTTGAGCATAAAAATCTCTGTACTGGACAATTTTTTGATGCCCCTGAAAATTACTCATGACAATAGCGACGGAGGCCCTTCTCTCGCTGGCGGGAGAAGGTGCCGGCAGGCGGATGAGGGTGGATCAAGCGAATTTTTCATTTTATAGAGCTAAAAAAACTCGCTAATTTGTCTTAAAATTCGATTTTTTTCTGGCGAGAAAATAAATGAAAGACAACATCAGCGAGTTAAAGGCTATTTTAGGGAAAAAGTTTGCTGGGAACAAGGCCCGATTAGATTGTTTTAGCCGAATGTTGCTGGCTCTTTTTAAAGTCAGGACGGTTAATTTAAGTGAAATTGCGGTAGGTTTTGAAGCGAAAGCCTCAGTAGAATCGCGTTATAAAAGGCTTTACCGCTTTTTCAAACAATTTGAGATGGATTATCCTAGAAACCGCAGTTGACCATTCGCCTGCCGCTCTAACCCCGCCTGAAATCTGATAGCTTTCTATCCAATGTCGCCATGTTAGGTAGGCGCTGGAAGTAGATTCGGCGGATG
>JAIXPZ010000021.1 GCA_027486005.1 Legionellales bacterium
ATGAACGCTTCCTTCTGTGAATAGTTTATTTTTTTGCAAAAACAAACATACTCTTGTTGGAGGCGTTTTTCATTAACTTGTTGTTTGTAAAAGACTTTTTGTTAGGTTAGTGCCATTGAACGATACCCTGCTTCTCTTTCTTTGCAACAAACTTCAAGTTTCCTTGTAATATCTGAATAAACTTACAAACAGAGTCGCCAGTGACACGAGGAGAAATAGCAGCAAAAAATCTGACATCAGTCTTATTTGAAGCAATGGGGTATGCCTGATATTGCCCCTCTACCGGATTGGTTGAATATATATTGCCGTCAATTTCCCACGAAACTCTTATCTTTTCTTGATCAAGAACAACAGTCTCGTCAGTGACATTAACTAGCCACCTATTTTTTTTGGCAGAGGGTGTTTTTACCGCAGTCGTCCAGAATTTTACAACACTAGAAAAATCAAAATCACTATAAGACTTCGGCGTTATAACAGTATTCTTATCAGGTACCGCCACTCTCTTTCGCTCTAAAGCATCCTCTAAACCCTGGTCAGCGGGAGAAAGCGAATCTAGCACACAGAGGCTGGTAAAATATTTAAAACCATCTAACGCCGTTTCTTCCCGCCAAGCATCTAAAAATTCAACCAACAATGATGTGTAATAGACGTTCCCCCGCCGCTCTTTTAATGATGAAAAAACACCGTTAAATGCAACCAACATCATAAAAACATTATCAAGAATATTGCTGCCATCCAACATACAGGCGATAAAAAAAACACATGCCGATGCAGAAAAAGACAGCAAAAATAAGAGTCGATCTAGAGATAGTTTTGCTGACCTATTGTGACTCTTATAGAGCCCCATAGCAAGAATAGCGCGCCCAATATCCAGTATAAAATCATTCATTTTTTTCGGGGCTTGACTAGGCACAAACATTCCTGGGAGAAATTCACAATCAGGTATAATTGTATTATTTGATAAAATAACAAATAGACGATAATTTAATTCCTTAATTTTTTTATTATGGTCGCTTGCAGATTGATCAGGGGCAGTATACGCTTCTAGCAATGGAGGCAACGAGTATTTTTTATTTTCACAAACAGAATGAACAGAAAAAGCAAATTGCTGATTCATATAAAATTCGACAAAATTTTCGACAATACTGAACGCTTCATCACCTCTTGCCTCAAGCATTTTCTCAATTTGTGCGTCAAGCCATACTGCTATCTTTCTGTGCAACGCTAAATATAGGGTATGCGTCATTGGATAGTCTTGTCGGACACGCTTAGCATTACTCAAATATAGATAATACAAGAGAACGCCTGTTGCCGCCTGAGACAAATAGTTTTGAAAAGCATCAGATTTTGCAAGTGAAGTATACTTCAGCATCACACCTTGGTACACAACAAGGAACAAAGGAATATTTTTATCCATCCATTCAAGCATGGGTTTTAATTGGTCGTCACTTAATGTTGGGTGACCGCTTGACGTCTTACAAGCACTTGGAATGAATCGTAAAGCAGTAGTTAACATGCTTCTGGCATCTCCTTTTTTCAAAGGAAATTTTGTTTTTGAACTTCTTTCTGCTGACAAAACATTAGTGTGTGCCCAATGTATGGCATCAACATAATCAGATAACATCCATGTCAAAAAAAGCTGAGCCTCTAGAGCCAGACATTTCGTCTCAAGATCATATTTTGGCATAGACAGAGCCCTTAATTCGCAACAAATACCAATGGGGAAGAGTATATTTAATTAACATTAAAGATAACTTAAATAGCAAAAATTTAGATGCGTTTTTTTCGTCGACTTTTTTAGAGGTTAAAATAGCCAGACATTCACAATAATGACTCGCGAATTAAATTGCAGGAGAATTTATTTAAAAAGTAATAATTCGGACCTTAATTTTTTTTCAATGTCGTTGTTGCCTGACAGCGCGCCTTCATAATTCTTGCGCTTAAAGAATTTTCTGAATGTTCTGCTGTTCCATTGATATAACTATTGATCTCGGTGGGTGAAGTGAGTAGCGCGATATCGTTGTTGTTGAGATGGCACGATACTGGCGGTAGTTTGTTATATCTGATAGATACATCACAATTGCCTGCGTTCATGCCGAGAATATTGTAAGTGACGGTTTGTGTTTCAAAGTTTGCTTGAAAAGTGCCTTTTTCACAAGGTTTACTTAAGGCAGTTAAGTACGCAGCAATTTGTTTATCTGCTGATTTTTTATCGGTGCTTGCTGCAGGCGTTACACTTGGAGTTACGCTACTAGTCGGTACGTATGCGGCGAGCTGAGGAATGGCTGCCACTTCTCGTAGCGCGCACTTTAAGTTGCCCGGCGCAATTTTTCCAGTAAGAGTAACGATCAAAGAACGGTTATCAATCGATTGCGTCGGTGCACAAGGAGAGAAGGTTAAATTAGGGGCTTGAATCGTCCATTGTATGATTTGATAATGGTTGCCTTCTACTTGAAAAGTTTGTAGCGTTTGACCTGGTGCTAATGGCATGAGATAAGGCGTGCTTTTTCCTTGGTCGAGATCATTTATTACCAAGAGTAATGCTGCTGCAGGCGATTCAGGCGGAAGTTGCGCATGAATTTGTATAGTCTGTGCGGCAAAAACTATATTAGCTGTAAGTACAAAATTAAACAATACAAACTTTCTCATGATGGGGGCTCACTTATTTCCAGGGTGTCTGTTTACTTGGCACTTCAAATATTTTTAAATCTTCTAAGCGCATGGCGCGCAAAGAGCGTCCCCATACGCAACCCGCATCAAGAGAAAAAACATTATGCTCTCCAAGTATTTTTCCTTCTAAGGCGGCCCAATGTCCAAATACAATTTTCTGATCACGAGTTTTTCTTTGTGGGTCAGCAAACCACGGCTTTAACCCTTGGCTTTGCGTGCCTAATTCACCTTTTTCAGTGAGTGCCATCACGCCATTGTGATCACAATAACGTATTCGAGTAAATGCATTCACTAGTGTGCGTAGTCGTGGCAAACCCGACAGATTATCTTGCCACTGATTATCAGCATTACTATACATATGCGTTAAAAATACTGCATAAGATTCGGCTTGCAAAGTTGATTCAATTTCATGCGCAAATGCACGCGCTTGAGTCATATCCCATTGCGGTAAAATACCAGCGTGCACCATCACAAAACCTAAGCGAGAGTCCTCAACAAGCATTGGTTGATGGCGTAGCCAGTGACATAATTTTTCGCCATCTTGCGCCGATAAAATAGGTTGCAAGGTGTCTTTAGAAGAAATTGATTCGCCATGCACCCATGCGGCGAGCAAATGTAAATCGTGATTACCGAGCACAATTTGATGGGGTTCGCCTAATGCATAAATAAAGCGTAAAACCTCCAAGGATTGCGGGCCGCGATTAATTAAGTCGCCTGCAAACCATAGTCTATCTTGTGACGAATTAAATTGAATTTTTTTGAGTAGATCCTGGAGTTCATCAAAACAGCCTTGGACATCACCAATTACATAAGTCGCCATTTTTCTCGATCTCTTTAGTAGACTTCTTACATAATCCTATTTCTTTGGGGAATTTGTTTGTCGGTTCGGTACTCAAATCCTCATGTACTGGCGTGTACACTCCGGTTCTCCGCTCCGATCCTCCTCCAACTTCCTCCACAGAAACGGATTCTGCAAGAAGTCTTGTTAATCTGACAAAATCTTCTACGCTTAAATTTTCGGCGCGTTGCTGCGAGTCTATAGACATGCTTGCCCATTGTTCAGTTGATATAATGGTTTTTAAATTATTTCTTAATGTTTTTCTGCGTTGACCAAAAGCTAGCTTTACAAGTTCTTCTAAATATTTTTCTTGATTTACATTTAATGGACGATTCTTTTTTGGAATCAAGCGCAACAACGCTGAATCAATTTTTGGCACAGGATCAAACACTCCTGGCGGAATTAAAAATAATCGCTCCACATCGCAATAGTATTGCAACATCACACTCAAGCGTCCATAAGTTTTGTTATGCGGTTTTGCAACAATTCTATCCACTACTTCACGCTGTAGCATGACATGAATATCCGATATTTGTGAAGTGAAATTCATCAAATGAAACAATAGAGGCGTGGAAATATTATAGGGCAAATTACCCACTAAGCGAAATTGAGCGGCAATGACGCTAAAGTCAAAGGTGAGCGCATCCGCGTTATGTAGGTGAAATTTTTCGGGAAGCGGACATGTTTCGTAAAGTCCCGGAATGAGATCCTTGTCAATTTCAACCGCCTCTAATTGACAACCTGAAGTTAGCAGTGGGAAAGTGATAGCGCCGCGCCCAGGGCCAATTTCAACGATGGTGTCCATTTCTTTGGGTGCAATGCTGCGCACAATTTTATCAATCATATTGCGATCATGGAGAAAATTTTGTCCAAAGCGTTTTTTGGCTAACAAATGAGTATCTTTTTTTGATGAATTGCCTGAATGATACCATAGATTGACTCTGGCAAAAGCTAAGAAAGCTGTACTATCCTAATAGGATAGATTATAAAAAATCTGTACTTTTTAGTGGCACAGATTTTGAATTTTTCCCTTTAATCCATACATTTTGTCAGTTATACTAACAAAATGTATGAAAAATAAGGTGGTAATTGGCTGTGTATAGGCGAGATTTAACACCAGAGTTGGCTCAGGCATTTAAAGAGTACCCTATTGTGACTTTAATGGGCCCGCGGCAATCAGGAAAGACAACGCTTATTAAAAGTTTATTTCCTGATATGCCGTATTATAATTTAGAGCGTCCTGATATTAGGCAGTGGGTGACAGACGATCCCATAGGGGTTTTGAATAAGCATCCAGAAGGTATTATTTTTGATGAAGTACAGCGAGTGCCCAGTTTAGTCTCTTACTTGCAAGTGCGAGTAGATGAACAAAAGAAAAAAGGTATGTATATTCTTTCGGGTAGTCATCAGCCTGAGTTGCATGCAGCGATTGCTCAATCGTTAGCAGGCCGCACTGCCATTCTACATCTTTTGCCATTAAGTTTGCATGAAATCATCACTCCTGTTGCTTCATATTCTACAGATGACTGTTTGTATCGTGGATTTTTGCCAGCGATACATTATGACGATTTAAATCCAACGAAATATTATCGACATTACCTTGAAACATATATCGAGAAAGATGTGCGTCAGTTAATTCACATCAAAGATCTTTTGACGTTCCAGCGTTTTATTAAACTGTGCGCAGGTAGAGTTGGGCAGATGGTTAACACAAATACTCTGGGTAATGAGCTGGGAGTGTCTCATAATACCATTAAACAATGGTTATCCGTTTTGCAAGCAACGTTTATTATTACATTGTTGCCACCTTATTTTGAAAATTTTGGTAAGCGAGTAATTAAATCGCCAAAATTATATTTTTTTGATGTTGGCTTTGTGAGCTTTTTATTAGATATTGAAACACCAAAACAATTAGAACGTGATCCATTGCGAGGATTTTTGTTTGAAAATATGGTAGTTATGGAAATGTTCAAAGCACGTCTACACCTAGGCTTATCTCCAAATTTATATTATTACCGTGACAGCATGCAGCACGAAGTAGATGTTATTTATAAAACGGCTAATGAGTTTGTTGCATTTGAAATCAAAGCATCACAAACGATGGATAAGCGTTTCGCTAAAAACTTAGACTATTTTTCACATCTTGTAGAAGGTCGATGTAAAGATCGCTATGTTGTTTACAGCGGACAAGAAAATTTTATTGGAAGCAAGGTGTCAACAATTCATTTTAGCCAAGTATATGATGTATTGCTTAGTTACAAAGAGGGTTCTTAAAATGCAGATGTTAAAAAACGATAATTTCCTACGCGCGCTTGCAAGACAACCCGTTACACGACAACCGATTTGGATGATGCGCCAAGCCGGGCGTTATTTACCAGAATATCGTGCTATTCGTGCGCGTGCCGGCAACTTTTTAGCATTGTGCAAAAATCCTGAGTTAGCCTGTGAAGTGACCTTGCAGCCTCTGGCGCGTTTTGATTTAGATGCAGCGATTATTTTTTCTGACATTTTAACCATACCGGATGCAATGGGTTTGGGGCTGCATTTTGTAGAAAATGAAGGGCCGCGTTTTGTTCATGCCTTAAAAACAGAGGCGGATATTCGTCAATTGCCTATTCCTGATCCAGAAGATTCTTTGCGCTATGTCATGGATGCGATTGCTTTAACCAAGCGTGAATTACAACAGCGTGTGCCACTGATTGGATTTGCAGGAAGTCCGTGGACCTTGGCGTGTTATATGGTAGAAGGCGGCGCAAGTGGTAAGCAATTTCAACGCGTGCGCATGATGGCGTATCAGCAGCCGGAAGTTTTGCATTTATTACTAGAAAAATTAGCCGCGGCTACTGCCTTATACTTGAATGCACAAATCGCGAGTGGTGCAGATGCCGTGATGATTTTTGATACCTGGGGAGGGTTGTTGAGCCCGCTGCAATATCAAGAATTCTCACTTCATTATATGCAAAATATTATTTCGCAATTAACCAAAACAGTGCCCTGCATTGTGTTTACTAAAAACGGTGGCCAGTGGTTGGATCAAATTTCACGTTGTGGTTGCGATGCGGTAGGCGTCGATTGGACAATGGATTTAACCAAAGCAGCAAAGTTGACTGAAGGCCGAGTGGCGTTGCAAGGTAATTTGGATCCATTGGCATTATTTGCACCTGAAGCGGTGATTGAGCAAGAAGTTAAAAGAATCGTTGATGCGATGAAAGGTTATCCGGGATTTGTGTTTAATCTCGGGCATGGTATTTTGCAAGAAACATCGCCTGATCGCGCAAAATTTTTGATTGATACGGTGCATCGATTGGGCTGAAAACCATGAAAATCGAAGGTATAATCTTACATTTTTTCTATAAATCAAAGGTTGCACCTTGTATTTGTTGATAAAATATAAGACATAACCTTTGATTCGTGTAATTTTCATGATAGGATATTCTTGATATGTCTTTGAAACTTAGTAGGTGGTCATGGCTGTTTTTGAACGATTGTTGAATCTACCCCATCTTCTACAACAAAAAAGTTTTTTCCTGTTTGGGCCTCGTGCAACAGGAAAGTCTTTTTTGATACGTCAACAGCTTAAAGAAGCAGCCGTTGTTTTAAATCTTCTTAATCATGATACTTTTGTGCAGTTAAGTTTATCTCCTCATGCTATAGAAAAATTTGTGGAGAAGCATAAAGATTTTCGCTATATCGTTATTGACGAGGTGCAAAAAATTCCCGCGTTGTTGGATGAGGTGCATCGATTAATTGAAGAACGTCAATGGAGGTTTTTGTTGACAGGAAGCAGTGCACGAAAACTACGCCGGGCGAATGTAAATTTGTTGGCGGGCAGAGCTTGGGAAGCGCGCTTATTTCCTTTAACATCAAGAGAAATCCCCAATTTTAATTTATCACATTATTTGCTGGTAGGTGGGCTGCCAGCAGTTTATACCGCACAAAAGCCAGATGAAGAGCTTTTTGCTTATGTACATACGTATCTCCAAGAAGAGATTCAGGCGGAGGCGCTTGTAAGAAAACTACCTGCTTTTACGAGATTTCTATATTTTGCAGCGATGACTAATGGTGATATCCTAAATTTTGCAAAAATGTCTAGTGATGTTGGTGTGGCAGCCGTGACAATCCGAGAGTATTACCAAGTTTTAGAAGATACTTTTATTGGGTTTATGATGCCAGCATATGCCCGAACTAATAAACGAAAAGCGCATAGTGCAGGTAAATTTTATTTCTTTGACTTAGGAATCAGAAATATTTTGGCGAGCATTAACTCATTGTCGGAGAAAACAGATATTTATGGCCAAGCCTTTGAGCATTTTATTGCACTAGAAATCAGGGCGTACCTCAGTTACAAACGACTCAGGCTTCCATTGAGCTATTGGCAATCCATGAGTGGCTATGAAGTAGACATCATTATCGGCGATAAAGTGGCAGTAGAAGTCAAGTCTTCAAAAGAGATAAGAGATAGAGATTTTAAAACGTTAAGATTATTTTCAGAGGAGCAGGCGGTTGAGAAATACTATCTTGTGAGCCGTTGTGAATTTCCGATGCGAGAAAAAAACATTGATGCACTTTATTGGGAAGATTTTTTAAATAAACTCTGGGCGGGGGAGATTATTTAGCTTTTATTTTTTGATACGTCACAAAGTTCAACGGATAAATATTTTTTTCGCTAGGCGCATGAAACTCTTCATTCACTATTTTCCATTGCGTTAAATCAAACATTGGAAAAAAAGTATCTGCGTCTGAAAAAGCATGTTGAATTTCAGTTAGTAGAATTTTTTCTGCAAACGGCAAACATTGCGCATAAATTTCTGCGCCACCAATCACCCAGAGGTTTTCATTATGTTTTTTTTTAATCGCTTCTTCTAGCGAGTGAACACAGGTGGCTCCAGGGATTTGTAATTTCTTCTGGTGAGTTAATATAAGATTTTCACGCTCAGGTAAAACTTTTCCAATGGATTCAAAGGTCTTTCGTCCCATTAAAATGGATTGATGTCGCGTGTGTTTTTTAAAATACTGCAGGTCTACAGGTAAATGACACAGCAGGTTACCTCCTTTTCCAATGGCGTGATTCGTGTCAACTGCGGCAATCAGTATCATCATGATCAACAATGCCCTAAAAAATCTGAATTCCTATCGTAGCTCTTTTCGTTCATACGCTGTTAAGCTTAGGTTTTGTGGCGTACTTCCAGCAAAAAATCTTAAGTTCTTCACTGTGAAATAAGATTCATCGCCAGACAAAGTATAGCGTTCTCGCGGCACTTTGTGCTCATCTAGCCATTGCCTGAATGGGCGTAACAAGGTTGCTTTCAGTCTATTGACGCCGCGTATGCCCTCGTTAAGTAATTCCCTGTATATCAACAGCATAAAATCTCCGGTATTGCCAGAAAGAGCTTCGATGGCTTGGCATGTACCAAAAATAAGATCGCGGTAGGGTGCACTTTCATTAACTTGTCCGCCTAATACATACAAGTGACTAACGATGAAACGAATATCTATCTTGACCAAGGTTATCTCTTTCAAATGATAAGAGAAGCTACGATCACCTTCAAGAGCAGGTTGTTTTGTTGCTGCTATAGCATAGTCGAAGTAAGCGCGTAATACGGGGTTAAACGCATTTTCCTGCCCCTCTGGTAGTAAGAAATTATGAAGCGCCGTAAGTTCATCATCGCTGTTTATTGTATTTTGACTGAGATAGTTAGACAGTCTTAACCGTGCCGGACAAGTAAGGTTAAGTATACCGATGACAGCCGCATGATCACTGAGCTCTTCATACTGTCTAAGAACATTCTTAAATCGAGGGCGTACTATCTTTGCCTGTTGAGTATCTCCATTTGAAAATGCAAACACTGATTGTTCTGTCGACATGTTTAAAAACCCAATATTATCCAATTTTCCAGCATCAATATAGCCGTTTCGCGCTGGGTTTGGCGAGAGGAAGTTTGATTTGCAGTAGGTGATCTCGTTTAGTTTAAAGAAAGTGAAACCCTGAAGGTGTTGGGAGTCCTTGGCGAATTTTTGTACGGACGTCTCTATTTCTTCATGAAAGCTATGTTTATGTATATGCGTTGCAGGTATACGGGTATTAGGTCTGTTGCTGGCATCGGGTGATAAGTCATCAGGGTGTAGTCGCGTGTTGAAATCCCCAGCGATTGCAATTCCATCAAGAGGAATTTTAGCACTTTTGCAAGCCATCACTAAATTCTCAGCCTGCGACTTAGCGGTTTGTAGATCCTTTGAGTCTAAATGTAATGCAATAACACCAATATTGACCTCATGCACCGATAATATGGCATATATTCCGCCTTTGTGGCCTGGGTCATCAGTGGCGAATGATTCTCCCGATATTTTTACCTTTATTTGGCCATGGGGGAAGCTGCTTTTTTTATAGGCAATGACAAGGCAGGTTTCCGTATAATTAGGTTGAGTTGCGACGTAACGCTCGTGGTATATAAAGACATTAACCTTGCTACTGTGACAGATCTCATACAGTTCATTTCGGTTTTTATCTTTCCAGCGCTTTAAAACACGTTGCGCGATATTTTCATTGAGATTCAGAGAGGGCCTGGCTTCTTGTAGTGAAAAAATTATGATGTCAGGATCATTGCCATCAGAAAATATTTGGTTTTTCAAGTCTTCAATGGTGTCTTTGTGTGGATTTTTGCCGCCAGCATTCCAAGTCACGATGGTGGTGTTGTATTGCGATTGTAGTGGATCTCTATTTAATACTTCAGCCTTTTCTTCGGAGGTGATGGTTAGGTTTGGCTCTCTTCTACTCATCGAAAGTATTTCTGCGTCTGACAGTCTCTCGTATAATGATGAGCCTCGAGCATAATCGGTGATTAATCTTCTTGCTCTGTCGTCAAGCAGAAGCCGTTGAGCTGATCCAGGCAGGCGTGATATCACTGATAGAGGCAGACGTGATAGAGCTGATGTAAACATTATAATTTTATTATTTGAATAACGTGCCCATAGAATAGCCACTATTTCTTAACACAGCATTATTTTTTGTAAAAAAAGCCATTTTCAGATTGATTAATCTACACCGGCATCGCTGATACAAAATGTTTCTTTGCATAATCTAAAATTTTTTGATCGCGAGTGAGTAGTGTCAATTGGTATATGCGAGCTGTTGCCACGATTAGGCGGTCAGCTGGGTCGCCGTGAAATCCTTCTGGAAGAGCGGTGCTTTCTACCGACACCTCAGGTGTTAACGGTTTTAATGCAACTCCCGGCAAGGCAAGTGAGTCTTGTATCCATGCTAATAGCGGTTTTTCTAGCTTTACTTTACCCTTTGATACCAACATAGCAATTTCCCAGGTAGAGATGGCCGCAATGTTGATGCTTTTCTCTTTGGCCGCATCGTTAAGTATTTTTTGCACAGAAAGATTGAGTTCTTTACCTTCCATCAGCCAGATCCATGTATGAGTATCGAGTAATAGCCCTTTCACGATGCTGCCTCCCATGGCTCATCTATTGGAGCAATAATATCCGCTTCAATCGTTGCTGTTCCTTTTAATGCTCCGTATAAGTTGATAGGCTCTTCCTCTATGGGGGCTAATTTTGCGATAGGTACGCCATGTTTGGTAATTATAAGCGTTATATGCTTATTTTGAACATCATTCATGAGTTGCAGACATTTAGCTTTAAATTGTCCTGCCGCTATTGTTTCCTTCATTACTTCACCATAACTATAGTCATATAACTATGGTCATAATAATGAAGATGCTAAACAATAGTCAATAATTTTTACAAACTATATGAGAAAATCTTATTAACACCACTCACCCCTTTTAAGTATATAATTTATACGCCCCGGATCACAAGCATCTATCCATTGCAACTCTGGCCAACGGCGTAGCCAAGTCACTTGGCGTTTGGCGAATTGACGAGTGGCGTTAATCGCATGTTCGACCATCTCATTATGATTGAGTTGTCCATCCAAGTATTGCCAGACTTGTTGATACCCCACAGATTTCATCGAGGGGAGTTCTGCATGCATATCGTCTCTGACATAAAAAGCGCGCACTTCTTCGACAAAGCCCTGTTTTATCATAGCGTTAAAACGTTGGGCGATGCGTTCACGTAATAGTTCACGCTCGATTTGTAAACCAATGTTAATAAATTTATACGGCAGTAAAGTGGCGTCTTGTTCTTGCCAATAAGCAGAAAGTGTCTTGCCAGAGACCTCATACACTTCGAGTGCGCGCAGTAAGCGTTGCGAATCATTGGAGTGGATTCTGCTGGCGGCTACAGGATCTATGCGTTGTAAGTCTTGATGCAGAATTTCCCAGCCATAAACTTCGGCTTTCTTCTGTAATTCTGCGCGTATCGTGTGATTAGCTGACGGTAATTCTGCCATACCTTGTTGCAGTACGCGATGATATAACATGCTGCCACCGACCAATACCGGGATTCGGCAGCGAGCGAGCGTTTGTTCAATAGATTGCAAGGCGTCTTGGCGGAACTGTGCTGCGGAATAAGGAATGGCTGGGTCGCAAATATCAATTAAGGCATGGGGATAAGCTTTTAGTGTGGCGGCATCGGGTTTTGCGGTGCCAATGTCTAATCCAGTGTAAACCATGGCGGAATCAACGCTGATCAAATCGCAGGGTAAGTGCTTTGTGAGTTGCATCGCGAGATCGGTTTTCCCTGAAGCAGTTGGGCCGAGGATGCAGAGGACTTTATTCAATTAATACTTTTCCAGCAACATTTTCGCCACATCTCTTGTTAATGGCTTCGCCAAAAAATCCGCCATTCCCGCATTCATGCAATGCGTTTGCAGGCTTATACAATCATGCGCTGTCAGAGCAATAATCGGCGGAGGTGATTTTTTATGTCTCGCATAATTAGCGAGAATATTTTCTGTCACCGTTAATGAGTCAACATCTGGCAATCCAAGGTCCATTAAAATCAAATCGTAGTCTTGCGCTTGATTCGTCTTCTCAATCGCTTCTCTTCCAGTACTAGCCAGGGTGACTAAACAATTGAGTTCTTCCAGTACATTGGTTTCTGCAATTTGAGCGACTAGAGTATCTTCAACCACCAAGATGCGTTTTAGATGAATATCCATATTAACTCCTCCCTAACGACCACGTAAAAAAAACTTATCCAGTTCTTCTAACGTTAACTGAATCCAAGTCGGACGTCCATGATTACATTGACCGCTTCTCGGTACGACTTCCATGGCGCGTAAAATGGCATTCATTTCGGGCAGGGTTAAGCGATGATTCGCTTTGATTGCTGATTTACACGCCATATTGCCCATAATATGGTTAATCGTTTCTTCTAGACGCTTGCTTTCACCTAATGTGGCGAGGTCTGCGATGATGTCGTGAACAATTTGTGCCACATCGGCTTTTTTTAGCACTTCGGGCACTTGCTTGATCGCCAACATTTCAGGCCCCAAGCGCTCAATGCCTAAGCCTAATGAATCAAAAAAAGTGAGATGTTCTTCGACATGAGCGGCTTCTTGCTCGCTAACGCGTAAAGTCACAGGAATTAATAACGGCTGAGCGATCAAATGGCCGGATGATTGCCATGCGGTTTTCATTTCTTCATACAAAATTCGTTCATGCGCAGCATGCATATCGACAAGAATTAAGCCGTTTTCATTTTCAGCGAGAATGTAAATGCCTTTTAATTGCGCGATTGCGTAGCCTAGCGCTGGGATGGGTGCTTGTATGGGAGGTGCTGGTGGTGGTTGCACGGTAGGGCCGAGTGGCGCTCGCTCTGTTTGATACAGAATTTGATATTGTTCAATGTTTTGCTGGGCGACAAATGGTTGTACCGATGGTGATTGTTTAAAAGGAGGACGAGCGCCGGTAGCCCCTACAAAGGATGGCGATATTGTAGGATGGGCAGGTACAAGACCTGCCCCTACATTTGGCCGAATATCCGCAATCGCTTGATGCAAACTTTTGAAAATAAAATCATGAACCATGCGGCTTTCACGAAAGCGTACTTCGTGTTTGGTTGGATGCGCATTGACATCCACTTGATGTGGATCCAATTCAAAAAACAATACATAAGCAGGATGTCGTTGATTGTATAAAACATCTTCGTAGGCTTGTCGAATAGCGTGCGTCACGACTTTATCTTTTATGCAGCGACGATTTACATAAAAATATTGCGTATCGGCTTGGCTACGCGAAAAAGTCGGTTGCGCCACCCAGCCAAAAATTTTTAATCCGGCATGTTCTACTTCAATCGATAGCGCATGCTCGAGGAATTCTTGTCCACACACAATCGCTACGCGTTTTTCTCGTTCAAGTAGTGTTGCGGCAGGCGGAAGATGTAATACAGTGCGTCCATTATGAATCAGACGAAAACCCACTTCAAATTGACTTAGTGCAACACGCTTGACTAAATTTTCTATATGACCGAATTCGATACGCTCATTTTTCAAAAATTTTTTACGCGCAGGCGTATTAAAAAATAAATCTCTGACTAAAATAGAAGTTCCAACTGGATGTGCGCAAGGTTCTTGAGTCACAGCCATCATGCTGTCAGAAAAAATGCGCCAGCCTGAATCTCGATTGTGATTTTCTGTTAATTTTTGGCGAGATTGTAATTCTAGTCGAGACACAGAATTCATACTTGCCAATGCTTCGCCGCGAAAACCTAATGTTTGTATTGCGGCTAAATCATCAACAGACAGTAATTTGCTGGTGGCATGTCGATCTAATGCCAAGAGTAAATCTTCTTGATGAATGCCACATCCATTATCACGAACACAAATTAATTTTTCTCCGCCGCGTTCGATTTCTATTTCGATTTCTGATGCGCCGGCATCTAAACTGTTTTCTATTAACTCTTTGACTACCGATGCGGGGCGTTCAATCACTTCTCCGGCGGCAATTTGATTCGAGAGTTGTGAAGATAGCTTATGAATTCTCATTTTTTTGCCTGTTTCGCCGGAAGTGAGTATTGTTCAGAATATTTCATGATGCCGCGATAAATCGCCGTTGCGATTTTCTTTTGATAATCGCTTTGGGTTAACTGAGCTTCTTCATAAACATTGGAAAGAAATCCGGTTTCCACTAAAATTGAAGGGATATCCGGTGATTTTAATACGACAAATCCGGCTTGCTCTACAATTGTATGATGTAATTTTGAAACTTCATCGAGATTGATTAACACATTTTTGCCTAAAATTAGGCTGCGATTAATGGTTTCATTTTGTGAGATGTCCATCAAAACAGATTGTAAGTCTTTGTCTTTCTCTGCCGTTTCACCAATATCAAGAAAATTAGAGACGTTTTCACTGTGCGCGATCCATCGCGCCGCTTCACTGGTGGCGCCGCGTTGCGATAAAGCAAACACCGTCGCTCCGCGTGCTGCGGTATTTTTAAACATATCAGCATGAATGGAGATAAAAATATCAGCAGATTTTTTTCTAGCAAGATCTAATCGACCGCGAAGTGAGACGAAATAATCTCCACTGCGTGTCATGTAAGCGCACATGCCAGGAGTGTGATTGATCATATCGCTTAAGTAGCGAGAAATGGCTAAAGTAACATTTTTTTCTTTCGTAAGGTGTCGTCCAATAGCGCCGGGATCGCTGCCACCATGACCAGGGTCAATCACGATGCTGACACAGTCAGTGGTTGCAAGATAGGCATCGGCTGTTTTCGTTGCCGGCGTCGCTTTGGCAGGGTCCGCGGCCGCAAGGTCTGGAAGAGGTGCCGGGGACGACGCGGCAGTTTTTATCATTGTAGTAGATGAAGGTTGTAATTCAATATTTAAACGCCAGTCTTCGGTTTTTGCGATCGGTGCTAATGTCAGTGTTGCCTTGATCGGTTCAGTGAGTTCAAAAACCATGCGCTGTTTTTTTGGCGTATTAGAGGCAGCGCGAAATTGACGAATCCACGGTGTGCCGGATAAATTTGGTAATGGTATGGCGATGGGTTTAGTATCATCAAAATCAACGACTAAGCGATCAGGTGTCGTTAAAAGAAAATAATGATATTTAACGGATTGCGATAAAATGACTGCCACCTGCAGTTTATCGCCCGTGGACTCTGTGGATATTTTTTCAATGCTGGCGGGTGTTGCAAACATTAATGATGAAATCAGGCTTAAAATCAACAATAAGAAAAACTTCTTAAACACAAATTTCATGTATTGACTCCAGGAGCGGTAGTGCGCGTTGTGAAAAAGCGGTCAATTCCAGTGCTCGACCTTGCGCTAAAAACTTATAATTCAATACAATATCCGGTTTTGGTAAAACGCCTAAGCCCTTTTTTGGCCATTCAATAAAAAAAATGGCATCGGAGGTGAAGTGATCTTCAATGCCCAGAAAATGCAACTCTTCAGGATCCGCCAGGCGATATAAATCTAAATGAAAGATTTGCCATTTTTTAATTTCATAGGATTCAAGAATGGTGTACGTGGGACTTTTTATTTTTCCTGTTTCGCCCATGGCTTGTAAACAAGCGCGTACAAAAGTGGTCTTTCCTGTGCCTAAATCGCCTTCCAAGAAAATTATCCATGGAGTTTTGTTGTATTGTGTCGCTTGGTCTTCTAATAATTGCGCGAAACGATTCGCAAGTGTTGTCACTTGTGAGACATTGGCTAACACGATATGGGCTTTAGCTAAGTCGCGCATAAGGATCTATAACATCTTGAATATTCGTGAATTCATGAGTCTTAGTGTAATATCAAAATGGTGATTTATCAATTTATGTAGGGGTTGCAGTGACGCTGGCGGAATCCATCAAAGCATTGGGGGTGCAACTAGGCTTCCAGCAAGTGGGCATTACTGATACAGATCTGACCGCTTTTGATGAGTATTTGCTTGAATACTTAAAAAAAGGCCATCATGGTGATATGGATTACATGGAGAAACATGGCTTGCTGCGCTTGCGTCCAGAGCTGTTAGTGCCAGGAACCAAAAGTATTATTGTTGTACGGATGAATTACCTTCCCCCCAATGCTCACATGCAAGAAACCTTAAAAGATAAAACCAAAGCGTACATCGCGCGTTATGCATTAGGCCGTGATTATCATAATCTCATGCGCAAACGCTTAAAAGATTTTGCTCAAGCGATTACCCAGCTTGCGGGAGAGCATGGTTACAAAGTATGTGTGGATAGTGTTCCGATTATGGAAAAAGCGCTGGCGCAAAAGGCAGGTTTAGGCTGGACAGGCAAAAACACCTTGATTCTCAATAAGCAAGTTGGGTCTTATTTTTTCTTGGGCGCATTATTAACGAATCTAGATTTGCCGCGTGATACACCGATGCCGGAAGAGCATTGCGGCAAATGCAAAGCGTGTATTAAGATTTGTCCGACTGCTGCAATCATTGCGCCGTATCAACTTGATGCCCGCCGCTGTATTTCTTATCTTACGATAGAATCCAAAGGCAGCATTCCTGTAGAGCTTAGGCCTCTTATGGGTAATCGCATTTTTGGTTGCGATGACTGTCAAATTATTTGTCCGTGGAATCGTTATGCGAAAATTACTGATGAAAAAGATTTTCACCCTCGACATCAGCTGGATAATCGACAATTAGTGGATTTATTTTTATTATCGAAAGAAGAATATACGCGACTCACGGAAGGTTCGCCGATGAAGCGCACCTGTTATGAAGGATGGCTGCGTAATATTGCAGTGGCATTAGGCAATGCGCCTTACGAAGAGCCTATTATTGATGCATTGAAGCAGCGCGAGTTTCATGAATCAGAATTAGTTCGAGAGCATGTGGCGTGGGCGTTGGATCAGCATTTGAAAAAATGTTCACGATAAAGCTTCAATTCCCCAATGGATTCTTTAATGTCATCCAATGCACGATGTGCTGATTTTTTCTTGAAAGCTAACGTAGGTGCCCAGCGACGTGCGAGTTCTTTCACAGTACTGACATCGAGATTGCGGTAGTGGCAAAATTTTTCGAGTTGCGGCATGTAACGTGCAAGAAAAATTCTATCTTGATGAATGCTGTTTCCGCATAACGGCGATTCGCCAGGTTTTAAATAGTGAGCGAGAAATGCAATGGTCGCTTCTTCTGCGTGTGTTTCAGTAATCGTGCTGTGACGAACGCGCTCAACCAAACCCGATGCGTTATGATGTTTTGTATTCCATTCATCCATGCCGGATAATAAAGTTTCATTTTGATGGATGGTAAATGTTGGGCCTTCAGCAACAATATTTAAAGCATTGTCTGTCACCAAAGTAGCCAGTTCTAAAATACGATCATGCGCGGGATTTAAACCGGTCATTTCGAGATCGATCCAGATTAGATAATCAGAAGGCTTTTGTGTTTTTGGCATAATTTTCTTTAATTATAAGCAGAATCATGATCAGTATGTAATGACATTAATTGCAGCGAATTTCCTTGTCTGAGCGCCACAGCTCTATATTTTTGTGAGAATCTGAAAGAGTATATTTTTTCGCTTTCTTTTGCATTTTTTAGCGAGATAGCTTCCCATTTTAAACCGTTGTCTTCATAAAATTGTGGCCATGTTAGTTGACGAATTTTGTTTAATGTTTTAATAAGCGATGCTCGTTCACGTTTGTCTAAAGCAAAAAAATCTTTTTGAAAGCCAGAATCATTCATATCGATACTGATTTTAGACATCTTTGATATTCCATTTTTCAAGCAACTCCTCAAAATTGTCTTGTGGCGGTGTGTTCCTTACTCTTTCCAAGGCTTTTTCTATTTTCTCTAAATTGCCATCTTTGTGTAACCATTTTTGGCTATTGGGAACGAACTCGCCAGGCTTGATAATTAAATCATTTTCGTTGAGCGCATCAATCAGTACGAACCTCCCTGCAAATTTTTTCCCAATCGACACCTGTCCGTTGGCGCCTACCATTCTAATTTGTGCAGCCATTGTGCCCGCCTTTTTAATAATCTACGTTTATTGTAGAATACGAATATAACTATTGTCAATAATATTGCTTAATTCTTTCCCAACCTGATATTCTCCAACTATTATCAAAAATAGCGGAAATAAACACATGTTAAGCGTAATTGTAATCATTATTGCCTACCTATTAGGATCAGTTTCTAGCGCGATTGTAGTCTCAAAATTAATGCGCCTTCCTGATCCACGGTCTTCCGGCTCAGGTAACCCGGGGGCAACCAATGTGTTGCGAGTCGGCGGCAAGCGGGCCGGAGCGATTACCTTGCTGGGTGATGTGTTGAAAGGATTAGTGCCTGTCATGATAGCTAAAGCGCTGGACTTTTCCGATACTGTCGTGGCAATCACGGCATTAGCAGCGTTTTTAGGTCACTTATATCCAGTGTATTTTGGTTTCAAAGGTGGCAAAGGCGTAGCGACGGGTTTGGGCATTTTGTTGGGCTTGAGTCCTGCCTTGGGCGGTATTGTGTTAGGCATCTGGTTATTGATTTTAGCAGTGTTTCGTTATTCTTCTTTGGCGGCTTTAACAGCGGTGGTCTTAGGATTGTTTTATGCCTGGGGTGAAGTGCCTACGGATTATTATCTCGTGTACATGTTGGTGACCATTGCCATTTTATGGCGACATCGCGCGAATATTATGCGATTAATTCAGGGGACAGAAACGAAAGTGGGGCAGCGGTGACTATTAATCATAGATTTCTTTTCTATGCCCAACCTGAAGAATAATGACCTCAATTTCATGGTCATTAATCCGACAGATGATGCGGTAGTTTTCTACACGATATCGCCACAATCCAAATTTATTATATATCAACGCCTTACCCAATAGTCGCGGATTTTCCAAAACTGCAATACGGCTCTCCACATATTGAACAATCTTTTTCCTAAAAAAAGTATCAATTTTTTTTAAATCTTTTTTTGCTCGTTCATCCCACTTAATCCTCCAAATCGAGCTCACGCTTTAATTCCTCTGTTGTTAGATATCTACCGGGAGTTTCTAGACGTTTTAAAGCGAGATAAGTATCTTCAATATCTTCAAGGTAAGTCACGATAGCTTGTCTCGCATAATAAGTTTTAGTTCGTCCGGTCTCGCTTGCTAAGCGGTTAAGTCGTTCATTGAGATCGTCTGATAAGCGGATAGGTAGAACGCTGGACATGATTTTCACCTTTTGTATAGCATGTATAGCTAGTATAGCATGTGACAAATAATTATCACAATTCCCATCGTGGATGCACCACAATCGCATCATCGAGGTCTTTTTCGCCTAAAAGTAAATGCTGACAACCGGCATAAGCGATCATTGCGCCATTATCGGTGCAGAAAATAGATTCTGGGAAAAATACTTCGCCATTGAGTTTGGTGAGCAATTCTTTCAATCCGCTTCGCAATGCGGTATTTGCACCCACGCCACCCGCAACTACCAGGCGTTTCATGCCAGTTTGTTCCAAAGCGCGGCGGCATTTAATGATCAGCGTTTCAACGGCTGCAGTTTGAAAGGCCAATGCGATATCGGCTTTAATATTCGGTTCGTGTTGATGTTGTTGGAAGGTGTTGAGCGCAAACGTTTTTAAACCACTAAAGCTAAAATCCAAGCCAGGTCGATCGGTCATAGGATGCGGAAACTTAAAGCGCCCCTTAATTCCAGAAAGCGCTAATTGGGCTAATGCAGGGCCTCCAGGATAAGGTAAGCCTAATAATTTAGCCGTTTTATCGAAGGCTTCACCCACCGCGTCGTCCAATGTATCTCCTAATAACTCATAGCTTCCGAGTTGAGACACGCGAATCAATTGCGTATGCCCGCCAGACACTAATAAGGCAATAAACGGAAAAGCCGGTTTATTATCACTTAACATCGGTGCCAGCAAATGCCCTTCCATGTGATGCACAGCAATAGCGGGTTTTTTCAACGCAAATGCCAAACTCTTTCCTAAACTTGCGCCGACTAATAGCGCGCCGGCTAATCCAGGGCCTGCGGTATAAGCGATCGCATCAATGTTAGCGAGCGGGGTGTTGGTATCAGCCAGTAATTGCTTTAGTAAAGGTAGTAACTTGCGCACATGATCTCGAGAAGCCAGCTCGGGTACCACACCGCCGTATTGCGCGTGTAAGTCTGTTTGGCTGTAGAGCGCATGGCCAATTAGCCCGCGTTGACTATGATATAAAGCGACGCCAGTGTCATCGCAGGAGCTTTCAATACCGAGAACTAACATGTGTACGCCTTATGATTAAAATCAACCCAGTCTTTCCAGTTTTTTATACACTTCATCATCATTTCGTTTACCTACTAGGATAATCTCAAGCATGTCGTCGTTAAACTGATAAACAACGCGATACTCGCCAATATCTACGCGCATATAATGACTATTCAGTAGCTTTTTGTAATCTGATGGTAAGGGATCTGCTCTTAAAGCGGTTAGTTTTTGTGCGATCTGTTTTGCTTGTTTTGGCGGTAGTAACTGAATAAATTTAATCACCCGCTTGGCGAGATTAATCTTGAGCATTTAACAGATTATCCAAAAACTGTTGGCTTGCTTCGGCGCCAGCAAAGCCGTCTGCTTCTGATGCTTTTGCTTGGTTAATCCAGTATTGATCTTCTAATTGACTGAGGCGCTCATAGTTCTCAAAAGAAAGCAGTACTGCAACGCAGCGCCCTGATTTTTGAATAAGCACAGGTCCGCGAGCGGCGTCATCGAGCACTCGGCCAAAATTTGTTTTTGCGTAAGTCGCTGTTTGGGTTTTCATGAGACTGCCTCCTCATTGTTATTGGGTAATATACAGATATTAATCAAAATGATCAATATAATTAAATTAGGCAGGGATATATCAACGTGGTCTGAACATCCCATTGATTTCTTTAACGGCTTAGTAATCGCAAAAATCTGACATATTTGAAGTTCAACTTCAAATATGTCAGGATAGTACGGTTGTTTTAGGAGAATCTGATGTATAACCGTGAATTAGAGCAAGAAGCGCGCGCCAGAAATACTTTCATATTTACAAGTATTAGTCGATGAACAAAAGAAAGTTGGCCGCTTTATTTTAACGGGTTCGCATCAACTTCGTTTGCAAGAAGCGGTTAGTCAATCATTAGCCGGTCGAACAGCGATTCTTAAGTTATTGCCGCTGTCTTTGCGAGAATTAAGTCAAGACTTAAAAAAATATTCACTCGACCAACAGTTATTGCGAGGCGGTTATCCACGTTTATATGAAGTTGCTTTGGCACCAAACAAATATTATAGCGCATATTGTCAAACGTATCTGGAGCGTGATGTTAAGTTATTAATTAACATAAAAGACTTGAGTTTATTTCAACGCTTTATGCGTCTTTGTGCTGGAGGCGTCGGCTGTGTATTTAATGCGAGTGAAATAGCGAAAGAACTTGGCGTTTCTTCGCATACAGTAGCGGAGTGGGTCTCGGTGTTAGAGGCATCGTTTTTGATATTTAAATTACCGCCTTATTTTGAAAATTTTGGTAAACGGTTGATAAAATCTCCAAAATTGTATTTTACAGACGTCGGTTTAGCTTGTTATTTATTAGGGATTGAAAATGAAATACAACTTGAACGCGATCCCCTTCGTGGTCGTTTGGTTGAAAATCTCGTTATTTTGGAGTTGGTCAAAACGCGTTATAACTCAGGGCTAGAGCCTAATCTTTTTTTCTATCGTGATCAAAGTCAATTGGAAGTGGATGTGTTAATCCAAAATGGTAGTGAATTGATCCCCATAGAAATCAAGTCTTCTGCAACATTTCGTTTAGAATTCATAAAGGCATTAGAAAAATTTCGGATGCTCACTCAAAGAAACATTTCAAAAAGTTATTTAATTTATGCGGGGGAAATTACTCAGCCGGTTCGAGATATCAATGTTATTCACTATCAAAATTCGGCGAGTGTTTACTAAATAATCAAGGCCCATTACCAACAAAGAAGAAGGTCCATTGCGCTGTCATTTTTAATGAGATGCCTATTAAAATAGGGTAAAACTTTGATAAGTTAAAAAAATTTAGTCTGATCCCATTGGCTCCACATCAAGGCGATGACTTCTTGATTGCTTCATATATAAATTTTCGTGTTTTCTATGCATGACAAGTATATCATGTATAGAAATATCAGTTTTCTATACATGATAAAACTCTGGGGTGAACTATGTCGTTTTCTTTAACAAAGCTTCCGCCTATACAAGAGTTAGAGACTAAGCAGGTGCTAAAAAGCGTTGCCAAGACAAATCGATACTTGGCAGAACTTAAGGGTTTAACGCAAACCATTCCTAATCAGGCTATCTTAATCAATACACTTGCACTGCAAGAAGCGAAAGATAGCTCAGCAATTGAAAGCATTATTACGACACACGATGAGATGTACAAAGCTGAATTATATGCCGATTTTATTAGCTCTTCTGCTGCAAAAGAGGTGCAAAATTATGCAGAAGCTTTGCGTATTGGATTTAGTTTGGTTAAGAAGGATCAGCTTCTTACCTCCAGCCACATACTTACGATACAAAAAACCTTAGAAAAAAATGAAGCAGGGTTTAGAAAGTTACCTGGAACTGATCTCAAAAATCAAGCTACCGGCGAGACCATCTATGTTCCTCCCCAAGAACATCAAATCATATTAGATCTCATGAGGAACCTGGAAAATTATATTAATGACGATACACTTTCTGATGTAGATCCACTTATAAAAATGGCAGTGCTTCACTACCAATTTGAATCTATCCATCCATTTTACGATGGTAATGGCCGTACAGGTCGTATTATTAATATTTTATATTTGGTGCTTAAAGATTTGCTCGATTTTCCAATACTTTATTTAAGCCAGTATATTATTGAGACAAAGTCAGATTATTATCGATTGTTGCAAGCCGTTCGTGACACTAATCAATGGGAAGAATGGATTCTTTACATGCTAAAAGCTGTTGAGATAACCTCCCAGCGCACCATATCAATGACAAAAAAAATTACAGATTTAATGCAGGAATATAAGCACAAAATCCGTGAAAACTTTCGATTCTATAGTCAAGATCTTTTGAATAACCTTTTTTGTCATCCGTATACTAAGATCGAATTTTTAGAGCAAGATCTTAAAACTACTCGATTGACTGCCACAAGATACTTGGATCATCTCGCAGAGGCAGGATATCTTGAAAAACATAAAATTTGGCGAAGTAATTACTATATTAACCGACGATTGCTTGATTTAATCAGCCAGCAATAGATTAATTTGATCTAATGAAGTGGGTTCGCTCCTCTTATAAAATGGCGTCATACTTAGATGCGACCCCAACAAAGAAGAAGGTCCATTGCGCTGTCATTTTTAATGAGATGCCTATTAAAATAGGGTAAAACTTTGATAAGTTAAAAAAATTAATCAAGGGCATCTGACCCCTTGATTCAATCAAGGGGATCTGACCCCTTGATTCACTTGATTCATCGGCGAGTGTTTTTGATCGCTGATAAAATCAGCCATTGAAAACAGTGCGATTATCTGATATTCTGAAAATCAGATACAAAAGAACATTGAGGTCGCTATGCAAACCACCTTTGTAGGAAAGATAGGAAAACGCGGAGCCTTCGTCATTCCCGCTGAGCTAAGATCGCGTTTTTCCTTAAAAGAAGGCGATCTTATGATTACTGAAGCGAGTGATGAAGGTTTGTTTTTAAAACCCGCGGTCGCTTTGCCGGTTGAAACTTATTCTCCCGAGCGAAAGGCTGCCTTTCTTTTGTCCAACAGCATCTCTACAGAAGATTATGAAGAAGCTAAGCAGGCGGTTGTCATGATGGGATTAAATCCTGCAGAGATTGAACACTATTCTCCTTTCAAGAGTTAGCATTGCATGGACAAATTGTTTCTTGACGCTAACATTTTATTTTCGGCAGCTTATCGTGCCAATGCGGGTTTATTGCGTTTATGGACGCTGGATGTGCAGCTGTTGTTTTCTTGCTATGCGCTTGAAGAAGCTCGTAGAAATTTATCGGAGGGTGATCAGCAACGCCGTCTTGAACAACTATTAGCGCCACTCACTCTCGTTAAACAAGAACAGATCTCTGTTGTGCTAGATAAGGCAATTTTATTGAGAGACAAAGACAGGCCTATTTTGCAGGCCGCTATTCATGCGAAGGCTAATTATTTAATTACGGGCGATGCGAGAGACTTTGGGGTGTATTTTGGTAGAACAATTCAATCTGTCACGATTCTTCCACCGGTTGACTATTTAAAGATGAGCTTAAAATAAATAAACCCCGATTAGTCACGTGCTCGTTTTGGTTTATAGGTGACACAATAGCTGACTAAATTCAAGACACGAAATGTCAGTAGGCACTAATCAATACATGTTTTTATAAAATATTGCATGAGGATTCGGTTTTAGGCGGTTGTCTTGTTGCTGCTTGAGTGATCTGGTGATGTGGAGAAGGAGGTGCTTTATCTCTCAAAGTACTGTTCGCAACGCGAAGATAATTATAGTGCCTTTCTTTAAGGCGTTTTTCACAAGAATCTTCGCTTATTCTTGGAAGACTATCCGCCCATTTTTGAGTTTCATGGTTTTCCAAGAACATAACATAACGGGTTGTTACGGTGTAATTTTGTTGCAGTTGTCTTGCCATGCCAGGTGTTTGGTAATTTTGGTGACATGTTTGGTAGGCTTTAAAAAGCGTCATTATCAAATAGTATATGGCGATGTTTTTTTCTGTATAAGTTCCGAATAACATAACCATGGATAACTGATTTTCATTGTCATCTTCAGTCAATGCTGCTGCGGCTCGAGTGGCGGAAGCGCAAATGAGGTTTTGGCTTTGTTGTCGGATGGTGTTAAACAGCCGAGCTCGATTGTCCAGAGTTCTTTCTACGTCAGCGCTATCACGATTAAGCTGAGTGAATGCGGTAGTGATTAGATCTAGGCTGTTTTTAGTAGGATTTGAAAAAAGTTGTTCAAACAACATTGCTGAGATTTGTTGCTGTTCTTTGTCTTCGAGACTAATCAACTTTGTGCTTGATTTTGGACTGTGGCTTTGTAGCATTGCCGAAATAATCAGCCATTCAAGAGGCTTACCGGGTTGTTCTGGTCCACATAAATATCGAGCTATCTCAATTAGCAAAAACGAATCCAGCGCAAGAATGTTTTTGCTTAAACTCGCTCCAGAGAGAAGTATGGCGTTTTTTCGAGTGATGCCTGGGGCGCGCTTTTCCCAAGCGAAGACATCGTTCAGTACAGCTTTTTCTTCAAGAGAGTGAGCTTTCGCTGGAGGAGTGGGCGCTTCCATGGAGAGGATTTGATTTTCTTGCTCCTCTTCATATCGTTGTTGTCTTGATTTGCGATAAGGGGTCGGGGGTCTTTTATACATAAAAAATCAGTCGCCTGCCTAAAAAATATGCAGGATTATAAGCTGATACCCGTGGAAAGTGAAGTGGTTTTATTGAGAGCCATATTTGTATATAATATATACCATCTGAATGTATCCGCTACATAAACCAGGGCGGGTGTCACCCCAGCGCAGGCTGGGGCCTAGTCAGCATTTTTAACTCATTGATAAGACTAGGTTCCTGCCTTCGCAGGAATGACACTTCGTTTGG
>JAIXPZ010000062.1 GCA_027486005.1 Legionellales bacterium
GAGAAAGATTAATTTTTTTCAGGGGGAACGACCACACCAGGAACTTTTAAGAACTCAATCCTGACCGGGATGCTGAGATGAAGTCGCTCGCGTTTTTTTCATTGTCTGAATTGCAGTTTAATATCCAACTGATACCGCATCTTCACCAAGTAAAAGACATAGGGAATCTACCAACACATCGCGCGGGGTGACTTTCCATTTCTCACCCATAAGAATCTGTATATTATTATTTTCTTGTATATAATCAATATAGACCGGACACAGGCCGCCGCAATGCGGCAATAATATTTTCTCGAGTTGGCGTAATTTTTCTGGCATTAATTGTGCCGCAGGTAAACGCAATAATATGCCTTTTGCATAGTTAATTCGTGCTTGCTCTAAACTCTGGATGGTTTGCGCACGCATTCTCAATTGGTTACTATTATCATCCCAACTCACCTCGCCAGAAACAATAATCAAATTATCACCAGCTAAGTCTTCTCTATGCTGCACGTACAAATCTGCAAATACTGCTAATTCAATTTTAGTTTCGCCATCATCTAAGGTCACAAACGCCATACGATCACCGCGCTTGGTATTCATTGTTCTTAACGCAATAATGACTCCTGCAATGGTCACCGCCTCACCTTTGCTGCGCGAATAAGCAGGTTTCTCACCATTGGATGGCGCTTTGGCAGGCTGAACACTGCTAGCCCGCGAATACTTGGCTTGCAGCTTTGCAAGCGTAGTCGTCGTCATATATTTTAATTCAGCCGCATAATGTGTCATCGGGTGACCAGAAGCATACCAACCTAACACGGATTTTTCTGCAATCAAACGCGCACGCTCATTCCAAGGATTATGTTGCGCATACGCCATCTTGGGCAGCGCCGTTGCTGATGACTGACTAAATAAATCAAATTGTTGATGGGCCCGATCACGCTTGGTTTTTTCTGCCAATTGAATCGCGCTATCCACTGACGCTAACATGCGTCCACGCGCCATGGCAAAAATATCCATCGCGCCGGATTTAATTAATGCCTCAATAACCCGTCGATTGCATTTTTGTAAATCCACGCGCTGACAAAATGCAAATAAATCTTGATACGGGCCATGCAAATTTCTTTCTGCCACAATTAATTCAATCGCCGCCTCACCCACACCTTTAATCGCACCTAAACCATAAATAATTCCACCTTGATCATCTAAAGTGAAACTATAAAATCCTTGGTTTAAATTGGGCAATGATAATGAAACGCGCATCGCTTTGACTTCATTTACCATTAATACAATTTTATCTGTATTATCCATATCAGAGGATAGTACCGCCGCCATCAAAGCAGCCGGATAATGTGCTTTTAACCACGCAGTTTGATACGCAATTAACGCATATGCAGCAGAATGCGAACGATTAAACCCATAGCCTGCAAATTTCTCCATCAAATCAAAAACACCATTCGCTACATTATAGTCAACATTACGCGCTAACGAACCTGCAATAAAGATCGCGCGCTGTTCTGCCATTTCATCAGCATTTTTCTTACCCATCGCGCGACGTAAAATATCAGCGCCACCCAGGGTATATCCCGCGAGCACTTGCGCAATTTGCATGACTTGCTCTTGATAAACAATAACACCGTAAGTGGGTTTTAAAATAGCGATTAAATCAGGATGCGGGTATTCAACCACTGCACGGCCATGTTTTCGATTAATAAAATCATCCACCATCCCTGATTGCAAAGGTCCCGGTCGAAACAGTGCAACTAACGCGACAATTTCTTCAAAACAATCCGGCTGTAAGCGCTTAATCAAATCGCGCATTCCACGAGACTCTAATTGAAATACGGCATGTGTTTGACACGCTAATAATAAATCATAGGTTTTCTTATCATCAATGGGTAATGTAGTGATATCGACAGGAGACTCACCCAATGTTTTACGTTTGGCATTCACCATGCGCAATGCCCATTGAATGATAGTCAAGGTACGCAAACCTAAAAAGTCGAACTTGACTAACCCAACGGCTTCAACATCGTCTTTATCTAACTGAGTAATGAGTTGTTCTGCATCTTGCTCGCAATAAATCGCAGTGAAATCAACTAAGGTGGTAGGAGAAATCACCACACCGCCGGCATGCTTTCCGGCATTTCTGGCAACACCTTCTAAAGTTTTACCCAAATCAATGAGTTGACGTGTATCTTCCTCTTGTTCATAACGCGCACGTAATAATGGTTCATCTTGCAACGCTTTTTCTAAAGTCATACCGATTTCAAACGGAATTAATTTTGCAATTTTATCGACGAAGCCATAACTTAACCCTAAAACGCGCCCAACATCTCTTACCACTGCACGTGCGGCCATAGTTCCAAAGGTAATGATTTGCGCCACACTTTGACGGCCATATTTTTGCGCCACATATTCGATCACACGATCGCGTCCTTCCATACAAAAATCGATATCAAAATCTGGCATGGAAACACGTTCTGGATTTAAAAATCGTTCAAACAGCAAATCGTGCACTAAGGGATCTAAGTCGGTAATTCCTAATACATACGCAACTAATGAACCTGCGCCGGAACCCCGTCCTGGCCCAACGGGAATATCATTATTTTTTGCCCATTGAATAAAATCAGCCACAATTAAAAAATATCCAGGAAACCCCATTTTATTAATGACTTGTAATTCTATTTGCAACCTTTCGTCATAAACGCAACGCTGCTGCAGTGAAATATTAGGTAAGGTTTTTTGTAAGCGTGTGTTCAGTCCCTCAACGGATTGCGCTGTCAAATAATCATGTTCTGCCATGCCATTGGGCACTGGAAAAGCGGGTAAAAAACTTTCGCCGAGATGTAAGGCGACATTACAACGTTTTGCAATTTCCACCGTATTTGTTAATGCTTGCGGAATATCTGCAAAAAGTGTTTCCATTGCTTCAGCACTTTTGAGATATTGTTCTTCGGTATAACGTGGGGGGCGATTACTATCGACCAACATTTCGCCTTCATGGATACATACGCGTGCTTCATGCGCATAGAAGTCAGATTGCATTAAAAAACGCACATCATTGGTGGCAACTAATGGGAGATTTTTTGCTAGTGCCAACTCAATAATGGCTGGATTATACTGCGCTTCATGCGCCTTACCAACGCGTTGAATTTCTAAATAAAAACGATTGGAAAAGTGCTTTTGCCAAAAAGTGATAATGGTTTCTAAAGAATTATTTTTTGTTTGCAGCAAAGCATGAGCAATGTCACTTTCGCCCGCACAAGCAATAATAATCAATCCTTCTGACCATTGTTCAAGGTGACTGTATTTTATAATGGCTTTATCATGATGCTGACCCGATTGATAAGCGGCTGAAACCAACAAACGTAAATGTTTATAGCCAATATCATTTTGACAGAGTGCCGTCACACGAAAAGGTTTGCTGGCTGCTGCTGCATTTTCACACCATAAATCCGCGCCAAAAATCGGTTTAATGCCCGCCGCCATAGCTGCTTTGTAATATTTCACCACCGCAAAAAGATTGCTCTCGTCAGTCAACGCGACGGCAGGCATATGCAGTTTTTTTAACTGCTCCATCCAGGGTTTGAAACGCAGCAGACCATCAACGAGTGAAAATTCGCTGTGGTTACGGAGATGGATAAAGGTTGGGGTCATTTTGTAACGTCTTTTTTAATGCGCACAAGAAACCACAGAAAAACGCATACCAATAGCAGACAAAATCTCTTTTGTGTTTTTCAAATGAGGATTACCATTTTTAGATAAAGCTTTATAGAGACTAGTTCGACTTTTATGAGATTTTTCAGCAATTTTGGCAACTCCTCCTTGAGCTTTTATTACATTCTGTAATGCTAAAAGAAAAACCTCTGTATCACCACCTTCTAATGCCGCATTTAAATAACCTGCCGCCTCTTCAGGGTCTTTTAATGACTCAATAAGATATGTCTCATAACTAATGCTGTTAGTCATCGTTCACTCCACTTAAATAATTTTTCCAATACTCTTTCGCTTTTTTAATATCTTGCTCTTGTGTACTTTTATCTCCTCCACAAAGCAGTAAAATTATTTCTTCTTTATGTTGTCCAAAATAAACACGATAACCAGAGCCAAAATTAAAACGCAGTTCAGCAAGCCCTTTTGCTATTAGTTTATAATCACCTAAATTATCTAGGGCAACTCTATCAAGCCTCTCTTTAATTCTATATCTGACGGTCTTGTCTTTCAGTGACTCCAGCCATGAAATAAATGGCGCTTTACCATTATTAGCTACATAAATCTCAATTTTAATTTTCTTGTCCATCTACACATGCGCATGTATCCCAAAGGATACGATGAACTTAGGCGCAGGTCAAATGCTTTTCGATAAACTATAGTACAATCGTCATTTTTAGTGGAAATAGATTATGATAAAACTCAAAACCCTACCCCCAGAAGTACGGCATATCGTACGCGACAAAGGCACCGAGGCGAGATTTTCAGGGGAATATTGTGACGAAACCGGTGCTGGAACGTATTTATGTCGCGGATGTGGGCTTGCGCTTTACCGTGGCGATGCGAAGTTCCAGTCTAGTTGTGGTTGGCCTAGCTATGATGATGAAATCCCCGGGGCGGTGAGGCGTCACGCTGATCCCGATGGTCGCCGTACTGAAATTCTCTGCGCGCGTTGTGATGCACATTTGGGTCATGTATTTTCAGGCGAGGGGTATACTGCAAAAAATATTCGGCACTGCGTCAACTCCGCCTCGGTAGATTTTGTAAAAAGCACGACTATTTTGGATTCAGAAGAAGCAGTATTTGCCGGCGGATGTTTTTGGGGCGTGCAATATTTATTGGATCAGTTGCCTGGAGTGGTAAAAACTGACGTAGGTTATAGTGGCGGTCATACCTCACATCCTTCCTATACGGAAGTGTGTCGTAGCAACACGGGTCATCTTGAAGTGACGCGGGTGATTTTTGACCCAGCAATACTCGATTATGAAACCTTAGCGAAAGCTTTTTTTGAAATTCATGATCCGACACAAGCTAATGGCCAAGGCCCTGACATTGGTTCATCGTATTTAAGCGCGGTGTTTTATTATCATGACGTGCAGAAAAAAATAGCGGAAAAACTGATTCAGCTTTTACGCGAAAAAGGCTTTAAGGTTGTCACGCAGTTAAGAGAAGCCAGCGTGTTTTGGAAAGCAGAACGAGACCATCAGGCGTATTACGTCAATACCGGTAAAGCGCCGTATTGTCATGCGCGTATCAAGAGATTCAGTTAAACGTAGGGGCAGGTCTCTTGTACCCGCCCTTTTATTATGACACAAACCTACTCGCTGTTGCGGCCACTTCCAGTCGAAGGCGAAACGCTACCATGGCCACTACTCTCCTCAAAATCAGAAATAGAACTTGACTCACTTGATTGACGTAAACCGTCATAGGGAGAACGAGAAGCGTACATGCCTATTCTTGAAAGAGGATTACTAACAAGATCAAAGCCAACACCAGAGTTTCTAACATCTGCTGCACGAGGAGTTGTTGCAAAATTATAAAGGTTATACAAACCATTCGCGACATACACTGCCGCCATGACAGCTACGGTTGACCACACCATTGAGAGGACATCGTCTTTGTTAGCCGTTGACATCAACTCCTTTAAGCCATAAATAATCCCGTCTCTCGCAGCATTAGAACGACAATCCCTATCTTCAGCCGATGTCTCACAATTACCATTGTCATTTAGAGGATCAAATTTTTCGTCAAAATACTTCCAAAACTTATCTTGGGCAACAACCCAACTCATAACGCTGAGCAGCGCAGATACTAACAGTGTAGTCATGACTCCTATTACCATCGGATAATAAATACGCCATGCACTGCTTGGGGTGAATTCAGCAGGAATTGTATATAAGCGATGCGCGAAAGTGTTGCGAACTCCTGAGTCTTCGGAATAAGCGTAGTTCGTATAAGGACCATAGAACAGCCTATCTTGATTATTTGAGTTTTCTACAGTTTGTTGTGCCAACGCACGATCTTGTGCTTCCGTAGTGTTAAGACGGCAAACATCGATCACACCTGCGTTATGCGCAATGAATGATCGCAATGATCGGAAAGATACACTACCTGCCATCAAAGCAAATAACCCTGTCTGAATATTGACAAAATATGTCAGTAACTTCCCATACGTATAGTGACCTGCAAAAAGATTGGCCGCACCACTTGCCGCAAAGGTTTCTGGACTCGTCGATAAACCAGAATCATGGAGTTGATCATAATCAGCATCATAATCTTCTTTACCAAGCTGGAGAGCGAAAGGTCCTGATAATGCCAACATCAATGCAAAAGATAGCACTAGTAAGTAAGGCACATCTTGCCCTGCGTCTTTAACAAAGGCTAAAATCCATTTCATCTTATCGCCAAATACGGCGCGATTAATAAAACTCGCCACAGGCATCACAGCTAATAAGACAACCGGCATCCACGCAAGAACTTGCACCGCTGAATTATCTAAAACATCTTTAAATAAATAGTTTATCACAGAATCAACTGCATATTCATACGCTTGCGCTTTGCAGGCTAAGGCCTCATCGTCTGATTTACAGTTAAATCCTGCGACGAGTTCTTCGTGCTTGTCATCGTAAAAGCCATTAAATTCCTGTTGGACGTAATAGCCGAGAATTACTGCTAAAATCAGTGAACTCGTTAAAGATGACGTAGCGCCAACAGCAAGGGGGTTATAAAAATATTCTGCAATAGGCGTGAAACGTTTCGCAAAATTCAGCAGAGATCTCATGCTTGTTGTTAGAAGTCCTTCGAGCGTTGGATTTAAATCAAGATAGTAAATCCACAGATAAACAGACTCGACGGAATTCGCATTACGATCCTGACGTTGCGTTTTATCTGACATAGGATTTCTAAGATCAATAATGCCGGCGAAATGAAGTAGACCTAACATTACTGCATTAAAAACCACACTTGCTAATGCAATACCCCCAAATAGTGACATGGTAACAATCAATGCTGTAGTAAGATCACCTTCTTTAAATTCATCATTTAAACGATTAGCGTCTTTCTTTGCATCAGCGTCAGCATAAGACTTGGTCGTATTTTGACCGTATGGGTCAACGTCATAATCATAGGTGGCATCATAGTTACTCAGATACTTATGAAGAGCCGGAAGCAGCCAAGTATAACCCGTTATCGCAGCATTCACTCCAAAACAAAATATCATCAACGCCGGAATGTCTTTCCCAGCCGCAGTGATAAAAGCCTCAACGGGAGTGATGTCGGATTTTACTGGCTCAGGTGGCCGAGGAACAACCACGGCGTCTAACAAATTCTGTGCTAAATCATTATCGCTTTGTGACATATCTCGGTAATCCATAAATTTCTCCGCTTTATTTGTAAAAATTTAACCCATTATAGAGAGCTGCCCTTAAGAGATGCTTAAAATTTGGCAAGAATATGCATAGAAAGAGTAAAAAAATAGAATTATTTTTCCACAATAGAGGCCCTGAAGCTTTTTCTATGGAAAATAGTTAAGCCTAAACGTTGAATAGCGGCTTTATGCGCTCGCGTAGGATAACCTTTGTGCTGCGCAAATCCATATCCTGGATATTGCTGCTCCAGTTCTTGCATCCACCGATCTCGGGTAACTTTTGCTAAAATAGACGCTGCGCTTATCGCCGGCACTAAACTATCTCCTCGTACAATGGTTTGCGTCGGGCATTCTAAGCGTGGATCTTGATTGCCATCCACCAATGCCAGGGTCGGAATCACTTGCAATTGTTGTGTCGCACGACGCATTGCAAGAAAAGTTGCCTGCAAAATATTAACTTCATCGATTTCTTCAGCACTTGCCCAGCCTATTCCATAGGAAAATGCTTTTGCAATAATTTCATCAAATAAAATTTCTCGTTTTTTTTCTGATAATTGTTTGGAGTCCATTAAGCCAGCAATGGGTTGATTCGGATCTAGAATAACCGCAGCTGCAACGACTGGGCCGGCTAAAGGACCGCGACCTGCTTCGTCAACACCGACGATGAGCTGTTTTTGCACTGTTATTTAACTCCCCTCACCCCTACCCCTCTCCCGGAGGGAGAAGGGCTTCTGTCGTTATTTTTTTGTATACCCAAAAGGCTAAAGACAGCGAATGGTCATTATACCATTTATGCTTTTTATATTCTCAAGTCTAGCAACAATAGCAGCGATTGAAGCGCCTCTCCCGGAGGGAGAAGGGCTCAGGGCTATCGGATTAAAAAATAATCGAAAATAGGTTAAAGTCAGCGCAAGTTATATTTAAAGGAACTTTGCGCAATGAAAAAGCCAGCGATTAGCCTGATTGACCACTTTATTGACCTGCCCGATCCACGTCTCGACCGCCGAAAACTTCATTCTCTCACTGATATTTTGTGTATTACGATATGCGCGGTTATTTGTGGCGCACAA
>JAIXPZ010000008.1 GCA_027486005.1 Legionellales bacterium
AAAGGAGGCTCGACTAAAAAGACAATCTACCCTCGTTAAACGACATTTTCCTGGTAATTTCATCCCCCTGAAACTGCCATGGACTACGTGTTGATCTGGTTTTAGTCAAATACTACCGGTGGAATACCTATGCGGCTTTTTCATTGTCTGAATTGCAGTGTATGTTGCATCGGCCTGGACAAGATGCAGGTATTTTTGTTACACTTCGGCTTCAGCGCATTCTGCGCTCGTTTTTTATTTTTAATGACTAAAGAGATCACAGCATTTCGCTTATACCAGGAAGCTATTTAAGATGCCTCAAAGATTTAAATCATTGCTGATTGCGCTGTTATTGACCGCAACACTGCCACTACTCAGCGGTTGCAACATGGTGCTTTTCGAGCCTAAAGGTGCGATTGCAGCTGAGCAGATTCGTTTGATTATTATTGCTACTATCCTGATGCTATTGATCGTTGTACCAGTGATAGTCATGACTATTGTGATTGCTTGGCGCTATCGTGCATCCAACACCAAGGCGACTTACGAACCTAATTGGGCCCATAGCGTAAAGTTAGAAGTTATCTGGTGGGGCGTGCCGTGTATTATAGTTGCTATATTGGCAACTTTGACCTGGTTTACTACCCATAGTCTCGACCCTTACAAACCGCTGGATTCAAAAGTCAAGCCGGTTACCATTCAAGTCATAGCGCTTGACTGGAAGTGGGTATTTGTTTATCCAGAGCAAGGCATCGCTACCATTAATTATATAGAAATTCCAGAAAACACTCCGATTAGTTTTGAAATCACCGCGCAAGGCCCTATGAATTCATTCTGGATTCCACAATTAGGTGGACAAATTTACGCAATGGCAGGTATGCGTACTCGGTTGCATTTAATTGCAGACACGCAGGGCGTATATGATGGTTTATCAGCTAATTACAGTGGCGAAGGTTTTGCGGAGATGACCTTTAAGGTTAAAGTTGAAACACCTAGTGATTTTGCAAAATGGGTTGAAACGGTTAAAGCTTCCCCTGATGCTTTAACAACCAATGTATTTAATGCGCTTATCGCTCCCAGCAGTAATATTCCTGTGCAGTATTTTTCTTCTGTGCAGCCAAATTTGTTTAACGATGAGATGATGAAATTTATGATGCCACCTATGACACAGATGGCTCTTTCCGATGAAACCACTTTAGCAGTCGAGTAAAAATATGCATATTTTAGGTAAATTAAGCTTGGATGCCATTCCTTTCGATAATCCAATTATTATGGGCGCGGGCTCTTTCATGGGTTTGATTGTGATAGCAGTTTTGGGTTCACTTTTTTACTTTAAGAAGTGGACATGGCTGTGGACAGAATGGTTAACAACCGTTGACCATAAGAAAATCGGCATCATGTATATTGTCGCCGCTTTTATAATGCTTTTGCGTGGTTATACCGATGCTATTATGATGCGCACACAGCAAATCATGTCTGTTGGTGCGAATCATGGTTATTTGCCGCCAGAACACTATGACCAAATTTTCTCTGCGCATGGCGTAATCATGATTTTCTTCATGGCGATGCCTTTTATGTTTGGTTTATTTAATCTCGTCATACCTTTGCAAATTGGCGCGCGTGACGTAGCTTTTCCATTTGTCAATGCCTTAAGTTTTTGGTTGTTTGCAGTTGGAGCGCTTCTAATCAATCTCTCACTGGTAGTGGGTGATTTTGCTGGCACCGGTTGGTTAGCCTATCCGCCGCTTTCTGAAACCGCGTATAGTCCTGGTGTCGGTGTTGATTATTACATATGGAGTCTGCAAATCTCCGGTTTAGGAAGCTTGCTCTCAGGGATTAACTTTTTTGTTACAATTCTTAAAATGCGTTGTCCTGGCATGACATTAATGAGAATGCCAGTGTTTACTTGGTCGGTATTTACCTCAAGCATATTAGTGATTATTGCCTTCCCTATTTTAACGGTAACTCTTGCGTTGTTATTATTTGATCGTTATTTTGGCATGCACTTTTTTACCGCTGATATGGGTGGTAATGCGATGATGTATGTCAATATGATATGGGCATGGGGTCATCCTGAAGTTTACATTTTGGTTCTGCCTGCTTTTGGTATTTTTTCAGAAGTTGTGTCAACTTTTTCGCAGAAGAAGCTGTTTGGATATACCACAATGGTATGGGCACTAGCAGCTATTACCATTCTGTCATTTATAGTGTGGCTGCATCATTTTTTTACAATGGGTGCCGGTGCAGACGTTAATGCCTTCTTTGGTATTGCGACTATGATTATTTCTATTCCAACCGGCGTAAAAATATTTAATTGGCTTTTTACAATGTATAGAGGGCGGATTATTTTTTCATCGCCGATATTGTGGACGCTCGGTTTTTTAATTACTTTTTCAATTGGAGGCATGACAGGCGTGCTCTTGTCAGTTCCTGCAGCAGATTTCCAATTACATAATAGTTTGTTTTTAATTGCGCATTTTCACAACACCATTATAGGTGGTGTGGTCTTTGGTTATTTGGCAGGTCTAACGTACTGGTTTCCAAAAGTATTTGGTTTCAAGCTTAATGAACGTTTAGGAAAATGTGCATTTTGGTGTTGGATGATTGGGTTTTATGTTGCCTTTGTACCCTTATATATCTTGGGTTTCATGGGCATGACACGACGTCTGTATCATTATGAAGAGTCCACGGGTTGGCATCCTTATTTAGTTGTCGCAGGAATAGGAGCTTTAATTATATTGATTGGCGTTTGTTTCCAAATATTACAACTGTTGGTTAGTATTAAAAATCGTAATAAGCCTGAATACAGAGATCTTACAGGTGACCCATGGAATGCAAGAACACTAGAATGGACAACGGCATCACCTGCACCATTTTATAACTTTGCCTTTGTTCCACATGTGCATTCTTTGGATGCTTTTTGGGAGGAAAAACAAGAAAAATTAAAAAAACCAAATGAGCACCAAGAAAAGCTAGCTTATGAAGATATCCATATGCCAAAAAACACATGTTTACCAATTATTATTGCGGCTTTTGCTTTTATATTTGGTTTTGCTTTTATTTGGGATATTACTTGGCTGATTTTTGTGGGCTTCATTGGCATGCTGGTGACAGTTCTTGTTAGATCTTTTGACTATGATATTGATTACTACGTAAAAGCGAGCGAAGTCGAAAAGACTGAAAAATTAATAAGCGACAGCCGTTTGAGGGGATATTAAAATGATAGCGCACGTACACCCTGCTGAACATCATCACGATACCGAATCCACCATAGTTTTTGGATTTTGGATTTACATTATGAGTGACTGCATTTTGTTTGCGACTTTGTTTGCGGCATTTGCAGTATTGCATACTCACACTTTTGGTGGTCCTGGCCCCAAAGAGTTATTTAGTATGCCAGTAGTCTTGGCTGAAACATTTATTTTGTTGACCAGTAGTTTTACTTATGGCCTAGCTCTGCTAGCTGCCTTTAGAAAGCATCAGCGTCAAGTCATAGGTTTTTTGATAGTCACTTTTATTCTTGGCTTGTCATTTGTCACTATTGAAATTACTGAGTTTACACATTTGGTGCTCGAGGGTCATAGTTGGAAAAGTAGCGCATTCTTATCTTCATTTTTTACTTTAGTAGGCACGCATGGATTGCATGTCAGCTTGGGGTTGATTTGGATGTTAGGTGCGATTATTCAGGTTAAGCGCCATGGCCTGACTCATATGACTCAACGCAAGTTAACTGCGCTTAGTTTGTTTTGGCACTTTTTGGATATCGTTTGGATTTTTGTATTTACTATAGTTTACCTCATGGGGATGATTTAACATGAACCATCATCAAGATTCAGCAGCAGATATTGAATTTGGCAGCGATCATGGCACAGTGAAGTCCTATATCGTTGGTTTTATTATTTCACTTGTTTTGACCATTATTCCGTTTGTTATTGTGGCAAAGCACTTATTGTCAAATAGTGGCATGTATGTCGTTATCGGCATTTTTGCAGTGGCGCAATTGTTTGTGCAGTTAGTTTTTTTCCTACATCTTAGTTTTAAGTCACAAGCAAGATGGAACTTAAATGTATTTTTATTTACTTTTTTGGTTGTGGTCATTCTTGTTCTAGGTTCTTTATGGATTATGGCTAACCTTGATTATTTTATGATGCATTGATGTGAAGTCATCTTGTTATTTTTCTCTCACTAAACCCGGAATTATTTTCGGAAATCTTATTACCACTATCGGCGGTTTCTATTTAGTGAAACCGCATGCAAGCGTGACTTTGCTTCTATTTACTCTATTAGGCATCTCGTTAGTTATTGCATCCGGCTGTGTGTTCAACAATTATATTGATCGTGATATTGACAAACTAATGGAGCGAACAAAAAATCGACCTTCTGCGCAAGGGCTTGTTTCAAAAAAAGAACTTCTTTTTTTTGGCACTTTTTTAGGGTTGCTGGGCTTCAGCGTATTATTTTGCTTTACAAACATTCTAGCTACTTTAGTTGCTTTATTAGGCTTCTTTTTTTATACGATAGTCTATAGCCTTTATTTTAAGCGTTCATCATCTTATGGTACGGCAATTGGCAGCATTTCTGGTGCTGTACCGCCCGTTGTGGGATATTGCGCTGCAAGTTGCGCAGTTGACGCAGGCGCCATTATTTTATTTTTCATGTTGGTTTTTTGGCAAATGCCTCATTCCTATGCAATTGCGATTTACAGACTTGAAGATTATGCTGCGGCGAAGATTCCTGTTTTGCCGGTTAAAAAGGGTTTGTATTATACGAAAATAAGCATGTTCGCTTACACAGTTATCTTTGCAATCTTATCGACGCTACCAACATTTTTCGGTTACACAGGTAAGTATTATTTAGCGACAGCTATTCTGTTGGGTTTCTATTGGATTTATATTAGCGCCAAAGGATTTACAACCAAGAGCAATGCCTTATGGGCGCGAAAGAATTTTTCGTTTTCTATTCTTTTAATTACGTTGCTTTGCTTGATTATGGCAATAAATTAGTCAACCGAGTAATGTTTTTTTTGTGTCGAGTACGCAAAGATTAGATAAATACATATTTTTTCAAAAACCCTGTTGACAAAGTTATTAAGATGCGTAGAATCCACGTTCCCTGAGTAAGGGAAGCGATCTTTAACAATTTGGCAATGTAGTTTAGACACTGTATTAAACGAAGGTTTAACGAAACTTTAGTATATCTCGAAAGTTTGGG
>JAIXPZ010000018.1 GCA_027486005.1 Legionellales bacterium
CCAAAATTAGCCGAGGTTGTGTCAATTTTCTTACCAATAATAGGCATAATGATCTTCTCTGCACAGTTGCTAACTCACGTAGATGTAGTGTAGCACGCTTAGGTTAAGTCGGTGAAGCGAGGTAGGCAAGTGAGATTTTAACATGGTGAATGAATACCACATGATATTAAATTGCGTAAATTTTTAACTTGCATCAGACAGCGAAGACGTTACCATTGCCTAAAGTCGAGCTTAAATGGCGTGGTTTAACAAAAATAAGCTATTAAGTTTGAGGTGCGTGATCGCTATTTTGGCCTCCTTAACGTTATAATTGTGCTAAACTAAGTGTTGAGTATAACGTGGAAGATGGGTAGTTGTTATGGTTTATGCTTGGCTTTGCAAGCGGGGTCATGTTTAGGTTGATAGGTGAGAATTTAACGTGTTAATGAATAGTTACCGAGCAATAAATAAAGCATCCATTTTTGCACCACGAGTCCTGGAGCGCCCATATTTTTTATCTTCTAAAAATGCTTTTTTTAGTAGCGTCGCAAATGCTTTCATTCGATTACCTGTGCTTGATAGTATGGTTGATAAATTAACTGCACTTGAGCAAGCACCTTTAAGTAATACAGCCGTTGTTTATGTGCATCATCCTTTGAGAACATCGCTTAATTTACTCGACTCCATGTTTTCACTAGGCCTTGCTCCCAAAGATACCTTTGTTCTAGGTAAACATTACTCTGAAAATAAATGGGTAGTTCAAGAAGCTAAACGACGAGGAGTGTATTATCAACCTTGTTCGCCTCAAGTTGAGTTAGCGCGGTTTGATGAAAGTTTTACGCATGATATTCATAGTTTATGGGCAGAAGTTGTTAAGCAGCTAGGTGAAAGATCAAATATTGAAAATGTATTAGTATTAGATCATGGTGGGTATGCAATCAATTTTATGCCTCCGAGTATTACTCAACATTTCAAAGTGGTTGGATTAGAAAAAACGAGTGGGGGTTTGATAAACTGGGTCCGGCAGGGCAGCGAGCCTTCATTTCCGCTCATTAATATGGCGAATTGCGCTACTAAAAGATTTCTTGAGTCCCCTTTAATTGCTGAGGCAGTGGTTGAAAAATTGTCTCCGGTTATTCCAGTCTCTCGGGAGCCTACTACTTGTGGGGTTATTGGATACGGCGCAATTGGCAAAGCGATTGCTGAAAAATTACTTTCCTTAGGACATAGAGTCATCACTTATGACCGTGACCCAGCACAATTGAAAACAGCCAATTTACGTAAAAATTTTCTCGCGACCCATGATCTAATTAGTCTTGTCGCGTCTGCTGATTTACTTTTTGGATGCTCAGGTCAAGATGTGACGTATTCTGTTGAAGCGTTTAGGCTCTCGTCCCGTGATAAGACACTGATCAGTTGTTCTTCAGGCGACCGTGAATTCTTAACACTCCTTCAGCTCATTCAGAAAAATAGTCAAAGTGGATTGGTCATAAACCCACGGCAAGATGTTATTTATGAAAGTGAGTTTGGCGGTAAAATTACAATTTTACGGGGTGGATTTCCTTATAACTTTGATGATTCTGGAGAGTCGGTGCCCGCGAACGATATTCAATTAACAAGAGCACTGGTACTTGCAGGTGTATTTCAAGCGATTGATTTCTTTAGAAACCCTCATGTACTTGGGGAAAAAGGGCTATATGCTCTGGATGCTGAATTGCAAAAATTTGTTGTGCATGAATGGCTTCAATATCAACCTAGAAATCGTTACACAGAAAAAGTGCTCTCTAATTTTGAACAGTCCGACTGGATTAAAGCAAATTCTCCCGGCATTCAGGAAGCATTGAGTTTCACGTTAGAATCGCATACACAATTAAAGTTGGGCTAATTTTTTTATCTAGTGAACACGAGATCGTTTTTATGACGTTGCATTATTTTTTAACTTGAGATTATTACTATGTTTACAATAAGAGGCATTAGACCTCATGCCATACAAAAACCCCTGACATCTTTCTTTGCAAAAACTGTCTATCAACCAGCACGCCCTAATCCATTGCTTTTTCAGCCGCACTCAACAAAGACTCGGTTTTTTCAAGTTATCCAGGCAGCAGCAGGTTCTGACTTAAGGAGCATGACTGCATTGTTGCAAAATGAGCATCAATTGAAACAAACATTAGACCAAATAAACCAAGGTGTTCTTAACAGCTATTTGCATGATAACTTTATATTTTGGCTCAATGCTTATGCTAAACAAGCAAGCTCTGCTTGCGCAAGTTATCTCGCGGGTAATATCTCACTGAATGCGATATGCAAAGACTTCATTCGCTTTTGCTTTGACAATAAAATTCATTTGGACCCAATAAGAACTTTAGATGCATTTAAAAAACATAATGAACTCTCGGATAACGCTGTCAGAAGAGAACTTCAACAATTAACGCCAAGACAAGAAATTAACTTGCTGGGTTTTGGCTTAGATGAAGGGCATTATGAACAAAGCATCTCACAATATTTATTGTCCTCTGGCAAAGCAGAAAAAGTGAATCTGTTTGGCTTTGACCCTCATGCCAAGAAAAATCCAGATATTCGGTACTTGTCAGCGAAGGAATTAAACTCTGGTGAACGAAACTTTGACTTAATCATTGCGCGATGGGTGTTGCATCATGTCGAAATGAAATCTCGATGGTCAACGTTTGTTAACTGTATTAATCGCTGTCATCCCGGTGCTGAAGTGCTAATAGTTGAGCATGGGTACTTAGAAGAGGTATCTTTATTGGATAGAAAATTGAGCGCGTTATTAAACGCCACTTTTGATGTGGTGGCTAATATTGGTTTACGCCCTGGTTACTTTACAAACAATAAAAATGTTGGAGATGATTTTTTTATCGAGTATTTGGAGCCAAAAGACTTTTCGACTATAAGTACTCAAGTATCGGTAAATTGTGGGGTCAAGATGTATGATGTAGGCCCAGATTTCCCCAACCAAACGATTTGCAAGATGAAGATTAAATAACAGACTATGCCGTGTTTTACAGGGATTTTAATGTTTTCTTTATAAAGGAGCTAGAGTGCAAACACCTAAAGATGACTTGAGAAATTTGTCAATAGAAGAGCTGAAAATTTTAATTGAAAGCCTTAAAAAAGAAAATTTCCAGTTGCGTGAAATTATTGATAACGTCCCAGGGGATGTGTACTGGAAAGATACTCAAGGAGTCTGGTTAGGCCTTAATGCCAGGGGTAGTGATAGTTTGAAAAAAATGGGCTTTTTATTTAATCGCAAAGAGGTCATCGGCAAAACGGATACTGAACTTTTTGGTGAAGAGACCGCACGCCACTTTAAAGCGAACGATCAAATAGTCATTCAAGAAAAACGTGAAATTTCTCAGGAAGAATCGGCGACACTTCAATCCGGCGAAAAATTGGTTCAACTTTCAATAAAACGCCCTTTGTATAACGAAGCGGGAGGCGTTATTGGCATTATTGGTAATACGGTGGATATTACCTATCTGAAAAAAATTGAAAGTTCTCTTCATGCAGCAAAGGAGCAGGCAGAATCCGCCAACCGCGCCAAGACTGAGTTTTTGGCTAATATGAGCCATGACGTGAAGACGCCTATGACAGGGGTGGTGAGTGTGGCGGATTTGATGCGAACGCGTCCTGATTGGCGTACGCCTGAAAAGGCAGAGATGATTTACTCGTGTGGGCTACAAGTATTGAATTTTTTTAATAGCTGTTTGGAATTATCAAAACTAGAAACAGCGGAATGGTCTTCAGCGGAAGAAGAGTTTTCTTTGAAAGATTTGCTTGAAGAAATTTACGCATTATTTTTACCTCGTGCTATGAGCAAAGGTCTTCAGTTTACTATCGAGTATGACACTGCCTTACCACAGACATTACTGGGCCATCAAGGCAGTGTGTATCGTGTGATATTAAATTTAGTGGGGAATGCATTAAAATTCACAGAGACAGGAAGTGTTCAACTTCGTGCATTTTTAGTTGAGTCACTCGATGAAAAAAACATCCGTGTGGGGATTGAAGTAAAAGACACGGGTGTTGGCATCCCTGAAAATAAGCAGCAAATTATTTTTGAAAAACTACGTCGATTAACCCCGTCGTATCAAGGAAAAATTGAAGGCAGTGGGATTGGCCTCTATATTGTCGATCAATATGTAAAACATATGGATGGCAGTATTAATGTTGAAAGCACGGTTGGCAAAGGCAGTACTTTTAACGTACGGTTACCGATGACGATTGCCTCAACACTTTCTTTATCTAAAAACACAGCAGAAAAAGTATTCACTGAAACCAATCCTTCTTCTCCTGTCACACCACCCATAATCGCGCCGGCCAATTTTGGCGGCTCTTTCACAGACGAAACAAGGCTCGCAGCGGATGCGCCGAGAATTTTGCTCGTGGAAGATAGCGCTCTTATTCAGGTAGTTACTAAAATGTTACTCAATGATGCTGGTTTCGCGGTGGATATCGCGGGTTCGGGTGAAGAGGCGGTGGAGATGTTTGCACCAGAGAAGCATAGCGTGGTTTACATGGATATTGGTTTGCCGGTGATGAATGGCTATCAAACGTCTCTCGCGATCCGCGCGAAAGAACAGATGTTAAACACTAAAATAAAAACGCCGATTATTGCGCTCACGGGCCATGGCGCGATGGATGTGCAGGCCTTTTGTAGTGCAGCGGAAATGCAGGGGATTTTAAGTAAACCGCTTTCACGTGCACAAGCTGAAAAAGTGTGGCAACGTTATGGCAAGCATGAATTAATTGAAGTGCCTGGTTTAACGGTGTTGGAGAACGATCCATCGGTTGTGTTAGATGTTAGTATGCATAAGTACGGGTGACTTGATCTAATCATCGTCACTCTCTTTCTCATACGCAGGATGATGATAGGTTTTTGTTAACACCACCATCGATGGTTGGTCGGTTTTAAGATCTTTGATTTGATGAGCGGCGATGACGGCTTTTTCACAAAAAGCTAAGCCAATCATGACGACACGTTGAATATGCGAATACCGCTCACCCGTCAACACAGCATCATAGTGCGTGGTGTTGATTTGCATTAGGGCTTTTTCTGCATTGCGTTGCAATGCGTCCATTTTTTTAGTTTGCTTAAATTCAATAATAATCGCTAACGATTGTGTCACGTTTTTGGGAATAAGCATCACATCATAAAATCCTCGACCACTTTCTCCATTGGAACTCACCCAGTGGGTATCACGAATACTGCCAATTAATCCGGCGACAAAGCCATGATAGAAGTTTTCTGAGAGCGCGCCGTGGACATCACGAACACTCAATGAATGCATGAGATAATTCCCGAGCGATTTCGTAAAGAGCTCCACATCACCGGCGGTTAAACTTGTCAGCAACGATGTATAGCGATGACCCAGTGTTTCTTTAAACCATTCCTTGAAGATGCCCGTATATTGCGCAAGCACTTCTCGATTGGGTATCTTTAGCTGGCACGACCAGAGAATACCCTCTGACGTTTTACTCTCTACCGTGAGATAGCCACAAAATAATAATAAGGTCCACAGCGCACTGGGTTTTTCCATTAAATCTTCATACCGTAAATTAA
>JAIXPZ010000081.1 GCA_027486005.1 Legionellales bacterium
CCTCATATGTTGGCAGGCGCATTAATTTGCAGTTTAGCGCAACGCTTGGCACGCAAACTATGCCCCCATTGCCGCCGTCAGCGCCAAGCCACACCAGACGAAGCGCGTATCTTGGGCTTCCCTGCAGAAGAGCCACCAATGATTTATGAGCCGGTTGGATGTGAACATTGCAACCATAAGGGCTATAAGGGCCGTACAGCAATTATCGAAATTCTGAGGGTTGATGAAGGGTTGGACGAATTGATTGCAAATAGCGCTACGCGTAAAACCATTCAGGAGCATGCTCTGGACAATGGCTTTATTCCTATGATGCAAGATGGTTTCGATAAAGTGATTAATGGCGAAATTGCCTTGAATGAACTCATTAACACCATCGATTTGACCGAACGATTATAGGCAGAGGAAAACTTTTATGATTACCTATAACTATAGAGCGATGAATGACAGCGCACGCCAAATTCGTGGTCAGATTGCTGCAGAGAATGAGCTGGATTTAGAAGCCCGACTCAAACAACTTGGGCTTGAGTTATTAAGTTATAAGGAAGTAAAATCCAAAAAAGCTGGCGCTCTTAGCAAAGTAAAAATGAAGGATATGATTATTCTTTGTTTACATCTTGAACAGCTTAATCGTGCGGGTGTGCCTTTGCTAGACGCTATTGCAGACGTACGCGACTCGACTGAATCACCAAAATTAAAAGATATTTTAGCGGGTGTGTATGAGTCCATTAAAACTGGGGAAACATATTCAAATGCACTGGCTAATTATCCCAAAGTTTTCAACGAAATTTTTGTAGGCCTGATTCGTGCTGGTGAAAAAACCGGGGATTTAACCGAGGCCTATAAGCAGCTAGCCGACCATATGAAATGGAATAGTGAGCTACAACGCAAAGTTAAAAAGGCCGCAACTTATCCTATTGTTTTGCTGGTAGTCATGTCTGCTGTAATTACTATTTTAATGGTGTTTGTAGTGCCCAAACTCATTAAGTTTATTACCTCACAAGGCTTTGAGATTCCTATTCATACACGTGCTCTGATTGCGACATCAAATTTCATGGTCGATTATTGGTATGTGATTTTTGGATTTCCAGTGATTACATTTATTATTCTAACAACCATCTATCGCACCTCAGAATCCTTTGCCTACAAATGCGATGATTGGCTATTGCGAGCGCCTGTCTTTGGTAATATTGCGCGTAAAATTAACATGTCACGCTTTACACACTTTTTTGCCATTATGTATAATAGCGGCATTGATATCCTTGAGGCACTCGATTCCGCGAAGAATGTCCTAACCAATCGCGTACTGCGCGAGTCAATGGTCATGGTGCGCCGAAGTGTTACCGATGGTACATCACTCACTAACTCTTTACGTCTTTCCAGCCAGTTCCCAAATCTGGTGGTACGTATGTTTAAGGTGGGTGAAGACAGCGGAAATATTGGAGATGCACTGGAAAATATCACTTACTTTTACGACCGCGAAGTGAATGATGGCGTAGAGCGAGTTGTTGGCCTTGTGCAACCAACACTGACAGCTGTTATGGGGCTTTTAATTTTCTGGGTTATTTCTTCAGTGTTTGGTCCACTGTATCAATCTTTCAGCAAAATGAATTTCTAGGTTTGTAATGGCATTCCAAATCCGTCGCCCTTCTGCTACTGCTGCGTCTCCTTCTCCTGCAAAAGAGAAGCCAGCATCCGCACGTTTGCGAGCAGGAATTGGAGTACAAAAAATAAAAAAACCTGCAAAAGGCAAAAAACAATTTGTACTTTTTGTTGGAGATGAAGGTGCCATTCTTGTTTATATGGATGGGGCAGCAGTGGCTAAACGCGTTTACTCACCTTCCCCTGATAATATAGAAAATATGTCAGCTCTACTCAAGAGTGATCCCAAAGCCCCTATTACTGTTTTACTGGATAGTTTGGATCAGTCTTACTCACGTCATACCTTCCCGCCAGTAGCAAAAATCAGCCTCAACAACATCGTGAAACGTCGTATTCAACGTGACTTTCCGAATGAGGAAATGACAGGCGCACTACCAATTGGGCGAGAAAAAACTGGCCGAAAAGACTGGCTTTTTTTATTGGTGGTTGTTCAGCAATCTGATGCTTTTAAGGCGTGGATGAATTTATGCCTTTCACATGATAATCCTTTCAGCGGTCTATATCTGAGCCCGATTGAAGGCGAGCTATACCTCAAGCATCTGGCTGAGGCATTGAAAGACGCTTCCCCTGCCTATGAACGTACTGAGGTGAATAGTGATGGCTCACAGTGGCAGTTTCTTGTTAGCCATCACAAAGTGGGCGGTTTTAGACAAATTGTTTTGCGAGATGGCAATCTTGTTTTTACACGGATGGCACAACCACTCAACGATTCTGAGCCCGCTGTCATTGCCGGAAGTATGGAGCAGGAAATGCTCAATACGGTGGAATATCTGAAGCGTGTAGGGTTAGAAGATAACCCTAAATTACAAACCATTATCATCTGCTCGCAAGATATTCGTAAAAGTATTGAAGCCAAGCATATTCCTGCGCAGAAAGTGTATATTTTAACGCCATATGAAACTGCTGAGGCGATCGGGCACAGCGGCATTGCCATGCCGGAAGATCATTACGGTGATATTCTGATGGCGAGCAGTTTTATTCTTCGCAAAAAACGGCGTCTTAAGTTTAATACGAAACTAGGTAACAAAATTGCTCAATTAGTTGCTCTGAAAGCAGGCCTACGGGGATTCGCAGTGCTTGCTGGTATTATTGGTATTGGTTATACAGGATATGCAGGGCTAGATGCTATTAAAGCCATGGAAGAAATTAGTTCCATAAAACGTCAACATGCTGCAGCAAAAGCAGAAGTGGAAGATTTACAAAAGAAAATTGAAGTTTATCCCAAAACATTAGACAAAATACTAGATGTTTCAAAAACCTATGAAGCTCTTGCCAGCAAAGTAGATTACTCGCCAGAGACATTTATGGTAGATTTTTTAGTTACGGGAGGCGGGCATATTACCATTGATAGTTATGACTGGGCGCGTTCATCCCTACGTGACGAGAATAGTGGCAGCGTAAAAGAAACGATTTCTATCACGACAAAAATAAATATCCCCCGTTTACCAGAAGAAACCACAGATGCTTATAAAACGCGCGCCAAAAATGTACTGCGCGACATTGAAACACAAATAAAAGAATATGATGTCACAATGAATGGTGTGCCTTCTTTTTTGCGTGACAACGAGGCATTGCAAACAGGCTTTGGGAGCGCTGCTGACAACACTATTGATAAAACAGATAATATTCCTGTGGAAGTGAAATTTACTGCACCCAAAACTGCCCCTGCAGATGGCATGAACCCGATGGGAGAGCCATAGATGGAACGTCTTGCTCGCCTGAAACGCAAATGTTTAGTGGATGCCATAACCTTTGGTGGCACAGCCTTACTAATGCTTGCTATCGCAGGATCAGCATATTGGTATAACAGTACCAGCGCCGAAGATTTGCAAAAATTAAAGAATGAAAAAAATGGTCTTGATTCAAATCGCGATCAGATTACTGGTGATTTGCAATCTGCTGAACATGCGATGGTTAGCTACAAAAAAATTCAGCTCAATAATCCAGAAGAAATCTATTCATTAAAACGCGAAGACCTTCTAAAAAAGCTAGAAGAGTGGCAAAAAGACTTATTCTTAAGCTCTCTCAAGGCAAATATTGAACCGGTAGAAATCAAGCCAATCGATGGAGTGCAAATTGAATTGCGCAAGCATCAAGCCATGCAGTCAAATGTAAAACTTGAGATTGAAGGCTTATTGGACACGCATGTATGGGAATTGCTTGAGAAAATACGCTCAAAAACCAATGGCTTTGCTAATATCAACAACTTTAAAATTGAACGTAGCTGTGCCTTAGATAAGGGAACATTTGTTGCGATTGCACAAGGCGCTAAGCCTGTATGCGTAAAAAGTGTCATTGATTTCCAGTGGATTGGATTGGAGGAGAAGAAAGACCCTGCTGCGAATAATCAAGAGGCTGAAGGCGGCTCAACACCGACACCAGCAGGGGTTGAGCCATGATAAAACTCTTAACGTCATTTATTCTATGCGTAGCAATAGTAGGCTCATCATATGCACAGAATCCTGCGTCTCTTGAGCAGGAATTGCTGGCACGAGTGGCAAAAAAAGAGCCAGCCACTGAAGCAGAGAGCAAACCCGAAACAGCGGCATTAAATGATATCACAAGCAAACTAATGGCCCCTACGGCGTCAGAAGAAAAACCTGCACTCAAGGCTGAACCCTGGCTTTTACAATTGGGCAATACAAAATTCAAACCCATGCATCAATCAATCTTCTTTCGCACCGAAGATGTACAGATGGTGCAGAAAATTCTGGTAGCATTAAAAAATGGCGGAGACTCAGATCTACTTAAGGATCTTTTGCCAAAAGATGACCCGATTCAAGATATACTTACCGAGACAGAGGTTAAACCAAAACGGGCTTCTCCGGTTTTCTTTGTAAGCTCATTTATATTTGAAAATGCGAGTCAATGGAGTGCATGGGTGAGTGGCAAAAAACTTGGACCTGACAAGCTAACATTGAGCGATGACATGGAAGTTGAAGTAGTCAATGTGACCAATCAAGCTATTACACTTGCATGGCAGCCAGAAAATGGCGATGAGATGAAAGCGCGTTTTGAAAATAGCACCAAGCCAGAAAATGACCCAACACTCAGCAAACAAGAAAGTGCGGTATGGATAGGAGATGATGGTCGTTTGCGTGTACGCTTACGTTCCAACCAATCGTTTTATGCATTCGATATGCAGATTCGTGAAGGACTACCCTTCCGTAACCCAGACATAGCGCATCAGTTTTTCTGGCCCCCAGCAATGCTTGAAACACCTAAAACATCAGAGAGCCCAACCGCTAGCGTTGGCTCCTTGGAGCAACCTATCACTGGAGACACTAATATTCCGAGGTTTGCTGCCGCAGAAGCCGCGAAGAACGCAGGCCTGATCAATGGCTTAAAAAACAATACCCCTCCCCCCAACAAACAGAATATAGGGCAATAATATGACTAAATCTCCTTTGATCATTAACAATATTTATAAAAAATTTGGCAAACAATCGGTGCTAAATGATATTTCCTTTGACCTAAAAGAGAAAGAAATTTTCGGTCTGATTGGATTGAACGGCGCAGGAAAAACGACACTGATTAAAATTATTCTTGACCTTTTGAAGTCTGATAAAGGCGGGGTGACG
>JAIXPZ010000010.1 GCA_027486005.1 Legionellales bacterium
CCTATATGGGACACTCCATTCCGGTAAATTGACCCCCATGGTTGGATTGATTTCGATTCGCTCATTCCGGCAAATTGACCCCTATATGGGACACTCCATTCCGGTAAATTGACCCCCATGGTTGGATTGATTTCAATTCGCTCATTCCGGCAAATTGACCCCCATTTTTTGTGTTTTTATGGTTTGCTTGCTTTGGTTAAATGAACGAACGATGGCAAACCTTAGAAAAGACATGAATGATATTAAACAGGTGCTTAGGCTTCACTTTGAGTTACAGATGCCTATTAAGGTGATTGCTCGTACCTTGAAGATGAGCAAGAACACGATTAAAGCCTATTTGAAGCGCTTTAATGAGTCGGAGCAAACGCTTGAAGAAGCTTTGATTAAGGAGCCTTTGGAGCTTGAAAAGGCTTTTACTCAAGAGCATAAAAGTGCTAGGGAGCGGTACGCTGAGTTTGTTTTGAATGCAGATCGATATTTAATGGAGCTTAATAAGCACAAGCACTTAACGCGTTATGTGCTTTGGGAAGAAGAGTTTAAAAGTAATCGTATCGCATATAAGTACTCGCAGTTTTGCTTTCACCTTCAGCAGTATGAGCGTTCCACTGAGGTTCGTATGGTTCAGCACCACGTGCCTGGTGAAAAGTGGATGGTTGACTTTGCCGGAGACCGTTTAAAGCTTACTGACCCAGATTCCGGCAAATTGACCCCCGTTGAAATACTCGTAATGACGCTCGCATACAGCAACAAAACGATAGTTGTAGCGGTACCAAGTCAGAAGATAGGAGATTTTATCGCCGGATTAACGAAAGGCCTACAACTTTTGGGGGGCTGTCCCAAGGTGATGGTGAGTGATAATCTCAAGAGTGCGGTCACTAAAAGCAATCTATACGAGCCTGTGCTGAACACTCAACTTTTAGAATGGGCCAATTATTACGGCATCACTGTTCTGCCTGCTCGGGTGCGCAAACCCAGGGACAAGGCCAAGGTAGAAGGAAGCGTCAACATCGCATATCAGAGCATTTATAGCCGTTTACGCAAGGAGGTCTTTCACAGCATCGAAGCCCTTAATCAGGCTCTTCAAGAGCAGTGCGAATTGCTCAACGAGCGGGAAATGAAAGCGTATGGAGAAAGTCGTAATAGCTTGTTTAATCGAGATGAGAAACCCGTAATGCCTCCCGTAAGTCTGGAGCCTTACCCTAATTTCCAGCGTTATCGCTTTACCGTTAGCAGTAACGGACACATTTATATAGGGAAGAAAAAGCAACATTATAGTGTTCCTCACCGGTTCACCGGTCAAAAGGTAGATGTTGTGATGAGCGATAAGCTGGTTAAGATTTATCATCAAGGGGAATGTGTAGCCACCCATACCATCACAGGGGCGCGCTACCACACTCAAGCAGACCACATGCCCTCTTCTCATCGCGCCTACCTCGAAGGCTTGAATCCCGAAAAACTACTTGAACGAGCCAGCAAAATGGGACATGAAATACTCCAAACCATTCAATTAGTTCTGAATCGAGGAAGCTATCCGGAACAAAACTATAAAACCTGTAACGGTATTCTGGCCTTAGCCAACAGCTATGGTCATCAACGCCTTCAAGCCTGCTGCCACCATGCCATGAGCGTAGAAAAAGTAAGCTACACTTACATCGCAAGCCTTTGTAAGAACAAGCACTTTGACCCCAGTGCTACTCACAAGCCGGAGGAAGCCAGTAAAACAGGCCACCACATCAACACAAGAGGCCCAGAAGCCTTTAACAAACCCGTAAACCCAACCCAATATGAGTTATTCACAAACCCTTGAAAGGCTCAAGACGCTACGCCTTCACGGCATGGCCGAAGCCTTAGAAAACCTGCTCAACACACGGCAAAGCACCAATCTCAGCAGCGAACAAATCATTGAGCTACTGGTTCAGCAGGAGTACGACGAACGCTACAATCGAAAGATAGAGCGACTCACACAGCAAGCAAAGTTCCGATATCATGCGATGTTGGAAAGTGTAAAACCTGACCCCAAGCGCAACCTCGACGCCACCCAGCTGGCGGCTCTTGCTACCTGCAACTGGATAACAAAAGGCGAAAACCTACTCATAAGCGGTCCTACAGGCGTTGGCAAGAGCTACCTTGCCACCGCTTTAGGCCAACAAGCTTGCACCAACGGCTATAAAGTGATGTACTACAACTCCCAGAAACTGTTTTACAACCTGAAAATGGCTCGCTTAGACGGAACACACCGTAAAATTGTCAATCAGATAGCCAAAACTGAGCTGCTCATCCTCGATGACTTTGGCCTGCAAAAACTCGACGATACAAATCGATTAGATCTGTTAGAAATTATTGAAGATAGACATGGGTTAAAATCAACACTCATAGCAGCACAAGTACCCTCAACCCTCTGGTATGACCTCATCGGAGAACCCACCATCAGCGACGCAATCTTAGACAGGTTAACCTCAAAAGCACACAGAATAGAACTCAAAGGAGACTCTCGAAGAAAGTAAAAACTACCTTTACAAAACGTTCTTTGACCACCCCAAGCAACCCCTAAACACTAAGGGGTCAATTTGCCGGAACAGGGGGTCAGTTTGACCGGAATACGCAG
>JAIXPZ010000069.1 GCA_027486005.1 Legionellales bacterium
AATATCCAGTTATTTACAAACAATGGCGAATAAAGGATTTAATCCGTTAATTGCAATTCAAATGGCGCTTGCAGGAGAATTTATTTAACAAAGAAATAACTCGGAACTGGATCCCGCAGCCGGAGCCGCGGGACGACGCCCCTTTGGGGCATGAGCAGTTACGCAAAATAAAATTATTTCAAAAGATGTGCTTGGCCGAACGCTTACGGTTAAACGCTTTTGATAAATCACCTTATCTTCCTCATTCAATAAAACAACGTAACTATTATTTGAATGTAAATCTATTCCGCAATACAATTTCATTTCAGGCTCCTCTTCTTTGATTTGCACACGAAGTTTATTGTGTCAGAGAGGGGGCCTTCTAATGATTATCACTCGGCTTGGTTTATGTAGCGGATACGTAAATTTTGATTATAAAATGTCAACATACGCTAATATAATTCCTTGCTTGCGTAGGATCTTACAATGGACTCGCGCCATATAAGACACTGGTAGCTTTTAACTGCTGAAAATAGGTTAAAGGAATAAAAGATGGCTATATCATTTCACACAGAATTTGCCCCCTTCATTGTTTGCACCAGGTTTTAAAGATGCCCTTCATTTCTTGCACAATCTCAGAGATTTTCTTTTGTACTGACTCCTGCGCTTGATATTTTCCTCCAACACCTTGACCAGCCCATAAAGAAAGTAAATCAGCACAACCTTGCGCTGCTGCGGCCTGACGAATGTCCGCTGTCAGGTAATGTTGTACAGGATAACCTGGATTATCACAACAGTCTCTTAATTCACGCATAAACTCATTTTCAATACCTCTCGCTATTTTTCCGGAAAATGCTGCAGTAAATTGTGTCTGTTCACCACGTGAGGAAAGTAAAGCTTGTTTGTACGCTGCTGAAATCCCACTTTCTTCGCAAGTTAATAGCGCTGTTCCAATCTGGGCCGCAGAAGCGCCTAAAGCAAGACTGGCGACAACCCCTCTGCCATCCATAATCCCGCCAGCTGCTATGACTGGGATATGCACCGCATCGACTAATTGCGGAACAAATGCCATCAATCCCAACATAGCGTTTTCTGGCTTGCAAGAAAAATTACCACGATGCCCTCCCGCTTCGTATCCTTGTGCAACAATAGCGTGAAATCCTGCTGCCTCAAGCATTTTTCCTTCACGGATATTGTTGGCGGTTCCAATAAGAATCAACCCTTTATCTTTAAGCGCTTGTATCACGTTTTTTTGCGGTATTCCAAAAGTAAAGCTCAAAATTGGCACATTACTCAATAAAATAATTTCAATTTGTTGTTGAAATTTCTGGTGCTGATTTTCGATAGGCTCATAGCTATTTTTTAAAGGTATTCGTAATTTCTCACGGAATTTATTTAATCTTAACTGCATATTGAGTATTTTTTTTGGGTCAATCTCCTTTTGCTGCGGCACAAACAAATTGATCGAAAAAGCACACGAGGTTAATATTTTTGTTTTTTTAATATGCGATAAAAGTTGATCAGGTGACAAATAACCGGCGCCTATTGAACCTAAACAACCTTGATTAGAAGTGGCTGCCACAAATTCAGGCGTTGTTGCACCGCCCGCCATGGGCGCCTGAATGATAGGAAATTTAATATTTAACATTTGCTGCAAGAGCTGTGACTTTTCTTTTATATTTTTTTTCATAATGATCTCCAAGAATAATACCTAACGATGGTCGACACCATGCAGGGCAGCCCCCCAGTTTACAAATTGTTCAAAATTACACTTATTATTTATATTTTACCCAATAAATGCTGTTTTTCATTCGCAATCATTAAATCTAGATTCAATGCATAATGTAACCGTCTTGTCTACGTTTCATATGACTGTTCTGCAGCTAAAGACCGAATAGTCGAAACAACGAAGATGAGCCGAACATCCTTTAGTTGAGAAGGAGCAATTTTCACAGCGCTTCTTCCTGTAAAACAGACTCTTACACTGCTATCATACTCTGACTTCTTTCGCAGCGCCTTAAGCATTTTGGAAAAGATAAAAATGAATAACTGTGTCAATGAGTCCACTATTGGCGTTCTGTTAATTAATTTGGGCACACCGGATGATACGAAAGTATCCAGCATTCGACGCTATCTGCGTGAATTTTTGCTTGATCCGAGAGTCATCGATCTACCAGCATTCTTTCGCTATTTGCTGGTCTATGGCGCAATTCTGCCGTTCCGCCCATTTAAAGCGGCTAAAGCTTATGAGGAAATTTGGCAACAAGAAGGCTCACCACTGCGTCTGCATACACACGCTTTGGCGAATAAAGTAGGCGAAATTCTTGGCAGAGGCTACCAGGTCAAAGCAGCAATGCGTTATGGAAATCCTTCGATTGCCAGCGCTCTTAAAGAATTAAGTTCTTGTAAAGAAATTATTGTTCTGCCGCTTTTTCCGCAATACTCCTCAGCAGCAACAGGATCAGCCATCGCAAAAACACTGATTGAGCTAGCGAAACAGTGGAACCTCCCCAGCATCAGGGTGATAGATCAATTTTATGCTCGCGAAGAATTTATTACGCCACTGGCTAAGATTATCAAGGGTTACATGACTGACCCAGAAACGTTTTTACTCTTTAGTTATCATGGCTTACCAGAAAGGCACTTAGATAAAAGCGCCTGTACATCACCTTGCAAACGAGTCGATGCATGCCCGCTGGTGACTAAAAATAATTATTTTTGCTACCGCGCGCAATGTTACGCAACTTCTAGATTGTTGGCAGAACAATTATCATTAAGCAATGACCAATATACAACAGCATTTCAGTCACGTTTAGGCAGAATTCCATGGATAAAACCCTATACTGATGAAGTTCTTCCTGAGCTATATGCGAAGGGCATTAGAAAATTAGCGGTCGCTTGCCCAGCATTTACCGCGGATTGCTTGGAAACACTGGAAGAAATCGGTATACGAGCCAAAGAACAATGGCTCGCTTTAGGCGGAGAATCGTTGACATTAATTCCTTGCTTGAACAGCGATGATCAGTGGTCTCATGGTGTCGCAACGATGATAAAAAATATTTCACCATAAGGATTTTTATGCGCACTCCATTATTTCTATCGTGTATAGTTTGGGTATTAATCTGCCTGGTCATTTCTGGTTTTTCAGGATGGGTATCGGCTAGCCATATTGCTGGATGGTATCAAACGCTCAATCAACCATCTTTTAGCCCGCCCAGTTGGATTTTTGGTCCAGTATGGACTCTGCTTTATGTGACGATTGGTATTGCCGGCGGCTTTCTTTGGCAGCATCGAAAAAAGCTCCCCATTCTTTTTTCTCTATTTATTCTTCAGCTAGCGTTTAATTTTGCTTGGTCATTTATTTTTTTTGTGGGTGAAAATGTTTCTTGGGCGCTGCTGGATATTTTAGGCCTGTGGATCAGCTTGTTTTTTCTAATTGTTATCGCAATGATGAAAGCGAGAAACATTGCATGGTTGTTGATGCCCTATTTTCTTTGGGTGAGTTTCGCTGCGGTATTGAATTATGCGATTTGGCTTCTTAATTAATGCTTCTGAGCTAATTTATCAAGCACAAACTTCTCAAAAGATTGAAGTGCTGCGCCACCTTTTTCGTGTTTTAGAAGACACGTATGTGTGTCACTCAGCGCCGGAAGCCATGGCCGTGTCAGCACGTTCAAATTAGCAGGGATCATTGCGCGCGGAAGCGCGGTAATGCCAAGCCCCGCTTTGACAGCTGCAATTGTTCCGGCATAACTTGGGCTTGAGAAGACCGATCGCCATGAAATACCTGCCGCTTCTAATGCATTAATGGCTCTAGAGCGATAGACGCAGGGCTTTGGCGACAAAACCAATGGCAGAGGTTTTTCTGCTGTTTCAGCAATATTTTTTTGACCAACCCATTCCAGTTTTTCAGAAAAGATATCCACGCCGTTAGGAAAGTCTTCTGGACGATTCATTTTCACTAATACTAAATCGAAATCACCACGTTTAAATCGTTCGAATAAATTAAGCGTTAAATCACATTCGATATTGAGAAATACGCGCGGGTGGATTCGAGAAAACTCAATCAAGACCTCTGAAAGATAAACACTCGCAAAATCTTCGGGTAGACCGAAACGAATTTCGCCTTCTAATTCAGGCTCTTTGAATCTATCCCTGACCTCATGATGCAAGGCAAGAATTTTTCGCGCGTAGCTTAAAAATATCTCACCATCCTGGGTGAGGACAAGGGGTTTTCCTCGAAAAAACAACGGCTTATTGAGAATTCCTTCTAGTTTAGCGATTTGTTGACTAACCGCTGATTGTGTGCGGCACACTTGTAATGCCGCTTTTGTGATGCTGTTTGTATCGACAACCGCAACAAAACACTGGATCGCAGCACTATCAATGACCATAAGAATTTCTACTTTTTATAATAATAAATATTAATTTTACTAATTATAAGCGTGGCTATACCCTACGCGCAATTGATTTTTACAAAGGGGATGCCTGTGTTACTCGCTAGTTCCGTATTCTATATCGATGCACTATCAGGGGTGATGATTGCGCTAGTATCCTTTGTGGGGCTTGTTATCAGCATATTCTCTCGTCGATACATGAAGGGAGACGCCAATTATTATTTTTTTATGGCGTTACTTATAGGCCTTATTAGTTGCTTATTATTGATGGTCACTGCGAATCATTTTTTGCTGATGCTGCCTGCCTGGGGCCTGAGCAATCTATTGCTAGCGCGGCTTATGGTGCATAAAAAACAGTGGGCTGCATCTGCTTTTGCTGGTCTCTATGCATTACGATTTTTTACTCTTGGATTTCTTTGCCTAGCAGTTGCATTTTGGTTGTTATATTGGATGACGGGAAGTACTACTATTCAGGAAGCATTACATCTAGTTAAGACTGATAATGTATTGACTCTAGTGGCGCTATCGCTGATGTTGGTCTCTGCGATGTGTCAGTCAGCTATTTGGCCATTCCACCGATGGTTAATCAGCTCTATTAATTCGCCAACCCCAGTATCTGCGCTGATGCACGCAGGCCTAGTGAATGGCGGCGGCTTTCTTCTGATTCGCTTCGCGCCTCTCTATTTGCCTCATACGTCACTATTAACCATTATTTTTATGTTCGGTGTGGGCACGGCCCTTATTGGAGCACTATGGAAGTTAATGCAGAATGATATCAAGCGTATGCTCGCTTGTTCTACGGTGAGCCAAATGGGGTTTATGATTGCTCAATGTGGTTTAGGGTTGTTTCCAGCGGCTGTAGCCCATTTGTGCTGGCACGGCTTGTTCAAGGCGAATCTATTCCTTGGGTCAAGCGGTTCAATAAAACCGATAATTTCTGATGCACGGTCATCTAGAGATTGGCGGTCTTTTATCGTATCTGTTTTTTTTGGGCTGATAGGCAGCTATTTATTTTCCTGGGCAAGCGGTCTACCTTGGTACTCAAAAAACACCATATTATTTCTGATAGGCATTGCGTTTATTGCCTGCACGCAATTTTCACTAACAATCCTGCATCAGTTCTCGTGGAAAAATACTATTAGCACCTTTTTTCTTACGGGGATGGCGGGCCTATTGTATGGGATCAGTGTTCGTTTAATTGAAGCGATGGTTTCCCCGCTTAATTTAATGGCCCCACAACGAATTAATATTTTTCATATAGTCGGTTTCAGTTTATTAACAATAAGCTGGGTCGCCATGCTAGCCAATCATCACTTACCAACTGGCAATCTTATCGAGCGAATTAAAGCAGTTTTCTATGTGAGAGCGCTCAATGCGAGTCAGCCACATTCGAAAAGTATTACCACAAACCGTAATGATTATCGCTTCTAAGGATTTAACATGACAAACCATCTCAACACAAAATCATTAATCCTTCAGGCATGGGAAAAGATCGCGCCTTGTTGGCCGCTAAAAAATATCATTGCTGTAAATCCGCTGCAGGGATTTGAAACGATGCCCTTTGAGGAAGCAATGAATCACGGCATTGCCTATTTTGAACAATCAAATTTTCCTGTTGAAATGCAGCGGATTAACACTGAATCGATCAAATGGTTCCAAGCGTTTTTTGATGAGGGTCAAGCCACGATCACTATGCCGTATCGTGAACGCGGGCTTTATCAATCCTGGCGAGAACTGGCGAGACATGATAGTCAGCTGCATCAAAAAAACAGGGTAAACAAAAATTTCCTGAAAAACCTTTCTATATGCTCGGAGAGTGTCATAGAGACATGTTTAGTGAACTTGCAGATTCAGCCTAAAGAAAAAGAACAATTCCTAACGCTGCTTTTGACAAGCTTACCAGGATGGGCCAGCTTTGCGAAATATAAAGCGGATTGGGAAACTAATGATAATCGCCTGTCGACGCTCAAGACCGATTATTTGGCAGTGCGTATCATTATTACGTATCTTTTATGGCCTAATGCAAGAACATTGTTGGCGTGGCATGAAACGATAAAAACAGAAAAAATTTCTCAAGATCGTATAACTGCGATGCAGAGCTTAGAATTGCATTATCAGCAAGATATTCTAGGTAAACTGCAGCACTCTATGGAAGATAGAAAAGAAAAAAAACCAAAAATACAATTCGCGTTTTGTATTGATGTTCGTTCAGAACCAGTTAGAAGTAAGATTGAAAATAAGGGTTGCTATGAAACATTTGGTGTCGCAGGATTTTTTTGCATTCCGATCAGGATTAAAAATACCACATCTACCGAATGCTACGATTCGTGTCCAGTTTTGCTAAAATCAAATCATACAATCGTAGAGTCTTTTCATGCCAGGCACATCCGTATCGTACAAGGCGTGAAAAAATTATATCAAGCACTAAAATATACGTTTACAACGTCATTTGCTTTAGCAGAGACTTTAGGTTTATTGAGTGGAATTTCTATGCTTTTTCGCACAATACTGCCTACAAAAACAACGGCATTGAAAAATAAATTTATTAATTTTTCAGATACAGAATCACCATCAACGCTATCAATCAATGATGCCGTAACTATTGATACTCAGTGTCTTTATGCTAAAAATCTATTAGCGATGATGGGTTTGACGGAAAATTTTTCTGAAATAATTGTTCTTTGCGGCCATAAGAGCAGCACTGAAAACAACGCTTACGGCTCTTCGTTAGATTGTGGTGCTTGCGGTGGTCGTTCTGGTGATAAAAATGCACGCATTATGGCGACCATTCTCAATAAGCCACTCGTTCGCGAATATCTTACCAAAGAAGGCATTGTTATTCCTGATACAACAATCTTTTTGGCAGCTTTGCATGACACGACCACGAACACATTGTCATTATGTGAGAGCATAAATCATGATATTCAGCATTTATTTGATGAGGCGACACGTAATTTGTCAGCACAAAACAGCATAAGTAAAAGCGCTGACTGGGCAGAAACACGACCCGAATGGGGACTTGCTCGGAATGCAAGTTTTATTGTTGCACCTCGCGCATTGACAAAAGATGCTAATTTAGAAGGACGATCATTTTTAAATTCTTATGATTGGGAAAAAGATGGCGATGGCTCTATCTTAGAATCAATCTTATTAGGCCCCATGGTTGTCGGACAGTGGATTAATAGTCAGTATCTTTTTTCATTGCTGAATACAATTGCTTATGGCAGCGGAAGTAAAATTACTCAGAATATCACCGGTAAAATTGGCATTATGCAGGGGAACGCGAGTGATTTAATGACAGGCCTGCCTGTTCAATCTCTTTTATTAACTGATAAAGCAGCGTATCACCAAGCGTTACGATTATCATCGATTATCATGGCCCCTCGGCACCGCATCGCAGTGATTATTAAAACGCATCCTACGCTAGGGAATCTTGTGTCTAACGCGTGGATTCACCTTATCTGTATCGATCCAGAAGATAATCAACGCTACCGCATGATGAGAAATTTAGATTGGCAAAAAATAGAGTTAGGCAATGTATGAGCATATCAATATTATTTTAGGCACTAAGCATAAAAAAGAAGAGGCGATTAGAGAGCCTTTTGAAACAGCTTTCGGTGCTAACCTATATGTGCCCGATGACTATGATACCGATCAATTTGGAACCTTTACAAATCAAGTCACTCGATTGGGTAGCGCAGAAGAAACGGTAATTAAGAAAGCAAAGCAAGCTGCGTCAACTTATCCTAGAAAACGCACATATGGGCTCGCCGTATTGTCAAGACCAATTTTTCTATGATGATAAATAAATGGTAGAGATTGCACACATATATCCGGCATCTCAGAAGTAAAAAATAACTCTCTGGTGCCCTAATGAAATCCGCGCGTTTTTTCCTTATCAGTTGGTCGGCTATTTTATAAAAGCCACGATTTCTATCAGGTTCTAAAAACGCTGGCTTTACCTATTTAATCATCATATTGATTTTGTCCTCGCAATTCAGTGACTAATTATATTTTACCTTATTCGAAAAACAACTTACGCTGATTTTTTATAAGACTCTTCACTTAACAATAATG
>JAIXPZ010000012.1 GCA_027486005.1 Legionellales bacterium
ACTCTCTCGTAACTCGCTGATATGTTCCATATAACCTCCTTCTCGACAATCGAGATTATATGTTTTTAATTATTTATCAGCGAGTTACATTTCAACTATAAATTTTGTCGTGTACAGAGAATTTTCCAAAATCAAGTTGATCTGACCCCTTGATTCCTTGATTTCCCGCAAAATCAAGTTGATCTGACCCCTTGATTTCCCGACCCCTTGATTTCCAGGAGAATCTATTTAACAAAGAAATAACTCGGAACTGGACCCCGCAGTCGGAGCCGCGGGACGACGCCCCGCTGGGGCGTGAGCAGTTACGGAAAAACTTAAATTAAGCATATTGCTTTAGATAATACGCCATCAATGGATCCAAAATCCGTGCATGATTTTTTTGAAGAAACGGTACACATTCATCTTCTTGCTTCACTCGAAAAATAACATCTTGATCTGACAATACTTTAAATGCTTGATGCAAACTGGATACCGATAGTCCTGAACGAGCAGAAAAAGCTTGTCCTGTCGGCTCTTCTGTGGAACAAAGCGCTAATGCCTTTAATAAATCTTGTTGATTACGCGTTAGCTTTTCAATTTCAGCGCGAATGCGGCGCGACTCTTCTTCCATACATTGATGCCAACACTGCTCCACTTCTTTCACACCTGGAAATGCACCTTTCCAAAACGTGTGACACAACAAATTCACATAGAAAGGGTGCAGTTCCGTGAGCGACATCAATTTATTAAAAACAGGCTCGGATAGTTTTTTCTTCCACATTTTATCAGCAAGTGATTGCAGGTGCGGACGATAATCTGCCGAATGCATACGCTCTAAATACAATTTGTCACATAACATATACAGCGGCATCGATTTATCATCAAACATTTCTACTAATAAATGTCGATTGCTGCCTGAAAAAAGAAAAACTAATGCACTGGTTTCTTGTGCCACATGACGTATAGCGCCTTGAATCGATTTCGCACTCTTAGCCGACGTAATATCTTGAAATTCATCAATATAAATAATAATTTTCTTTTTTTCTTGGGACGCAAGATCGGCTAAAGCAGTTAGCGCACTATAGATTTGATCGACGGCATCAAGATCCCCAGCATCCTGCATGAGCTCAATCTGAAACAGGCCTAATCCCAAGGAAATCTTAAATTTACTAAACAGTGCCTGAACTTTTTTAAATGCTTTTTCACCGGGGGGAAGAATCTCAGAAACAGCCCGCGATATTCCACCCAGCAAGCGCTGGGTGACGGTTTTATCGTCATAGGCTAAAAATAGATCAATAGAGGCGAAAGGGAGTTTTAATTCACTCATGACTTGATGGGCCAGACTCGATTTTCCATAACGCCGCGGAGAAACCAACACCGTATGCCGGGCTTTGGCAATATTATCCGCCAGCGCTTTTCTTTCGATAACTCGGTTACAAAACTGAGCGCCAAGGGCTAATTTCGATGGAAACAGGTCTTCGCTCATACTTCAATGCCTATAATTCATGTTTTATGAATTATAGTTTATGAATCCAATAATGTGAATCATAAACCTGATATTTTTGTTAATAAGCAGTAATAAAACCCATCATGTCCATTGATTTGAGGAAAACACTGCCAGCCATGTTGTTGCGCCATACCGATGGGAAGTTGAATTTCTTGCACTTGCGCGTCAGAATGTGTTGCTAAAAATTCTTCTATCACATATTCGTTTTCTTCTGGCATCACCGAACAAGTGGTATACAAAAGTTTTCCACCCATACTTAGTAATGGCCACAATGATTTTAATAATTTTCTTTGTTGCCCTGCGAAGCTTTGCAGATCGCTTTTACGACGCAATAATTTAATATCAGGATGTCGTCGAATAACGCCTGTTCCAGAACAAGGTGCGTCAATTAAAATTTTATCGAATAAATTCCCTTGAAACCAAGCTTCTGTTTGGCAAGCATCGCTGGCAATTAAGGTTACTTCTGAATCGAGTTTTAATCTTTCTAAATTTTGCTTCACTTTTTGCAAACGTTTTTCACTGATATCCAATGCGGTCAGATGAATTTTTGGTTCAGTCTCTAATAAGTGTCCTGTTTTTCCGCCCGGCGCTGAGCAAGCGTCTAACACATAATCATCAGGGGAAAGTTGTAATAACGGCGCGACGTATTGTGAGGCCTGATCTTGAATAGAAATAATGCCTTCTTTGAAACCCAGAATATCATGAACCGGCATAGCTGAGGCTAAATACACACAAGAGGGCGAACGCCACTCGCCCCTACAAGAGTGCAAAAACTGTGTTATAGGATCTTCTAAACGCTTTTGATTGACACGTAATGTCATCGGCGCTTGCTGATTGTTGGCTTCTAAAATAGTTTGCCAATATCCTGGCCAGGAAATTTTAAGATGCTCAATCATCCATCTTGAATGAGAATAAAACGCCATTTCATCTTGTTGGATATTTTCCAATAACGCTTCTTTTTCACGCAATGTACGCCGCAAACAAGCATTCACCAATCCTTTTGCCCACGGTTTTTCCAACTCTAAAACGGCATCGACGGTTTCTGTAACGACTGCATAAGGCTTCATCGTACTAAAATAAATCTGATGTAAGCCCAATAAAATCAAGGCATAAATATCAGCATCTTTATCTTTTAACGGCTTGCTCAATAATATTTTTGCAATAGCATTCAATCGATAAAACCAACGACACAATCCATAGCAATGGGCTTTGACAAACGAGTCATCCGTTGCTTGATAATACACCAGAGCATCATCCAAGGTGCTGCCTTTGACTAAAATATCGGCGAAAATTTTGGCTATTTGGGCTCTTGAGTTCATAATGTAAAATCTGTAATGTTTAAAATGGCGTATTTACTCAATGATCGAGCCTAAAATTTAGATTTATAGGCATTAAACATCTCATGCGCACTTAATGGATTTTTTCCGGGAAACTGCAAGCGCGTAATACAATATGCGCCATCACTCGTTTTTATGGTGACGCCTTGCTTGTTAAACTCAATCACGCTTCCGGGTAATTTTTCACTCGCGCTTTTAACAGGATATCCTTGCCAAATTCTTACTAAATCACTTTTCCATTCAAAAAAAGCGACGGGCGCAGGAAAATATGCGCGCACTTTTTTATCGATGACTTCACTGGTTTCTGTCCAAGCAATTTTTGCATGTTGCTTTTCAATTTTATGCGCATAAGTGGCGTATAGATTATTTTGCGTGACAAGATTCACAGTACCTTTTTCAATATCGCTCAAAGTTTTTAATAGCAATTCACAAGAAATTTTTTCTAAACAATCATAAATAGTTTGACTCGTATCTGTTGCTGTAATTTCGCAGCGTTGCTGATTGAGTATTGCACCCGTATCTAAACCTTTATCCATTTGCATAATGGTCACACCAGTTTCTGTGTCGCCAGCGAGAATCGCATGTTGCACTGGCGCAGCCCCACGCCAACGTGGCAATAGTGATACATGAATATTAATACAGCCAAATTTCGGCGCCTCTAGAACTGACACAGGTAGTAATAGTCCATACGCCATCACCACCATAATATCAGCTTGATACGATTTTAATTGCTCACGGTCTTCTTCGAGCTTAAAATTTTCTGGTTGTTCGATAGGCAAATGATGTTGCAACGCTAATGCTTTTACAGCGCTTGGTAACAATTTTTTTCCGCGGCCAGCTGGTCGATCTGGCTGTGTGTAAACCGCAACGATTTGATGCTGAGAATCAATTAGCGCTTGCAGAGGAATCGTCGCAATTTCAGGAGTGCCAGCAAAAATAATTCGCATTAGGCTTTTTTCTCTTGGCTGAGTTCTGCAATATGCTTTCTAACACGCTCGCGCTTCATTGAAGATAAGTAATCAATAAATAATTTTCCATCCAAATGATCTATTTCATGTTGAATAATCGCCGCGCGATAACCGGATTCATCAATTTCAAACGCTTTACCATGCTTATCCACTGCACGCACTTTAATCCGCTGTGATCGCGTTATTTTATCATAGGCGCCTGGGACTGATAAGCATCCTTCTGGAGACAGCATCGTACCTTCTCTTTCAATAACTTCTGGATTCACTAGGTAAAAAGGTTGGCGCTCATTGTTTTCCATTGGATCAACTGTGAGGACACGCCAATGAATATCTGTTTGAGTAGCGGCTAAGCCGACCCCTCCATCCGCATACATAGTCTCAAATAAATCTTCGATTAATTGAGCAAGACTGGCATCAAAAACCTCTACAGGTTTAGCTTTTTTACGCAAATGTGGATGGGGATACGATAAAATAGGAAGAATTGCCATGTTTAAAATTTCTCAATGAAATATAGAATCGATTTTAGTTCAACACCCTCTAAAACTCAATGCTTCCATGATGTGCTCCTTTTGTATATCCACTTTCTCCTCAATATCAGCAATCGTGCGTGCAATTTTGAGTATTTTTTTCGCCGATCGCATCGATAATTTTAATCGCTCACATGCAGATAGAAAAAACTGTTCGTCTTGCACAGAGAGCTCACCATATTGCTCTAATGCTTTTGAAGACAAGCGTGCATTAAGCTGACCTTGGCGCTGATATTGTTTTGCATGCACGTCTGCAATTTTTACGCGCAGCTCAAGAGAAGTCGCTGCGTGAATATCATTTTTTTTAAGATCGTGATAAGCCACTCGGGGCACATCGACATGCAAATCAATGCGATCCAGTAACGGCCCTGATAATTTATTTTGATAACGTGTGATTTGCTGTGGTGAACAGCGACAGGTATGATCCAAATCTCCATAATAACCACACGGGCAAGGGTTCATTGCTGCGACTAATTGAAATTTTGCTGGGAAAGTAAGCTGTTGCTTCGCTCGAGAAATAGTCACCGAGCCTGACTCCAATGGTTGTCGAAGTGCCTCCAGAACACCGCGCTGAAACTCGGGTAATTCATCTAAAAACAATACACCATTATGCGCCAACGATATTTCACCCGGCTTTGGTGGATTGCCGCCACCGACCAAGGCTGGAGTAGATGCATTGTGATGCGGGCTACGAAAGGGTCGATTCCACCATCCTTGCGGGTCATCTTGATAATACAATGATCGCAAGCAACCAATTTCTAAACGTTCTTTTTCAGTGGACGCTGGTAACACTGTGGCTAAGCGTTCGGCTAGCATCGTTTTTCCAGTGCCTGGCGGTCCTTTCAATAACACATGATGACCACCAGCTGCCGCAATGAGTAATGCACGTTTTGCATGCAATTGACCTTTAATATCACTCCAGTCTATTGAAAATGGAACTTCTTTGTATTGTATATTGGTATTCGTTTTTTTAAATAAATCTGGATTTTTTAACCCCTCGCACACTTCTGAAAGATGCTGCGCCACATAATGCTGGTTATCCACTAAAGAAATTTCAGCGGCGTTTTCTTGAGGCAAGACTAAAATACGTTTTGCCTCTTTAGTTTTAATCGCAATCGGTAATGCGCCACGAATTTTTCTTAATTCGCCTGTCAAACCTAATTCACCAGCAAATTCATATTCATGAATATTGGGCACATGAATTTGTTGCGATGCTAACAAAATACCTAATGCAATCGGCAAATCAAATCGACCACCTTCTTTAGGTAAATCTGCCGGAGCAAGATTGACTGTAATACGCCGCGACGGCAATTCAAAATGATTACTAATTAATGCACTGCGAATTCGATCACGACTTTCTTTCACCGCGGTTTCTGGCAAGCCAACAATAAAGAAATTTACCATGCCGTAGGTAATATGGACTTCAACCGTCACCAGTGGCGCATCAATGCCAACACTGGCGCGAGTGTAAACGATAGCTAATTGATTCATGATAATTCTCGATTTTATTTTTGTTATCATCTTGCGGCTTCAATCGCAAGATACAGATATAATTTATTAAGTTAATATTTGAAATGAATTTTATAGACACAAGTTGTGTGTCTATTTTTTTATGAAAGGGCTGGGCGAAAAGGAGTATACAATGAACTTTTTAAAAAATCATCTTGGCGTATCTTCGCCGTAACATTTCACTGGAGGACTTTGTGCAACCTCTTGCTTTAAGGTTTTTTCAATCGCATGCATTAAGCGATAAACCCATTTCTCATAAGTTAAACCTATCGTGTCACTTCCAATATCATAATTCATATTGGTGCTATCGAAATATTCAATGCTAAACCCTCGATATCCATACGCGATATGAACCATCGCATTCATTTGAGCCTGCGTTTTACGTGCTTCAACAATATGAGAAGAAGAGGAAATGACTTGCCAGTTTTGCGCAGCGAGGCCCGCAATCACGGCCTGCTCCACTTGTTCAACTGATTGAATTTGACAAGGAACAGTAGCGCCTACTTGCGGCACAGTAACGGACGAACATGATGTCAATAATGTTAAAATAACAGATAAGATAACGAGTTGCTTCACTGTAACTCCTGCATGTCAGATTTTTCAGGTTGCTTCCTGACTTACATCTGCAGTCTTTGTTTTTGAACGATAGTTGTTTCTCAATACTTGTAATCCAGAAGGTTGCTCAGTTTTTTCTGATGTGGGCTCTGCACCTAACCAATCATTAATCGCTTCTAAATCATTCAACCCGAGTACGCCTGTGTCGTTTTTAAGACTAATCAAACTGGTCACATAGCCATATCGATCAGTCGCATAAGCTTGCTCGGATTGGAACAATAAACTTTGTTGATTCAACACATCAATCATTGTTTGCGTTCCTACACGATAGCCTGCCTCCAAACCTTTTAATGCGGTTATATTAGATTTCACTGAAATCTCATCTGCTTGTACCGTACTAATAGCAGCTAAAACATTTAAATAATCAATTCGCGTGTTTTTTTCGACAGTTCGATGCTCTAATTCAAGATTATTGATTGCCGTTTCATAATTATATTCTGCTTGTTTGGTTTGCGCTGTTACTAATCCGCCTTCAAATATAGGCAAACTCACGTCTAAACCAACTGTGCCGGTATTGGTTCGAGAAGAGCCCTCGTCAGAAGCAATATCAGAAGATTGATATTGGTAGTTTGTTCCATATGACGCTGAAAAATTCACTGTAGGCAAATGGCCGCCCCACTGCGCACTCACCGTTTTCATTGCTGCCATCGCAGTATAATGAGCCGCTTTCAAACTAGGATTATTTTCAACCGCAACTTTTACCCAATCATTAACATCTTTCGGATCAGGTGAAACCAACGGAAGCTTCTCATTAAGCGAAGAAAATGTTTGGTATTTTTTTCCCGTCACCGCGCGTAACGTCTCAATCGCATCTTGCAAGGAATTTTCTGCCGCTACTTGCCCTGAAACTGCGGTAGAATATGCCGCTTGCGCCGTGTAAACATCAGTCAATGTATTCGTGCCCACGCGATATTGTTGCTGTGCTTGATCTAAGGAACTCTTATTCGCAGCGACATTGGCGTCCGCATAACGCAAGTTTTCTTGCGCTTCTAAAACTGCAAAATAATTGGTTGATACAGTCACCATTAAAGTTTGCAACGCTGCATAATAGGTCGCCGCGGCACTTTTCACTGTATCCTGAGCGGCACGAAATTCTTCTATTGCAGTAAAGTCAAAAATTGGCTGAGTTAACGATAAGGCCACACCGTAGCCTTTACTGGTCGTGGTATTGTTAGTCTGAGCCGCGCCTGAATCTTTGGCTTTACTTAAAAATAACGAACCATTATTACTGCCGCCCAATGAAATTTGCGGCAATAATACTGATCGACTAATCGGCGTATCTTGAAGTGCGGCCTGGTAAGTACTTTTTGCGGCTAAATACGTAGGATCGCTTTTTAAAGCATCGTTATACGCTTCCACCAAATCAGTAGCAAATACAGGTGCGGCGCCAAAACATCCGCATAAACCCAGTAAAACAACCGATAATCTTCTTTTCATTTTATAAAACCATTCTAAAAGCGACGCGCTAGAATAGTCAATTAAAAGGCATAACTCAACCCCAACCATCCGACAGTAATATCAGGCATATCGTTTAATCCGCTGACCCAGCCCATGAGGTATGAAAAGTCACCATGTACTGAAAAATGTTCATTAAAATGATAACTCATACCTGCAACCGCTTCAGGTACCCACTCTTTTGTGGTTACATTACCGCCAAAGTAACTTTCAGTGGCAACTACTTCTTCATAAGCCGCTCCAAATTTTACATGAGTCTCCCATTCCGAATTCAAATGTAATGCAGTAACGAATAGCACATCGGTGGACGAAAAACTAATTTCGGCTTGATCAAGATTGAGATAATGGTACGTTTCATCTCCATAGTAATTGTACGCTATTTCACCACCCAGACTGAAATGTTGACTCACTGGCGTGCTGTAACCAGCCCCAAAGCGATAGGATACGTAATTGATTTCATTGGAGATTAACGGACTACTTGCTGAGGTAAAGCTGTAATCTGTATTCGCTGAGGTACCAATATCCGTGAAAATATAGACTTGTTCTTTTGCCCACAAAGTACTAGATAAAGCTAAAGTGGTAAAAAACACAGAGACCAAAGAAAGATTTGTTTTGTTCATTATTTATTCTTATTGTTTTTGTTAGGCACATAATATAGGTAATAAATAAACAAAATGCAATAGGAAAATACAAAATAAAAAAATGAGACAGAATGGATTTGAATGGGCAATCACAAGGAATTGCCCCTACATCAATTTTACAGACTATAGTACATATCAAACTCCACCGGATGCGTGGTCATATTCAAGCGTGAAATTTCTTGTTCTTTCAACTCAATATACGCCTCAAGAATCTCAGGCGTAAACACGCCACCCTCCAATAGAAAAGCAGAATCCGCCTTTAATGCATCAATTGCCTCACGTAAAGAGCCGCACATGTCAGGCACTCGACCAGCATCTTCTTTAGAAAGATGATACAAATCTTTATCCAGAGCTTCACCTGGGTGAATTTTATTCTTAATACCATCTAATCCCGCCATCATCATCGCAGAAAACGCTAAATAGGGATTCGCGAGTGGATCAGGAAAACGCACTTCAATGCGCTTTTCAACCGCTTGGGTCACAAAAGGAATTCGAATCGCTGCAGAACGATTACTCGCGGAATATGCCAACTTCACTGGCGCTTCGTAACCTGGCACCAAACGTTTATAGCTATTTGTCGTTGGATTAGTCAAAGCATTCAATGCCCGTGCATGTTTTAAAATTCCACCAATATAATAAATTGCTAATTCTGATAATCCCGCATAAGCATCACCAGAGAATAAATTTTTACCGTCTTTTGCCAGAGATTGATGGGTGTGCATTGCACTGCCATTATCTCCCACTAAAGGTTTGGGCATAAAAGTCACTGTTTTGCCATAACTTAGAGCAACATTACGAATACAATATTTAAAGGTTTGTGCTTCATCACATTTTTTTGTCAATGAAGAATAGCGTGTGACAATTTCATTTTGACCGGCGGTCGCCACTTCATGATGATGCACCTCTGGAATCAAACCCATTCGCTCCAACATCAAACACATTTCTGAACGCAAGTCGTGCGCTGAATCGATTGGTGGCACGGGGAAATATCCTCCCTTAACGGCAGGGCGATATCCCATATTGCCTTGCTCTATCACAGTATTGGTATTCCACGCGCCCTCTTCCGAATCAATCTTATAAGAAACATTCCGCATATCCACTGACCAACGCACATCATCAAAAATAAAAAATTCGACTTCATGGCCCATGTACGCAACATCAGCGATCCCTGTTTTCTTCAGATATTCCTCTGCACGCAATGCTACAGCACGCGGGTCACGATTGTACGGCAACATGGTTTGCGGCTCGAAAACATCGCAACGAACAATCAATGTTTTAGATTCAAAAAATGGATCAATGACCACACTATCAATAATTGGTTTTAAAACCATATCGGATTTATCAATGGATGCCCAACCTTCTATCGATGAGCCATCGAATACTTTACCATCGGTGAATAACGCCTCGTTGACTCGTGCAATCGGTAAAGAAATATGATGTTCTTTGCCGCGAAGATCAGAGAATCTTAAATCGAGAAATTGAATCTGTTCTTTTTCTATTAAATCAAAAATAGCTTTTACTGTATTTTTTACAGACATGAATAACTCCTTTATTCCTAATTAATTTATTTTATTTCGCCCAGGCAACATGCGTACTAATACATTATACCTCAACACAAAGTGGTGAAAAAGCGCTGCCGCTACATGCAAAGATAATAACATAATGAGTGCAACAGCTAATATCCCATGAAGCTGAAATGCTTGTCCAGTGAAAACTTTTTGTAATAAAGCCGAAAGAATCTGTTGTCTTTTTTTAGGACATAATTATTCCTGCTAAAGATTGCTATAAAACCATAAAACGCTAAAATAAGGCTACAGATTTTTGCGGAAACGGTGCATGACAAAAACTTTTCTTTTTTATGACATTGAAACTTCCGGGCTTAACCCCGCCTTTGATCAAATCATTCAATTTTCTGCAATTCGCACTGATCTCAGTTTGAATGAACTCGAACGATATGAATGGATGATCCGCCCGAATTCAGACATTATCCCTAGCCCAACTGCAATGACCATTCATCGCACCACGCTTACCGCTTGGCAACAAGGCGAAGCTGAATTAACGGTTATACAGCGTATTCATGCATTAATGAATACTCCGGGCACCATCAGCCTGGGTTATAACACCCTGGGGTTTGATGATGAGTTTTTACGTTTTAGTTTTTATCGCAATTTGCTCACGCCTTATACGCATCAATATGCGAACAGCTGTGGTCGCGCAGACATTTATCCGATTACCGCGCTTTATTATTTATTTCATCCCAGCATATTTTCTTGGCCAATACGCAATGACAAAATAAGTTTAAAACTCGATGCAATCAACGAACTTAATAAACTTGTGACTGGTGTCGCGCACACGGCTATTGTCGATGTTGAAGCCACTATCGCGCTGGCCAAAAATTTTATGCAACACAAGGACACCTGGCAATATGCTATTGGATATTTTGACAAAGAAAAGGATAGTGAACGAATTCAAAAATTACCGAATATTTTAGGAAAAAAACACGCCATTCTTGTCGACGGAGTCTTTGGGGCATCACTGAATTTCTGTGCACCAGTATTAAACCTGGGCACGCATTATCATTTCAAAAATCAATCTTGCTGGCTACGATTAGATACTGAAAATTTGTCCCACTCAACATTAAATGATTTTGTTCAACATAACTGGGTCATCAACAAAAAGCTAGCTGAACCAGGATTTCTGTTGCCTCCAACAGCAAAATATCTCCAGAAGCTTACTGAAGAAAAAAGAGAAATACTCAAAAAAAATATTCAATGGTTAGAGAATAACCCCGAAATTCTGCAAGTAATCACGCAATATTATTGTGATTATACTTACCCCAAACACCCTAATATCGCACCTGAAGCCGCGCTGTATGAACAAGGCTTCTGGAATAACGAACAGCAACAACAATCGCAACAATTTCATCGCGCGGAGAATTCAAAAAAATCCGCAGTAATTGATAGAATATCTCACCCCCTATTAAAGACATTAGCCATTCATGCTTTGGGACGTGTTGATGCAGATTTACTTTCTGAAGAGCAGCGTGAAGAATTAGCAACTTATTGGAAAAAACTTAAAGAACATCCAGAAAAAATTATTGATTACAAAGGAAAGCAAAAATTGAGTTTGGCGCAGGCGCTTGATGAAATTCAAAAACTTAAAGTGGATGCAACACTGGACGCGGAACAGAAAAATATAGTACAGGAATTAGAGGAGTGGTTTTTTGGACTCAAATGCGAAGACTCTGACTGAAACACTAAAATTTGCATTAAAATCATTCAGCTCTTGACATTATTAATACAACTGCTATTCTTTATGGCCATAAGTTATACAGAAAAGTTGTATCCGCTACATAAACCAGGGCGGGTGTCACCCCAGCGCAGGCTGGGGCCTAGTCAGCATTTTTAACTCATTGATAAAACTAGGTTCCTGCCTTTGCAGGAATGACACTTCGTTTGGTTGCCATTAAATTTGTAGGGGATACGAAAAGTTTGATTAATAAAAACGAAAACCTACAGACCAATAACAAAAGGCCAGCACCATGTTCGCAAAATTATGCATTACCTCACCCGACTCGCGCTATAAACTATCCGATGAGTTAAACACATTTTTTGCGGCCAGTCCTCTCACCGAAGTTCAGGGTTACAAGCCAAGCAAAAATCTGCTCAAAGCACTCTATGAACGCGAAACACCACCCACCCCTATTGAGATACAAACAACAGGCATACTTAACATTCTACCATTTTTAGATGAAGCTGACTGGGTACGACTCGCTTTACTCTGTGACAAATGCGATATCACAACATCAAACAATGATTTATTATTTGCGCTAGTACAGAATAGACTAAGTGATACAACCAACTCTGATACAAAAAAAATAAACGCCTATTATTTCCTTAGAAGCCAAAATCAAAAAATTACTCATGATTTATTCATCAAAAAAATTGTACCTGCCATTTTGGCTTTAGAACATTTGGAAGAAAAAACGGCAACATGGGCGGTACTGCTTGCTGATCCAGATTACCCCAAAGAAGTGTTTAACGATCCTTCTCTTGGACAAATAACTCCAATTTTATCTGACGCTGTTTCATGGATAGCAAAAAATGCCAAAGATAACCTGAGAAGGGTCGTGTCTCATTTGATTGCATTACAGAACCCCGAGCTTACATTAGCACTCCTTCACTTTGGTTTTAATGGCACCATCAAGCTTGAGGTGTTAAAAGAAACATTACAAAACTCTCCTGCATTCCCGGGTTACCCTGAATTCAATATCGTATTTTTTGGAACAAATCTTGCGGCATCCGAAAATCAAGAAGAAATCATTACTCAAATGCTCGCAGATATAAATAGCATAAACGCTCAATTTCCAGAAAAAACAAGCGAACTCTTTAAACTATTTGTTGCTCCTGCGTTAACAACGCACTCACAACACTTGCTCTTTACAGCGCAAAAAGTCTTAGATAATCACACTTACTTATTAAAAGAATTTTCTAAGCTGGCTTCAATGATGACAGTTAATTCAGAGACTGTCGCATGGCTGTCAAAAACTACTGCAGAATTAGCATCTAAATGGAATCTTGACATAGCGCTAAAAGCGTTAAATATAGAAAAAGAAATTTCCGGAAGATCAGAAAATACCATTAAACTCATTAAACAAGATTTAACAAAAAATGCTGTTAGAGACATCATAGGCCAACTTATTTTCTTCATGACCATCCCAGGAGTATGGGATAGCATTGTTAAAAATTATGGCGACGCTTTGTTTGTCTCTCTAGAAAATATTTTGCAAAATGACACTAAAGATTTTTTCCGCTCTATTACTGGATTACCGTGGCAACAAAATGAAAGCGGTCAACGCATCTGTTCCAATACCACAATCGATTGGCTCTTTAGCCTCCCTTGCATACAAAGACTAGATTTCATTCAGCCAAATGATCCCAGCTTTTCATCTAATGGAGAAATATATTTAGGCTACCTGTTTAAATTTAACGATCGCTATGTTATCAACAAATTATTTGAGGCTAATGCTAAAGTCACGCCTCACCCACTCTTCCTTGGCTTAACAAAAGCGATAGGCGGCTACGCAAGGGAATTAGAACCTGCAATTCTGCCTTTATTAACACACCCCGACTTTCATATTGAACATTACTATGAGCATGCGAGCGAAGCGTTTAAGCAATTACCGCAAGTAAAAGCAGCAATGCAATTGCAGTATTTTTTTCATCCTGAAACCGTTGCGCATCTTGCTGGCAACGACCCAAGCATTGCCAGGATTGAGGCTGCGTATCACCCAGAAGTATTTTTTCAGGCATTACGATATCGTCACTCAGATAATTTGCATCAGATGACAATCGCACTATCTCAATCTGACTTAGCTAGCGATCGCACGCTATACGACCAAGCAAGATCATTGCACAAGCAAATAAAAACATTGCCAGTTGAAGCGAGGCGCGTCCTCAACCAAAATATTCGTTTTGCAGCGTTCTCTCTCGCGCATCGCATCTGCAAAGATAAAAGCGTAAATGAAACTGAAAGTGATACTAAGCAAGTTGGCAGAAGTATGAAAAAGTTTCTTACTCGAGCAACAAAAGGCCACTTAATTACTGGAAAAGATGCAAAAGTTCCTTTTTTAGAATACATTCTTAGTCACTTAATAACACACAGCCAATGTAATTCAAGCAATACTCATTATCCTAACGACCCTTTTATCTGGAGTGTGTATGTAGAATCTTATTTGAGAGTAAAAAGAGCAATGCAGAACAAACCTCTTACTAGCGAAGATACAACATATTCTCCTGATAAAATGACTAAGGTCAATGAGTGGCTAAATCAACAAATTCTCGATGGCAAAAAAACCAAGGAAACACTCGCGCCATTACCCAGTGATTTACTCAATGTTATTTTCGATAACACTAATGTGGATATTGTGGAGTTTACCCATATCAGTGAGCGCCTGTTTAATGAGTCGGACTCAGATGATGGCGATGAAGACTCTGAAAGCAAACAAGAAAGCGTTGCGGAAGCCGTTGATGCAAAACCAAAACGAAGATCGATTTTTGAATCAATAGCAACAAGAAGAGCAAGCTTGGATAGCAGACGAGATTCTGTTTCTACTCTAGCACATGAAATATGTTTTCCCATGGAAGATTTTTGGGCTGAAGCTCGAGATCCTCGAATAGTGTATAGCTCAGTGACTGCTTGTTCAGGAAGTATGTATGCTGCTTTCGCTGGGCCTGCTTCTTTTGCTGTTGGAGCGCCATCTATGAATCCGGCTACAAAAGGATAATTTATTTTTCCACATTTATGCATGACAATGGAATCCGCTTTGACAATAACGATTGAAACCCCTCTCCTTCTTAACATTGATAACTATGTTTATGCGGTACCGTTTGTTTACGAAAATGATTCTACCATATTCTTGAAAACTATTTTCCCCACAAGAAAGTCGACCAAAAAGTATTTACAGGAGAAGCTCGATGAAAAAAAATGAAGCTGTATCCCTCAAGCTTGACGAAGAAGAGCAAGAAATTTTAGAAGCTTTTGAAAAGGGTGCTTTAAAAAGAGTCAAAAATTTTAAAGAAGAAATGGCAGCAGCCGAACAAGCAGCAGAAAATTTTTTCAAAAAAAATGCACGTCTTAATATTCGCATTTCAAGTCATGATCTCATGCATCTTAAAAGAAAAGCAGCTTATAAAGGCCTGCCTTATCAGACATTTATTGCAAGTCTTTTACATCAAATTGCTGCGGGACATTTTGAAGGCATATAAAAGCTCAACAGCAGCCCGTCTTTTCAGGCTGCTGCTCATCAATAAACCCGATCTAGCTTTTTTACCGACTAGAAGAACGAGAACTCATTACCGCCATTAACAACACAGCTTCTTCAGGGTCAACCTCAGTAGCAGCAAAGAAGCTAGACACACCCTGCTGAAGTAAAACCGACCTTGTGGCAGCATCTTGCACGCGGCCTAATGTAGCGAATCCTCTTTCTGTTGCCGTAATCGTTGATAAATCTGGCAAAGTGCGATTGAAACAACCAGGTTTTTCAACAGGGGCGCCCAAAACAACACGCGTGCTATTTGCAAAAAAACCACTGGTTTCAAAAAACTCAACCGCCAAGCTATACGCCAAGGAATCGTGCGCAGCATCTCTCAAAAAGTATTGCCTAAGAATATGTGTAAATAAACCTTCAAGCCTTTCATACTTAGAACAATGCGCCCCTATCTCTTTTAAAGTTGCAAATATCTCTTTATACATCACCAACACAAATATAAATGCCAGCTTGATACACTGATAACCACTAACACCGCTAGCATTACCCCTAAGAGCAGATGAAGAATTGTTGGCCAAATAGAGCGGCATTAACCCAGATAAATCAGAAAACTGCCGAATAAACTGATTCAGAATACAAAAAACACCTTCTGGAGATGGATCAAAACCGTTATACATCTTAAGATTATCTATGAACGAATGAATATGTAATACGGTCAAATAACCATTCGCGCGAATCGCAAATTGTAACTGATGATTCGTTAATACCGCAGGCTCAGCAGATTGTAAGCGCCCTACTGCCATTGTTAAGGCCAAATTCACCACAAAAAGTTCACGCTCATGTCCAGAAGGCATACCCTGTGCACGTTTGCTGCTATCGTATGCTCGCGGCCTGATCCAGCGATCAAAAATCTCTTTAAATTGTTGTAAATCAATGCCTAATTCATTCGCGGCAAACTTTGCCAGTGACTGCGCCATACGGCTGCCATCAACTGTCTTAAGCCTCGTATTTTGAATAGTCACAAAATATAATAAACCCAGAAATCCCTGTAATGCGAAACTATCTTTTCTGCTATTAGAACAGATCCTTCCATATGCCAATGGTAATTGAGCTCTTTCTGCCATCGCACCGACGCCCTTAACCAGGGTCTCAACTTTGATTCTACCCGCTAGCCCTACTGTGTTATCATAGATATCCGCGACTTTTAACAGAGAATACGGTTCACGCTCTTTAACATTTACATCAACGCGCGCTATAGTAACCTCTGGATGCAATCTCTCTGGATGCACCTGTAAAGCATACATACTTGGCTGAACAGTAGGTCGCAGATTAATTATCGCTCCATATTCACCGAAGCCCAGCACGACTGACATCAAGCGCAACTCAAGCTTCAGCATACTTTGAAAATATTCGACAAAAATCGTATTGCTTGCGATTTCCGGAGATTGTTCAATCCATTGTTGTATAAGATTAGTGTTAACAGACGGCAGCAAGACACTTATATTATCCAGCTTAATAGCCTTTATATTATTGGCCTTCGCCAAATATGCTGAAAAAAACTCAATACCACGAGCGTACGCAGACCATGCAGCCGCATCTTCTATCACCGATTGACGGCGTATTTTTCTAGAAGCAGATAAGAGCCTTATCATTTCTCGGGCTTGACCCTGCTCACGCTTCACTGCCAATGTAATAATACACAACATCATGACAATCGCATTGAGCCGCTGAACACTTTGTACAAAGTTCTCTAGCGCTGACTTGTTTTGCTGTTGTAAAAACTCTCGCAAGCCAGCGCTCTGCAAAAACGATGCAAGTTGTTTAAACGCAAAAATAAATTTGCCCAAACTCCTTTCCTCTGCTTCTGTCACTCCATTTAATCTATTTTCAATCTCTCCGACTGCACCATCTCGTGCATCGCATAACGCATTGATTTCTTTCACCCAATCTGTAATATTGAACGAGCTAGCGCTAACCGGATCTTCTTTAACTAGCACACTTAAAGCAGAGTTTTCTAAAACCAACGAACATAAAACGACCGCAACTACACCGGACATCTCCATCGCTTTATAAACATCAGGCCACAAGGCATCTCCACGAGTCACCCCCGCAACAGCACCGACGACCGGAAAATTATCTGTTGCGCGCCTCTTCTGCACAGCGTTCAGCGCTTTTCTATAACCATCTTCATCGTCAAGCTCATGCATTTCTATTTTAGCGTGATTTTCTAAAAAAATCTCTCCTAGCAATTGCTCTTTAGCTTGAACAGAACTGTTAATCTCATAAATATTTCCCATAAATGTTTTTTCTTTGTTAACAAATAACAATATAACCTCAGGTTCCGCAACGACCAGACTAATAAAGCTGTCATTAACATCTACATATACTGGCTCAACCTTTGACTTTGCTTGTGAAAGATCTTTCTTTTTTAAAAGCAAGTCTGTTGCCTTCGTGGCTACACTCTTGAGCTGACTCCACTTGCTTGTTTCTTTAACTTCTTTTTCTGTAGGACTTGATTGTTTTGAAGAAGAATCAGTAATTTCAAAATTTGTTCCTTGCAATAGCTCCGCCTGATGCAAAGAAAGAAAATAAATCGCCAAAGCAATGACATCCGTCTTTTTTGTGCCTTCAATAGAAAATTTTAACGTAAACTTGGCTTGCATCTCTAAAAGAAACGCTGCTTCTGTTTTATGTTCAGCTTGATTTAATACCTCACATAGCAACTCAAGCACTAAAGAAAAAGCCAATTTAACTTTGACAACATTCGTTAATTGTTTTGCGTAGTTTTTATCGTCAGAGTTATCTATTTTTTCAAAAATATCGCCATCAACCCATGCAGGTAAGCTCTCAACATGCGCCATCATTTTATGCAATACTTTGACGATAGATATAACGCGCTGCCGTGCCAAACCTTCAAAATCGCATTCTGCAGTCACCTTTTCTATAACATGACAAAGGCTCAACATCCAATTATCCACAGTTAACTGCTCTAACTGTTCAGAATTAAAAAATGGTATTTTTTCTGATACAATGGTTTCAAAAAAATGCAAATAAAGCCGTTGATATTGAATTTTCAACCACTCCTGTATCGCAGGTGAAGCAGCACATAAATTATAACCGACATAGCATTCATCAATGATTTTTTTTAAACGCTGATCTTGAGTTGTGGCACGAATCAATCTGTGTAACGCCAACTCTTCGGATGGGCTCAGCACTTTTGGACGCGTAATAACACTGCTTGATGGTTTTCGAACGGCAAACGAAAACATACTTTCTCTTTCTTGAGGAGAGTCTTGCATTTCTCCTGCAACTTCTGTCGCCAAGACAAATTCTAGTTGTTGCAGTATTTGTTCATCTGCGCCAACTTCAGGACGATACCTATCAAGAATTCTCTGAGAAACATCTTCTAAGCCCTCTAAAATATCACGACCTACTGCAGATGATTGACTCAACTCTGTGCTGACCAACAGATGACTGAATTGTTGCTTACTCGCATCAGCATAAATGGCTGTGCCAGCACTATTCTCTACTAGTTCAAACCGTTTAACCTCGTCGACCCGTCTTTCCTTTAAGATGAGTTTATCCAGCTCATCTTGCTGCGAAACCGCTTGTAGTAGCATAATATCTGAGCTTGGACATTCTACAACTACAGGCAGTACTGATTCAGGCTGTACATGCTGCATATATGTCGTCAGATAACCTACTGCTTGATCATAAGATAAAGTCCACGTCTCTTCTGCATTTTCCACTGCTTGCTGATGTGCAGCATCTCGAGCAGCTTTTTTTCTCTTATTTTCTTCTCTAGTATGGATAAGTGTAATTCTATCTTGACAATCTGCAATAATTTCTTGGTATTGTGTAATTTTATTCTGACAATCAGCAATAGCATGATATGGTATTGTATTTTTTAACTCTTCCTCCCAAACCTCCATAGCCTGCGCAGAAGCTTCTGTTGCCGCCATATGCGCATATAGCTCTTCTGTTAAGTAGCCCTTCCGCTGTGCGTTAGAGGCGTCAGCTATTGCTGAAATTAATTCATTCTGGGGCGCTAGATTTTGTTCTTTTTTAAGCTTAATTGCCTCTAAGATTTCTTTTTCTTTCTGCTGCAAAGGTGCAATGATTTCTTGCTCTGCGCTTAGTTTTTGTGTTTCTTGGGCAATTACTCCCTCAAGCTCCTCAATGGTTAACTCCACTTTTTCATGCACAATTAACTGAATTCCAAGATTAGGCGCTAGCTCTCTTTTTATTTTTTGCGCTTCTTCTAAACTCTTTTTAATCGTTAAAAAAATCACACTAAGCTGCATGCTTATCGCAGCAAGCAATTTAACTGCTTCTACAAAAGGCATTAGAGACCGTAGCCATTTTACATGACTTAACACTGCAACTGTCTCTGGCGTCTGGCGCTCCATCCAGACCTTCAATGATGCTGATAATCTACAAATAGTGGCTAATTCACGATGAAAATAGCGAAATTTTTCTAATGGCAGTAAAGAAAAAGGGTAAGCATTTTCTTCAGGCAATACATAATGCTCAAACACGTCATCTTTTAATACGCACAGCTGATAAATTCTACCTGCCCATGCGCCAAAGTCCATACTTGGTCTATCTATTAGCTCAATCTGAGACATGAACTCTTCGTCTTCACCTTGTTCTATTGTAGCAGTGCTTGCGGTTGTTGGATCTTGTGCTAATTGCGCGAAACTAGACGCTGCAATTGCTTTATACGCATCATTATCAAGCTCAGCGAATTTTTTAAGTGAAGTCGCTTTTTCCTCATTTTCATACAATTCCGCATTCAAACTCTGCAGATACCATGACTCAACGCTAGAATAGTCCTCACTAGAACTCCAAAATCGAGCAGCCCCTGGGCGATCGTCTAGCTCTACCCAAAATCTTGGGTTATCCAAAATTAATTTTGAAGCGACTTTCTCGATATTTTCTAAGCTCGCGATTAAATCACGCAACTCGGTAATTCTCTTTAGATCATCAGTCACCGTTTCCCAATTCACTTTATTGCTACTGAAATTCATTCGACCACGGTTTCCAGGAGGTGCCTCAGCACCGCCAGTTGCATATCCACCTGGTACAACACCTGATTTATTTTTGCCGATGTTTTGCATAAGTCTCTGCAACATAATAACTCTCTTATTCTTATAGCCTATGAGAGTTATATTAGTTGTGTTTTCTTAAGACAGCGTTATGACAGCCAATATTTTGCTCTGTAAGCGTTAACTTACGACAAATATGGCGAACAGAATCAGGCGATCTATCTTTAGCGTTACACTAAATTGACAAAGAAATCACCAATATACTTGATTATTGAAGCATCCACTTCCACACAGGTATAACACGAATGCTATATTCATCCAGCGTGATGTCTTCCTCTTCATACATGGTTAATATCAGCCCTGATTTAAGATGATATTGCTCCAACGCTTCAAACAAACCAGCAATTTCTCGCTGACGCGTTGTATCTTCACTAAGTGAATACGTCACTTGAATAGCTTGCACGAGCTCAAGCTCTTGTTTAACAATAAAGTCACATTCTTTTTTATTTTTATGAAAATAGATTTCTAACCCTCTACGCCTCAATTCATTGCAGACTAAATTTTCTAACTTGCGTCCATTGTCATGAGAAAACAAGAAAGCATTGGCCGCCGCCAACCCAACATCAAGCGCATAAATTTTTTTGTTATTGATAAATTGTTGTTTTAGCGAATAATCAAAACGATATAATTCGTGAAATAAAAAAACCTCCTGAAAATATGACATATATTCTGTTACCGTATTAGCATGAAGTTTTAATGTATTAGCAATATTTCTATAGCTAAATTCTTTTCCACTTTGACTACATAAAAAAACTGCCAATTCTTTCAATTTTGCGGCGCTAACTTCGTAGCGCGTCATAATGTCTTTATAAAGAACATCTTCGAAATAATTCATAAGAAGTTCTTTTTGATACACTGGGCGCAAAGCAACCGCAGGAAAAGCGCCAAATTCTAAATAGCGCTGAAATAAAGCTATCACTTTGGTTTCTTGAATAGATGACAATGGAAGTGACACATTGTTTTGTTGATTAAACCGCAAATACTCTGAAAAAGACAATGGATAAATATCCAGCGTTATATTTCTGCCAGTTAAAAGTGTTTTATACTCTTTTTTAATAAGCGATGAGTTAGAGCCACTGATCCACAGTTGTTTCAATTGACGAGTGTCGTAAAGTTTTCGTACAAAATGCACCCACTCACTGCACTGTTGAATCTCATCTAAAAATAAATAGTCAATCGGTTCTTTGCTTTGAAATATATAATAAATATCCTTTAATAGATGCTTACCTAATTCTTCATCATCAAAATTAAGATATAACACACGCTTACCTTGAGCGTGTAAATTCGCAATAATTTGATACATTAACGTGCTTTTCCCAGTACGTCGCGCGCCCTCTAAAATTTTTATTTCTGGCAGCTCAAGTAAATCGAGCAGCTGATAATCTCGCTGAAATCCCAATAATGTTTCTGGAAATGCTCCCTGTAGCCAGGGGTTCCAATCATAAATGGCCTTTAATATGGCGTCAGACATAAGTTACCCTGAAAAATGATATGCTCAAGTATAGCATAAATTTAAAAAATGCTATACTACGCTGTATCATTTTTCCAACCTTGCATTTTCTGTAGTTTCTAAGCACAATCAGGTAACGAACTTAACTAGCGAGAGGTCCCTTATGCCCATCATTCATATGAATGATCTTGATTTAAGCAACCAGCGCGTACTGATTCGGGAAGACTTAAATGTTCCCCTATCGCGGGGGCAAATCACCAGTGATACACGTATTCGCATGGCGATCCCTACGCTGAAATCCGCTCTGGATGCGGGCGCGAGAGTAATGTTGCTTTCTCACCTTGGACGGCCTGAAGAAGGTGTTTTTGATGAAGAACACTCGCTGGCCCCGATTGCAGCACGCCTTTCTGAGCTACTCGGGATGGAAGTTCCCTTAGTTCAAAACTGGCTTTCGGGGGTGGATGTCGCCCCAGGCCAGATAGTTTTGTGTGAAAATGTGCGTTTCAACCGTGGCGAAAAAGCCAATGACCCGGAACTCTCTAAACAAATTGCACGTTTATGCGATATTTTTGTGATGGATGCTTTTGCCACCGCGCATCGTGCAGAAGCCTCGACCTGCGGCGTGATTGAATATGCTCCCCTTTCCTGTGCTGGCCCATTATTAGCTCAAGAGCTAGAAGCGCTTAAACGCGGCCTAGAATCTCCGAAACATCCCGTAGTGGCGATTGTTGGTGGCTCTAAAATTTCAACCAAGCTTCCAGTGCTTGATTCTTTATCTAAAAAAGTCGACGTACTTATTGTCGGCGGTGGCATTGCGAATACATTTCTCGCCGCCCAAGGCTACGATGTTGGCAAGTCGTTATACGAGCCCGATTTAATTGATGAGGCAGATCGTTTAACCAATTTAAAAACCGGCGCTAAAATTCCTCTCCCGATAGATGTCGTTGTTGCAGAAGCATTTTCTGCCGAAGCAGAAAGTTATATAAAAGAAATTAACCAAGTCGATGAAGAAGAAAAAATTTTGGATATCGGTCCACAAACGGCAGAGCTTTATAAAACCTTTATTCAAACTGCTGGCACGATATTATGGAATGGCCCAGTTGGTGCATTTGAAATAGAACAATTTAGCCACGGCACGCGCGCGATTGCAGAAGCGATTGCAGAAGCAACGACTACACAACATGCATTCAGTATTGCCGGAGGCGGCGATACCATTGCCGCGATTGATATTTTCGGTATCAGCAAAAAAATTTCTTATATTTCCACTGGAGGAGGCGCATTTCTAAGCTTTTTAGAAGGCGAAGCGCTGCCTGCTGTGGTTGCCCTTGAAAAACACGCAAAAGAGAGAACTCTATGACTGTCGATACAATAACAAAGTCCAAACACATCAAACGCCATAATACAAAACAGAGCCGATTGACTAAAATCGTTGTCACACTTGGCCCTTCTTTAGATGACGAAGCGATGTTACGCAAAGTGATGATGGCCGGCGCCAGTGTTTTTCGCGCCAATTTTTCACATGGTTCTCCCGATGATCACGCCAAACGGATCAATGCTGTGCGTAAAATTGCGGCTGAAATGCAAACCGAAGTGGCTGTTCTCGCTGATCTTCAAGGTCCAAAAATTCGCGTATCACGCTTTAAAAATAAAAAAGTTGAACTGCAAGATGGCCAAACGTTTATACTTGACGCAGAGCTTGGCAATGATATGGGCGATGAATCTCAAGTCGGTATCGATTACAAATCATTACCGCAAGATGTTCATCCTGGAGATACTTTATTACTCGATGATGGAAAAATTGTTTTCACAGTGAAACAAGTCGAAGGTCCACGTATTACCTGCGTCGTCGTTAATGGTGGCGAACTTTCTAATAACAAAGGGATTAATCGTCAAGGCGGTGGATTATCTGCTCCAGCATTAACGGACAAAGATTGCGAAGATTTAAAAACGGCGTTAAAACTTGGCGCAGATTATATTGCCGTTTCTTTTCCACGTTCAGCCGCGGATATTTTCGAAGCGCGCATTTTAATTAAAGCTGCTGGTGGTAATGCAAAAATTATTGCGAAAATTGAACGCGCAGAAGCGGTGCCTGTTATTGATGAAATTATTAAGGCTTCTGATGGTGTGATGGTTGCGCGTGGTGATTTAGCCGTTGAAATTGGTGATGCCGAAGTTCCTGCTGTACAAAAGCGTATGATCATGCGCGCACGAGCACTCAATAAGCCGGTTATTACTGCAACACAAATGTTAGAATCCATGATTACCTGTCCGGTTCCAACACGTGCAGAAGTTTCTGACGTCGCGAATGCGGTGCTTGAAGCAACTGATGCAGTGATGTTATCCGCAGAAACAGCGACTGGAAAATATCCGGATAAAGCCGTTGAAACCTTGGTGCGCATTGCATTAACGGTTGAAAAAAACCCTGATATGGGAGGTGCCGTCAACCTACACGATGAGGATACTATCGTACATCAAGTCGATGAAGCGATTGCACGTGCGACGATGTATACCGCCAATCATTTAAATATTACCGCTATCATTGCAATGACAGAATCTGGATCAACCCCTTTATGGATGTCACGCGTTCGTGCTCATTTGCCTATTTATGCTTTGAGTCGACACGTCACAACCGAGAGGGTTGTAGCATTATATCGCGGCGTTTATCCGATACATTTTGATGCAACACAATGTGAAAAAAGAGATATCAATAAAGAAGCTGTCGCTACATTGCAACGTTTGGGATTATTAAAAGAAGGCGACAGAGTTATTTTGACCAAAGGAGATATGGCAGGGATCCACGGAAAAACGAATACAATGAAAATTGTTGAAGTGGGCGCATTGGATTCTTAAAAAAATTTACAAAAAAAAGGAAAAACTCATGGCACTCATTTCACTTAGGCAACTCCTTGACCACGCCGCAGAACATCATTACGGTGTAGCCGCTTATAACGTTAACAATTTAGAACAAATGCGCGCTGTCATGGAAGCCGCCAATGAAACGAATAGCCCGGTGATTATTCAAGCGTCTGCAGGCGCAAGAAAATATGCTGGCGCACCGTTTTTGCGTCATTTAATGTTAGCTGCGATTGAAGAATATCCACATATTCCCGTGTGCATGCACCAAGATCACGGTTCATCACCGGATGTTTGCCAGCGCTCAATTCAACTTGGTTTTTCTTCGGTAATGATGGATGGCTCTTTAAAAGCAGACATGAAAACGCCATCAAGCTACGAATACAATGTCGAAGTCACTCAACAAACCGTTGCGATGGCTCATGCATGCGGCGTTTCTGTTGAGGGTGAATTAGGCTGCTTAGGGTCTTTAGAAACAGGCACTGCTGGCGAAGAGGACGGCTCAGGCGCTGAAGGCGTTTTATCGCACGATCAGTTGTTAACGGATCCAGAGCAAGCCGCTGATTTTGTGCAACACACTAAAGTTGACGCACTCGCTATCGCCATTGGCACCAGTCACGGCGCATATAAATTTTCTCGTCCGCCAACAGGGGATATTTTAGCGATTGATCGCATTAAAGCAATTAACGCACGTATTCCTAATACACATCTTGTGATGCACGGCTCGTCTTCTGTTCCACAAGATTGGTTGAAAATCATCAATGAAAATGGCGGCGCAATGGGAGAAACGTATGGCGTGCCTGTAGCAGAGATTCAAGAAGGCATTAAAAACGGCGTTCGAAAAATTAATATCGATACCGATTTACGCATGGCATGCACCGGTGCAATTCGCAAATTTTTAGTCGAACATCCAGCTGAATTTGATCCACGTAAATATTTAGCAGTTTCTAAAGATGCCATGAAACAAATTTGTATGGAACGGTATACTCAATTTGGATCTGCGGGACAAGCCGATAAAATCAAAGTGCTTTCTTTAGAACAAATGTATTTGCGTTATTTGACTGGGGCGCTGGATCCGTTAGTTCGCCGATAAATCTACTTTAGAAGCAAATCAAGAAGAAAAATCAAGGAAAATCAAGGGGTCAGATCAACTTGATTTTTCTAATCAAGTTGATCTGACCCCTTGATTTTCAAGTTGATCTGACCCCTTGATTTTGACCCCTTGATTTTTTGATTTTTATTTCAAAAACTCGGGCTTAATGCGTTTTTGTCTCGCCGATTCATGGCGTTTATGTAATTCCACATCGATATATTTATCGGTAATGCTGCCAGAGCTATGGCCGGCATCATCGCGCACGTGTTCACGTGGACGAATTTTTACATCTTCAGAAATTCCAGTATGACGTAACCAATGCACGGTAGCCGCCATCAATTGTTCCGCTTCTTCGTGTTGACTATCGTCGCGTAAACGATCCACAGCACGATCAAAACAGACTTGCACCATTTCTCGAATATAGCGCGTACTCACAATCGATTTTCCATCATTGTGCTTTGAAAGTAAGGGTGTTTGTTCTTGTGGCGAAGGCAAAGAAGAAAACCCCTGGGATTGCCGATAATTTTTCAAGGCTTGTAACATCACCGGGCTGACGGTTATTTTTCGCTCTTTATTTCCTTTACCGACCGTCAAAAACCACCAACGACCTTCAGAGTCGCGGTGAAAATCTCCCATCGTTGGCGTCCAACGTGGAGTGGCGGCTAATTCTGAAATTCGCAAATACATGCCGTAAAGTAAATTCATCATAAAAAGCGTACGATTATGTTGTGGATTTTCGTTCGCCATGATTTCTGCTGTCTCTATCACATAACCCCATTGTAATTCAGACAGTCGTCGAATCGGCGGCGCACTTTGATGTTTGCGTACGTAACGACTTTTTTGTCGAATTAATAATACAGGATTGCTGCTGGTGACTTCCTCTTGAATTAAAAAATTATAAAAACTACTGATAATTGCAAATAATGATTTAAACGCTTTTTCAGATAATTGGTAATTTTCTTTTTTTGGACTTAAGCCATTTTTGGTCGCGCTCTTGGTAATTTTTACGACGAATGGTTTCCACGCAGGATTCGGCATGCGCAAACCTTCTTGGATAATAAAGCGTTTTTCTACACGCACTGCAATCCATGATTCTGGCGGATCTTGGCAGAATGTTAAAAAATTTTCGAAGTCTTCACGACGGATTTCTGTTACACATTTATTGGCAATCAACTGACACCATTGTAAATAGCGCTCAATTTCACGACGATAGGAATTAAACGTGTCTAAACTACCGCGGTAACTGAGTAAAAATGATTTCGCGTGCTCGTAGACAACTTTTTCTTCTGCTGATAACGACGGGCAATAATACTCGCCAGAAAGCAGTTCTTGTAAACCGTCGAAGATAGGACAGAGCGCTAATTCTTTAGTGGCCATAACAAACAAGCCTTAGTTATAAACAGATTTTCGATGACCTACTTTTAGAACAAGTATGAGCAACTCATTTTCTTCAATGCAACAAATAATGCGTATATCCTGGACCCTATATCGCCATAATCCATGCTTATCATAAGAAAGCGGTGTGCCAAAACGTCTTGGGTCGCTACCCATTGCAATACGCTCGCGTAAATAATTCAAAATATCGGTTTGAAGTTTTTTATCAAGCTTTCTAAGCTCTTTTCTTGCACGATCATCAAACTCAATTCTCCAGGTCAATTTCTTGCTCCAGATCTTCTAATGACCAGCGTTTAGCTGGTTTTTCTAACCTTTCTATCGCAAGATAGGTCTCCTCAAGATCATCGATATGATCAACAACTGCTTCTCGTACATAATAAGTTTTGGTGCGGCCGGTTTTTTGAGCAAGAGCATTGAGTCGCTTCTCAATGTCATCTGGCAATCGTACAGCTAACATAATAAAATCTCCAAATATATACATATATCTTATGCTATATATTGATAACAAACAAATAGGTTGTGGCTTTTAGTACACACTTTTAGGATAATGGTTCTAATTTCCGAAAAAACAATGACTTGGCATGAAATCATTATTACAAACTTTACTACAGCAAGCCGCAACACCTTTAGCGGCGAATCATGGAATAACGCTGAACCCAGAACAAATTCAAGTCGATCACACCAAAGATAAGAAATTTGGGGATTTTTCGAGCAACATCGCAATGGTGCTCGCCAAATCCATGAATCTGCAACCACGTGAGCTGGCACAACAATTCCTTGAGCAGCTCTCACATCCGTCAATATTAAAGATGGAAATTGCTGGTCCTGGCTTTATTAATTTTTATATGGATCCCGCGCAGCAAACCGCCGTCATTATGCAAGCAATTACGCAAAAAGACCGTTTTGGCTGTAGTAATCTGGGGGCTGGAAAGCGTGTGCATATCGAGTTTGTCTCTGCAAACCCTACGGGGCCTTTGCATGTCGGGCACGGTCGCGGAGCGGCATTTGGCGCAGCGGTAGCAGATATTTTGGCTGCGACGGGCCATCACGTGCATCGTGAATACTACGTGAATGACGCCGGCCGACAAATGCATATTTTAGCAACTAGCACCTGGTTACGTTATTTGGAACTTTGTGGTGAAAAATTTAATTTCCCCTCCAATGCTTATAAAGGCGATTATGTGATTGATTTGGCCAAAAAAACCTATGAACACTATGGTGATCGCTTCCATCTCAGTGCTGTAAATATTTTTGCTGGAGTACCTGCCGACGAAGGTGAACCAAATGGCGATAAAGATGCCCATATTGATGGTTTAATTAAAAACGCCAAAGAATTATTAGAAAAAGAAAAATATGCGCAAGTTTTTGCAATCGCCAAAAACGACATTTTAGCGGATATTCGCCAAGATTTAGAGGAATTTGGCGTCATTTATGACGAATGGTTCTCTGAACAAAGCCTGGTGGATGGCGGCGCATTTGAAATTGCACTAGAAGCGTTAAAAGCAAGCTCGTGTATTTATGAAGCCGATGGCGCGGTCTGGTTCCGAGCAACTGATTTTGGCGATGAAAAAGATCGCGTACTGATCAAGGAAAACGGCGATCGCACTTATTTCGCTAATGATATCGCTTATCATGTAAATAAATATCGTCGAGGTTATAACCAAGTCATTGACGTTTTAGGCGCCGATCACCATGGATACGTACCGCGCATACAAGGCGTGCTAAAGGCTTTAGGGCACGGCGATAAAGATTTTGTGGCTTTATTAGTACAATTTGCCATCCTTTATCGTGGCGATGAACGCGTACAAATGTCGACTCGCAGTGGCTCATTTGTCACTTTGCGCGAGTTGCGTGAAGAAGTTGGAAACGATGCCGTCCGTTTTTTCTACGTAATGCGAAAAAATGAGCAGCACATGGATTTTGATTTAGAGCTGGCCAAATCCCAGTCTAATGAAAATCCGGTTTATTATATTCAATATGCACATGCCCGTATTTGCAGCGTTTTTCGTCAATTGACTGAGAAATCTTTAGTGCATGCTGTCGATGAAGGCGCTCTACACCTGGTTTTACTCAATACTCCACATGAAATAGCATTAATTGGCCAGCTGAGCCGTTATCCTGATACAATCGCTATGGCAGCAAAACTGCATGAACCGCACTCACTCGCGAATTACTTACGATTACTCGCCAATGATTTTCATGCCTACTATAATGCACATCCATTTATTGTAGAAGACGCAAACTTGTGCAATGCTAGATTAAACCTCATTTTAGCAGTGCAGCAATGTTTGCGAAATGGTTTAGCTTTATTAGGTGTTTCAGCTCCGGAAAAAATGTAATGTCAAAAGACTACGCAAAACGATACAAAACCCAGCCAAAGAAACGCAAAAAATCGGCGCCTCGCTCGTATATGCGAAGCATTTTTGTTTTGATCGTCATGTTGTTGATTATAGTCGCCGGCATCGCTGGTTATTTCTACTACCACCATCCATTGAACCAGAAAATCGCTGCCTCGCTTCTTCCGCCTATTTCAGACGCAGAGGAAACCTCTTTAAAAAAATCTCCGAAAAAAGTAAAAGCACCGGTGGTAGAAGCAAAAGAAGAACCCGTGGAATACGAGTTTTACACCTTACTCCCCAAGATTAATGTTCCAGATCCAGTATTAAACAATACACCCCCAGAAGAACAGCCCGGTTATTGGTTACAAATGGCGGTCTATTATAGTATGCGCGACGCTAGCGCCATGCTGGATCGATTACAATTGTTAGGTTTGGACCCGGTAATCACAGAAAGAAAGTCGACCCAAGCTGACCGAACCTTGTATGTTGTTATTATGGGTCCTTACGCCACGAAAGAAGCCGCCGTTGCGAGACAACAAGATCTCAAAAAAATCAGCGTTACCAGTTATATTTTTCATGTGGATCCTCCGGCAAAAGTACCGCCAGTGACAGATGAAGCGGCTGTGCCAACAACGCCTTGAAAAACCTCACCCCTCCCCCATATACCCTCTTAGTTTGCTAAAAAAAAGGGGCGGATCTTGGAACAATATCGTGGAACGACGATTGTCTGTGTACGAAAAGACAAGCATGTGGTGATTGGAGGGGACGGTCAAGTTTCTCTAGGTAATACTGTCATGAAAAGCAATGCACGAAAAGTGCGTCGCCTGTATAAAGATCAAGTCATCGCTGGCTTTGCTGGCGGCACTGCAGATGCATTTACCTTATTTGAACGATTCGAAGCTAAGCTTGAGATGCATCACGGCAATTTAACGCGCGCCGCTGTTGAGCTTGCCAAAGACTGGCGCACAGACAAAATGTTACGTCGACTAGAAGCTCTGCTCGCCGTAGCGAATAAAGATGCGTCTCTTATTATCACTGGAAATGGCGATGTCATTGAACCTGAACATGGCTTAATCGCCATTGGATCGGGCGGACCGTTTGCACAATCTGCAGCTCGCGCGCTGATGGACAATACTAAATTAAGCGCAAGAAGTATTGTCGAAAAATCATTAAACATTGCCGCTGATATTTGTATTTATACGAATCGTAATTTAACGATTGAAGAACTATCATTTTAATTAAAATTATCAAAGAGACGAATCATTATGACAGCCATTGACGCACAAATTCATGACCCGATTGTAGTAACAGAAATCCCTATGACGCCACGAGAAATTGTGCACGAGCTCGATCAGCACATCATCGGACAAGCGGATGCTAAACGTGCAGTCGCTATTGCATTACGCAATCGTTGGAGACGTATGCAAGTTGCAGAAGATTTACGCGATGAAATTATGCCAAAAAATATTTTGATGATTGGACCTACTGGCGTAGGTAAAACAGAAATTGCGCGTCGCGTTGCAAAATTAGCAAAAGCGCCATTTATCAAAGTAGAAGCAACAAAATTCACCGAAGTCGGTTACGTTGGGCGTGATGTCGATTCTATTATTCGTGATCTTGCTGAAATGGCGGTCAAAATGACACGCGAAAGTGAAATGCAGAAAGTGCGCTCGAAAGCCGAGTCGCACGCAGAAGAAAGAATCTTAGATAGCCTGTTACCGCCTGCGCGTGGTAATTTTAAAAATGAACCTACTGAAGAAGTACCAGCTGAAGAAAGTAAAGCGCGACAAATATTTCGTCGTCGCTTACGAGATGGCGAGCTTGATGACATGGAAATTGAAATCAAAGTTTCTGCAAGTAGTGTTGGCGTAGAAATCATGGCGCCTCCCGGCATGGAAGAAATGACCAACCAACTGCAAAGTATGTTTCAATCGATTAGTCAAGATAAATTGAAGCCAAGAAAAATGAGCGTCAAAGCAGCGCGTCGCGTAGTACAAGACGAAGAAGCCGCAAAGTTAATCGATGAAGATCGTGTGCGTCAAAAGGCAATTGCGAGCGTTGAACAAAACGGCATTGTATTCATTGATGAAATTGATAAAGTGGCACGCCGCACTGAACGTCAAGGTGGCGACGTTTCCAGAGAAGGGGTGCAAAGAGATTTGTTGCCTTTAATTGAAGGTTGCGCAGTGAATACAAAATACGGCGTCATAAAAACCGACTACATTTTGTTTATTACTTCTGGTGCGTTTCACGTCGCAAAACCTTCTGACTTAATTCCTGAGTTACAAGGACGTTTGCCAATTCGTGTCGAATTAAAAGCATTAACTGTCGGAGATTTTGTGCGAATCTTAACGGAACCTAATGGATCATTGATTCGACAATATACCGCATTATTAGCAGCAGAAAATGTCACAATGAAATTCGCGAAAAAAGCGATTGAACGTTTAGCAGAAGTGGCTTGGCAAGTGAATGAACGCACAGAAAATATCGGCGCGCGTCGTTTACATACCATCATGGAACGTTTGTTAGAAGAAATTTCTTTTGAAGCTTGTGATCGTTCTGGCGAAACCGTCAACGTTGACGTCGCTTATGTGAATCGTGCTTTAGAAGCGCTAGCAGCAGATGAAGATTTAAGTCGGTACATTTTATGATTAATTTAAAGCAACAGGCCGCCATAGCTGCGCTAAGTTATGCAAAGAAACACCGTGTCATTGGCATTGGCACGGGGTCAACGGTAGAATTTTTTATTGACCAATTAGCAACAATAAAATCGCAAATTGATATGGTGGTTTCCAGCTCAGAGAGAAGCACGCTGAAATTAAAACAATTGGGATTTTTAGTCGTTGATTTAAATTACGTTGGCACTTTACCAATTTATATCGATGGCGCAGATGAAATTGATGTGCATAAACGTATGATTAAAGGCGGAGGCGGGGCACTCACCAAAGAAAAAATATTGGCCACTGCCAGCAAAGAATTTATTTGTATGGTAGATACTTCAAAACAAGTCGATGTACTCGGAAAATTTCCTGTCGCCGTTGAAGTGTTACCCCTGGCGCGAGGATTAGTCGCAAGAGAGTTGCTTAAAATGGGTGGAGATCCTGTGTGGCGCGAACATTTTATCACTGATAGCGGCAATCTTATTCTCGATGTGCATAACCTTGATCTAACAGACCCTCTGGCAATCGAAATGAAAATAAAGCAATTACCGGGCGTGGTTGAAAACGGTATATTCGCTAAGCGTCGTGCGGATGTTGTTATTTGCGCTAGCGAACAAGGCGTGCAAATTTTGTGCTAACGAATACCATCCGAATCATCGGCGGAAAATGGCGCGGGAGGAAATTATCTTTTCCCGCGGAGTCTTCTGTTCGACCAACGCTGGATCAAATTCGCGAAACGCTGTTTAATTGGCTACGACCTATTATCAGTGAAAGTCGATGTTTAGATGCTTTTACCGGAAGTGGTGCGTTGGGAATAGAGGCACTGTCGCGCGGCGCAAATCATGTGACGTTTGTCGACCAAGACACTATAACATTGACGCACTTACGCAATCATTTGCAAGAACTGAATGCCAACAACTGCGAATCACTTCGTCTTTCCATGCCTGAAGGACTTACCCAAATAACTCCCCCAGCGTACGATATTATTTTTCTTGATCCGCCTTTTAATACGGATTTACTGAATAAAACATTGGCGGCGCTGGCTTCTAGCGCGCTCGTGAAACCAGGAACGTTAGTTTATTTCGAAACCGCAGCGCGCCACGAGTTTAATTTGAGCACCCAATGGACGCTACAGCGTCATAAAAAAACCAAGCGAATTTCGTATGGATTATTGGCATTTACTTAACAAAAACTAAATCCCGCACCGTATGCCCTAATCTTTCACCGCGTTGTTCGTATTTAGTGCTCACCCGAGATTCTGGACGAGAAACATAATCGCCGCTTTCAGAAGTGTTGACTAATGAAGATACCTGTAATACCGCCAACATATGTTCGGCGTAATTCTCCCAGTCTGTTGCCAAATGTAAGCAACCACCTTTCTTTAGTTTTTTTGCGATTAATTCAACAAATTCTGATTGAATTAATCGACGCTTATTGTGGCGTTTTTTTGGCCAGGGATCAGGAAAGAAAATACATACTTTATCAACGCTATTATCAGGGATTGATTGCCGCAACACTTCTACTGCATCGTGACAATAAACACGCACATTGGCGATTTGCTTTTGTTGCGCTTGGTGCAAAAACGCACCAACACCAGGTCTATGCACTTCAACACCAATAAAATCATGCTCGGGATTTTTCTCAATAGTCTCTAAAAAAGACACCCCCATACCAAAACCGATTTCAATAATTAATGGAGCAACGCGATCAAACACTTTCTCTGGACAAATTTCAACCGGCTGGCAGTCAAGTCCATAAAACGACCAGTTTTCGAGCAAAGCCTTCGATTGAGCAGGTGTAAACCGACCTTCTCGTTTTACAAAACTTTTAATACGACGCAAGGGGTTGTTGGTTTCGGTGGCGTTCATAGTTATTTCTCAGTATTATTCATCACTTACAAAAGGTAATGATAGCATGTTTAATTTTCTCAAAAAGAACCAAAGTCAAAACAATCCACCTTCTAGCGAAGAACCAAAAGAATCTTCTTGGTTACAGCGTCTTTCTCAGGGCCTCAGTAAAACTCGTCGCCAATTCACTAGCGGCTTGACACAGCTTTTTTCAGGATCAGCTAAACTTGATGAGGAAACATTAGAAACTCTAGAAACACACTTACTGGCTGCCGATGTTGGCGTTGAGGCCACGGCTAAAATTATCGAAACGCTGAAAGAATCTGCCAAACAAAAAAAAATCACCACGGGAGAAGACTTACAAGCTGAACTTCAAGCCATTATGGTGAGTATTCTCTCAGTCAGACAGCAATCACTGACCATCGCCGACTCAGACAAACCCTTTGTCTTACTCATGATCGGCATGAATGGCGCCGGGAAAACCACCACCATTGGTAAATTGGCAAAACGATTTAAAGACGAAGGAAAAACGGTCATGTTAGCTGCTGGAGATACTTTTCGAGCCGCTGCGGTCGAACAATTATCCGCCTGGGGACAAAGAAACGATATTCCAGTGATTGCACAACAACAAGGAGCTGACAGTGCTTCGGTTATTTTTGATGCTTTGCAATCCGCTAAAGCACGCAAAATAGATGTGCTTATCGCTGATACCGCGGGACGATTACATACTCAACAAGGACTCATGGCCGAGCTAGCAAAAATTAAACGCGTTATTCAAAAATTCGACCCACAAGCCCCTCACGAAACACTGCTTGTTCTTGATGCCAGCATCGGTCAAAATGCATTACAGCAAGCTAAACAATTTCATGAGGCAATAGGAGTAACGGGCGTAGTAATGACCAAGCTCGATGGCACCGCTAAAGGAGGAATGCTATTATCTATTGCACAGACCCTCGATATTCCAATACGCTTTATTGGGGTCGGTGAACAGATTGATGATATGCAGATTTTCAACGCTGCAGCAGTTGTGAACGCTATTTTTACTGAACAAACCTTAGATGAGTCAACGGCATGAAAGACTATAAAACATCAAAGCGAGCTGTCATGCGCGGATCAAAACGCGCTACAGAGAAGCGTTCGCATTTTGCAGTGCTTATTCAAGCGATGGATTTATTAAGTCATCATCTTTTTGGGTTTCTCATTCTGATTATTTTCACATCCATTTTATTGTCTCTTCCCTTGACACTCACCTATTTACTTCAAGGAATAGGCAGCATTGGCGATTCACTGAATAAAAATGCACAAATCAGCGTTTATCTGACACCCGGTTTAAGCGACGCTGATATTAGTCAAACAACAGATACGATTAATGCAAAAGGCAATACGCAGTTTGTTCGCTTTATTTCCCCAGATCAAGGCTTGCAAGAATTTGAAAAACAATCTGGTATTGAAAAACTCAATGATTACCTAAATACGAATCCAATCCCAGGTGTCATCCTGCTAAAAACCACTCTTTCTGACCCAAGCTTAGACGAACTGAATCAAGTAACAAATGACCTGGCGTCTTTACCTGGCGTAGAAAGTGTTGCTATGAATGGGCAATGGTTAAATTATGCAGTGTCCGTGATTACATCGATTTCAACTTCTATTGCTATTGCCACCGCTATTTCTTTTTTTCTTATTTTAGTGATTATTGTTGTCTTACTTAATTTCTTACTGCCGGAGTCGTTAGAAGAGACATCCAATTTAACCATGGTCTACTTGGGTATGCTGTTAGGAATTATTACCGGTATTGCCGCCGATTATTGGGTAAGTTACTTTGCGCATCTGCTTAATCAACTCGCAGAACAATTGACATTTTTGAATTTAAAAGCAGACCATTTTCATTTAACTGGATGGGATATTTTTGTCAACCAATTCGGTTGCTGGGCTACGCTAATTCTCGCCGCATTGATTGTGCGACACTATCATCGGCATATTAAACGGTAATGACAACAGTCAACAGCTCATCTATAATGTTCAGCAGTAAAATGAGGAGGGCAACATGAGCACTGCGTTACGGATCTTTTCGCCTACATTACCAGCATCCAGTTTAGATAGTTTTATCCACTATGCGAATAAAATTCCTATGTTATCCCAAGAAGATGAACAAAAATATGCCACAAAACTTTTTTGCGAAGGCGATGTCAGCGCCGCCAAGGAACTGATTCTTCCTCATTTACGCTATGTTATTAAAATTGCCCGTGGCTACAGTGGCTATGGATTGGCGCTAGGCGACCTGATTCAAGAGGGCAATGTTGGCTTGATGAAAGCTGTTCGGCGCTTTAATCCCGAAGTTGGCGTTAGATTGGTCTCTTTTGCGGTTCACTGGATCAAAGCGGAAATTCATGAATTTATTATCAAAAATTGGCGAATAGTCAAAATCGCCACCACCAAATCACAGCGCAAATTGTTTTTTAACTTAAGAAGAATGAAGCATCGCTTAGGCTGGTTCACCCAGCAAGAGATTGCCGACGTCGCCAAAGATTTAGGAGTCGCCCCTGAAGCTGTGATGCAAATGGAAGCACGACTAAACTCCGCAGATGCCTCGTTTGATGCCGCTCCGGATAGTGATGCAGAAGAAGCAGCCTTTTCACCTTCACAATATCTCGTGGATCAAAGCGCTAACCCTGAGCAAGTACTTGAACAAAATAGCAGCGAAGCTGTGCGACAAGAATTATTGTACCAAGCGTTAGATGACTTGGATGAACGCTCCAAAATGGTGCTTAATGCGCGCTGGCTTTCTCAAGATAAAGCCACGTTACACGAGCTTGCTGCAAAATTAGGCGTTTCAGCTGAAAGAATTCGTCAAATAGAAGTGGCGGCGTTTAAGAAAATTAAAGCAGTAGTTCAGCAAGCAGCTTAGAGTCTATTGATATTCAATGCATTAAGATTGTGTAGTAGTTTTTAACTGCTGAATTTAGGTTTAACTAAACTTGACCTGACAGTCACTTGCAGAAAAACCGGGAATAGATCTCTTTCCAAACCCCGGCTGTCGTTTGGAAAGAGCTCTAATGTCAGATCAAATTTGAGCTAGCACACATTGTAGCTATCATTTGAGTTTCTAATTGAGCAGAAATAGTCTGTATTTTTTCAACCGATAATGACTTGCCATCTTGGTTTTCCGCAACCTGTGCTAACGCAATAACCAGTTGAGTTTTTTCTTGTAGAGAATGTTCTCGATTCATTAAATATTGATATATATTCTCTAAAATTTGGGCATGTATTAGCCATGTGTTACAAAAACTATAGCTTCTGTTTTGAAGCGGCTCACTACTATGGCTAAGCCGTTCGGCAAATTTTTGTTGAGCAAATACGTTAGGCTCTTCCGTGCTATCTTTGAATTCTTTGGCAAATAATAGAATTTGTTTTTCATTTAGTATTAAATCTATATTGTGATTGCCGTACACCTGAAAGTCAGTGACGCATTTTCTTAATTGTTCTAAAGGATGGTCAGTGGTCGATCCTATTCCTTCGTAAATCATTCTTAGTCCTTCAGTTAGTTTTCTTTGAAGTGACACTTTTAACAATGATGAATCAATATCTTGATATGCTGAGTCATTTAAAAAGGAATAAAATTTTTCTAAGATTAGATTCCAGTATCTAGAATGATAGTGTGAGTTATCTTGATGTCTATCAGACTCTACATGGCCGTTTAAAATAGGAACGATTGAGGTTCTTTGGATATTCACATCAGCCAGCATTCCTGCAAAATGGGCAAGTTCAAGATAATTGGGCCTGTTACGCTCTTGTTCTAGCAATAGATGATGGGCTATTTTAAATACACTTTCAATCGTTGGTAATTCATTGCCAGAAGTGTCTTTTGTAAAAAAAGCGGGCGTTGCTCCACCAACGATAAAAATATAGATGAGTTTTTTGATATTGCTTTGTTCTTCTGGAGACATTTGTTGAATAATAGGTTCCAAAAATCTCATTAAAGCTTCGGCGCTTTGAGTTTCATCGTTTATTCTTGAACGTCGAAATACACTTTTAGAAAAAAGTCCGCATAATAAAATTAACAAATGCATCTCTGGATGATTACCTTCATCAGATAATAACAAAGCCAAATCTTCAAACATTTCTGCAGTATGTCGTATTTGATTATAAACCAATCTAAAGTCTTGTTGATTTTTATCCATCTCATCATGCACAAGGAGAAAGGCATGAAATATATTTTTTTCTAAAGTGTCTGTGGATTGTTTTAATTTACTTAAGATGCTTGTCCTCAGGTCACTTTCCAAACATAAATTATTTTTCTGTCGAGCAAAAAATTTTTCTTGGCCTTCCCTAATTATAGGAATAGAAAAAGTAGTTAGAAGCGCATTCAAACGTTTTAGTGTTTTTTTGAGTTCATTCGGAGAAATACGATTTATTTCTTGAATATCATTCATAGTTATAGCAACCGCATCAGCATATTTTTCATGATTACCTAATAATTCTCGATGATGCAATAACGCAGATATAGTTTTTCTTTTATCCGCTTGATCAGGAGAAACTCGATTATTACGAAAAAATTTTAATATAAACATAATATGGTTTTGCTCCAATTCTGAAGATACAGTCACGCGACCTTTTTACATTGACTTTCAAACACCAGCGGTGCTATTGAACTAACAGAAGAATGCGGACGAACACGATTGTAATATACTTCGATATATTGGAAAACACTTTGTTTAGCATTTTCTCTTGTGGCATATCGTTCAGTATAAATTAACTCTACTTTTAAGCTGTAGAAAAAACTTTCCGCGACAGCATTTTCCCAGCAATTACCTTTTCGACTCATGCTACAAGTCAGCCCATATATAAATTTAGGATAGGGCGTGTTGACAATTTGGTATCCCCTACAAATTTAATGGCAACCAAACGAAGTGTCATTCCTGCGAAGGCAGGAACCTAGTCTTATCAATGAGTTAAAAATGCTGACTGTTAATTGACGCCAACCAAACCATTCCATCACAAAGACCCAAGCACCAATATCACCGATACCCTTTAATCCTTTTAACAAATTCACTTTTTTATAAGCCTCTTCGTTCTGTGTTTCTAAACGCTTTAGTCTCAGTGATTCCAGTTCTTTAAGTTGTGTTTC
>JAIXPZ010000044.1 GCA_027486005.1 Legionellales bacterium
ACGCCATTCTCAACTTTTCCCATTCAACAATAACTCAAATTGTAATGGTGAATTTCCGATCTGTTTGTTAATAAACACAGCAATGGTATGCGCCAATATTTTTCTTGCAATACGATTGGTCAAACTCCACAGCTTACGCGCACGCACTTTTTCTATGTGAAAACGTTCTGTCAATTGTCCAATCACGGTTTCTACTAAACGTCGTGTTGATTTTAACCACTTCACGAACTTTTCACTGCGCGTTTCTTGCATATTAGAACGTACCGCTGTCTGTAAATCAAGGTTCGACCATTGACGCAATTCGTTGCGATAATCTTCACCAATAAGTCCCTTGTCAGCAATTAACATTCCTTGCACACCTTCTACCAAATCCCATAAAGAATCACGTTCATCAATATTTGCCGGAGCGGCGGTGATTTCAGTGATCACTCCTTCCGAATTAATCATGAGATTACCTTTGAAACCATAATACGTTTCTCCTTTAGAGGCGCAATACCCATACGCGGCTTCGCCTGAAAAAATACGGCTAAAATGCGCTCGCTTAAAGTGGCAAACAGGCATTGGAAATCCATCAGCCAAATGCAATCGGTCACTGAATGCACCCAATTTTTCTGATAATGCCTTCTGTATTTTTTGAATCATTACCCATAAATTCGCCGCATGTTTCGCGTAATTGGACCGCGATCCCAACTGTGGGAACCAGTGATCCCAATGTTGGTTGAAATATTCCCAAGCTCCCTTATCCGTATCAATCCCTAAAAATTCGGCCACAATTTCCATCGTGATGATCTCACTATCCGACAGATGCGGGTTGAACCCTCGCTGACGTAATTTTTGATTGCCCAATATATTTTTTGACAAATCATCTACCAAGCAGTACACCGTAATGATAAAATTATCGATAGACATGGCACCTTCTCCTGTAATATTGATTTCGCAAAACCAAAATTACACAAGGTGCCCGTGTCTTTCAACCCAAATTTAAAGTTGAGAATGGCGTTTATACTAATGAAATATCAATTCAAATGATACCAGATTTACATTCTTCTGATCTCTCTAAAACTATGGTAGTTGATGAAAGCCGTTCTGATGAGCATACTAAAGCTCGTGAGCGTCAAAAAACAGCTATTAATCGATTCTGGAATAGACCAGAACCGAAACCTCAACCCATAGACGCAGAAATTTCTGGCTTTCGCAGACCAAGTGGGGCTCGTGTACCAAATCTTAATCCAAATAAGAAAAAAGGAAATTTGCATGATACAGATAGTTTTTGTATTGTGCAGAAAGGACAAGGAAAGCAGCTTTTCGTAGGAAATAAGCGCCTCCTATCAAGTTAAAATTAAGGGGTCTACCATCGAATTTAGCAGGCGACGACTTTATCAGGAGGTTATAAAATATGGCCTGACGAAGGTGTGGCTTAAGGGGTCCGCTACTCGTACGTGAAGGGGTCAAGTATTTATTTGACATAACTTGAATAGGGGTCATTCGTTTAATTTTAAAAAAACCGGTGTTTTTTGTTAACGTTTAGGTTAACATTATCCAATGAGAAAAATTACATTTTACAAAAAAAATCATGAAAAAGCGCCGGTAGAAGTGTTTTTGGATGGTATAAATGCTAAGCAAGCTCAAAAAATGATTTGGGTGATGCGATTGGTTGAAGATTTTTCTCGCGTACCAAAGCAATATCTAAAAAAACTAACAAGTACGGATGATATTTGGGAAATTAGGGCGCAAATGGGCTCAGATATTTTTAGGGTTTTGGGGTTTTTTGTGAATGATAATCATTTTATTGCAACCAATGGTTTTCAGAAAAAAACAAACACGATACCTAAAGCAGATATTCATATAGCAGAGGCACGTAAAAAAGATTATCTAACTCAACAGAAACGAGGTAAATCATGAGTGACTTAGAGAAATATATTAGCAAAAGAAAAAAAAATGACATTGATTTTTCCATTGGTTTTGATGAGGGGTATGCAGAATTTAAGTTATCAGAAGAGCTAAAACAGCTAAGACATCAGGCTGGTGTGACACAAGAAGATTTAGCGTGCAGGTTATCTACGAAAAAAACAGCTATTTCTAGGATGGAAAACAATTCAGAAGACATGTTGCTCTCGACCTTGTTTAAAATAGCTGGCGCGCTGGGCAAAAGGGTCAACATTAATTTTGTAGATGCGTAGAAAAAGAATAAGTTAAGTATTTATCTGACACTTTCCATAAAACAAATTTGGTTTTATCTCTGCGTAGATTTGAGCGTAGTTATTTCGCTAATAACACCTAAATTTTCGGTCATGTAAAGGGGTCAAGTATTTATCTGACACTTTCCATAAAACAAATTTGGTTTTACCTCTACGTAGATTTGATAGTAGTTATTTTGATAATAACACCGAAATTTTCGGTCAAATATGTGCCAAAATTCTCATGTACAGCTATAGCGTGCTATGTTAGAATTTGCTCATGTTTTCAGCAATTGATTGATTTAAGTGGAAGGTCTCAATGGCACGTTATCTTGATCCCAAAAGTGATTTAGTTTTCAAGAAGATTTTTGGCGGGCATCCTGCGCTGCTTAAAAGTTTTCTGAACGCAGTATTACCGCTGCCGACAGGTTGTCTTATTGAAGATCTCGAGTATTTATCGTCTGAAAATATCCCTGAAATTCCAGAGTTTAAACACAGCGTTGTGGATGTTCGTTGTTTTGACCAAGAAGGCCGACATTTCATTGTTGAAATGCAAATGTCATGGTCAAGACATTTCATGCAACGACTTTTATTTAATACGGCTTCGGTTTATGTACGACAGCTGAAAGCAACTGAAAATTTTAAAGAACTTAATCCGGTGTATGGATTAGCGATTGTTGCCGCTTCATTTTCAAAAGAAACAGAG
>JAIXPZ010000075.1 GCA_027486005.1 Legionellales bacterium
AAACAGAGTTGATTGCTTTAAAAAAGGCATAAAAGGAAAAATTTATGAGGCCTTGTACTTGTAATAATCAATATTGATTCTTCAGACTGCTGTTAAGCTCGAGGCGGGAATTTCTGTTGACTTATCATGTTTAGAACTTTTTTTAGTCTTGTGTCTAGTGCTTGAATGGTGTCCTGAAGAACAGTAATTTTTTCTTTAAAATCGAGTCGGGCAAAATTTTCATCGATTTCGGAGTTAACTTTTACAGCATCTTGCTGTTCGTCTCTACCTCCTATAAGCATGGTTGTCTCGATACCGTCAATATCGGCGTGAGTGCCGCTGAGCGTGCTATTCATCATAATAAATTTCTTTTTGAATAAATTGTTTAGCAAAAGAACAATAGACCATGATCAAGCTAAAATCAAGGGTTCCGCATTAAAATTTAAATATAGAGCTTGTAAATTAGAGCGTTAGTTTGGATGATATGTTGGCGCATTGCGAGGAATGCGAGTTAAAGTTTACTATTGCGTCTGTCGCATCGATAATTTAAAGAGATGAGCTCTATGTTAGAGAGAGAAATTTTTTTTCGAGAAAGAGACTGAAATGACATTTGCTTCTAATAAAAAACAAATTCTTTTAATTCCTGGCCCAGCAGGAGCTGTAGAGGTATTAATTTCATCACCTGCAGAACCGCGAGCTATTACTGGTATTGTTTGTCATCCCCATCCTGTGCAAGGCGGCACTATGCACAATAAAGTGGTTTATACCTTGTCCTCAACTATGGAAGCTTTAGGGATTAAAACAGTGCGATTTAATTTTCGCGGCGTGCAAAAAAGCGAAGGCGAATTTGGTCACGGCGTGGGTGAATTAGCAGACTTAGAAGCGGTGCTTGAGTGGGTGAGGGCGCAGTGTCCGAATGATGATATTTGGTTGGCAGGATTTTCTTTTGGCGCGTTTATTGCGATCAAAGGCAATCAAATTTGTAATGCTCAACTATTAGTGGCAGTAGCGCCGCCGGTTGGCCACCCTTATTTTAATGAGTTACCGCAAATTACTTGTCCTTGGATTTTAGTACAAGGCGAGCAAGATGAAATTGTCGATGCTAAAACGGTTCTTGAATGGGCCGAGCAGCAAGTGCCTGCCCCAGAAGTGATTGCTATGCCAGATGCGGGGCATTTTTTTCATGGGCAATTGGTAGTATTAAAGGAGCGATTATTGTCTTTGCTTCCCCCGTTGGTTTTACAATGAGATTAACGATAAATTTCTCGACGATGTCCAATAGCTAATGCCATTACTACTAATTCAGTATCCAGAATTTCACAGATAATTCGGTAGTCGCCAACGCGGTATCTCCATAGTCCTGACTTATTCGCTTTTAATGATTCACCAAAATGCCTAGGGTTTTTACAATTTTCTATTCGTTCTTCTAAATAGTCTAAAAGACGAATTTGAGTAGGTTTATCTAACTTTTTTAACTGCTTTTCAGCAACGTCATTAAATTTAATTGTCCAGCTCAAGTTCTTTCCTTAAGTCTTTTAATGATTTAGCTGAGATTGACTTTCTCTTGGATGTTTCTGCCAGTTGCATGTCCTCGCTATCTTCTAAAAAACGCACAATTGCTTCACGAACAATGTCGCTACGCGATGTATGACGCATTTTTGCAATATCGTCGACTTCAGCAAGAAGCGTATCGCCAACTCTGATGGCTAACATAGCTCACCCTCCTCAGTATAGTGATTGTCATACAAAGTATAACATTTATTCTGTTATATGCCAGCAAAGACACTGAATGAAATATAGGTATCATTCTTGAAATCGTTGGTATAAGATGAGTACTCCTGATGTCAGATGGCGTTGTTTTAACCGATGACATAAGGAATGTGATTCAATTTTTTTAGGAGAAGGCTGTGAGCCAATCGAAAATATACGTAGGGAACTTGCCCTATAGCGTTACTGAACAAGATTTAACCGATATGTTCAGTAAATTTGGTGCTACTAAACAAGTAAACCTGATTACTGACAAAGAAACACGTCGCTCTAAGGGCTTCGCGTTCGTGACATTTGAAACTGCGGAAGCAGCTCAGGCGTCATTACAGTTGGATAACAACGAAATTGACGGCCGTAAACTTCGTGTTAATCTGGCGAAAGAAGATGGCGGCACACGCACTGGTGGCGGTCGTATGGGCGGTGGCCCACGTGGCGGCGCTGGCGGCGGCAGATCGCGTGACGATGATCGCTGGTAGGTCATTTGTTGGGGCGGTCTTTCGGGGCTGTCTAAAAAAGGCGAGTTGTAAGACTTGCCTTTTTTTTTGCTAAAATTTAGGATAATCGTCGCTAAGCGTGGCCAATGTCTGCTGATAAGTAAAGCGGATTAACGCCTATTTTTCTAAAACAATATTCCCAGCGCTCATTTGCTTGCACATTAGAAAAAACATCCGAAGAAAAGGGGCAAATTAGCCAGTCATTGTTGATCAATTCTTTTTCTAACTGTCCCGCGCTCCAGCCCGCATATCCCAGAAATGGCAAGGTATTTTCCAGTTGTTCCCCTTTCGCAAAAGTGTGTAGAAGATCTTGTGGTTGAGCAAGCATCAACTGGCCATTACTTGTTGGGCCAAATTGCACTACATACAGCTGTTCTTTGGAAACCGGACCTCCTTGCAATAAAAATAGTTCATTAGCTTTGAAGGATGGCAGCTCCATATTGAGCTGTCGTAATATGTCTCCCATGCTGATAGGCAGTAATTTATTGATAACAAAAGCCATTGCCCCTTGATCGTCGTGCTCATAAACGTAAATTACTGATTTTTCAAATAATTCATCTTTAATATGAGGCATGGCGACTAATAATTTATGAGCTAGATTACTCATGAGCTTTTTAGACACAATATACCCAGCCTTTTAAGTGTAATTATAGGTAATGGTGCCTAAAATTGGCCTCTATGACAACCAAAAGAAGTTTTTTTTTAGTCGCGGGTATGATTGTTAATTGGCGCACTGTATAATAAGTTATCTAGATTGAAATGGACAACCTGTGTGATTACTCAACAGATCGCTACTAAACTTCAACATAAACCACCTGTTTTTACTGTGCCGACGTTGCCACCGCAGATTTCAGCTGAGCAGAAGAAAACGCTTATTGATCAAATTCATATTTTATTAAAACAGAAAAATGCAAAAATTATTGCACATTATTATACTGATTCGGATATACAAGATCTTGCAGAAGCAACCGGCGGCATAGTCGCGGATTCATTAGTGATGGCTGAATTTGGACAGAAATGTGATGCTGATATTTTGATAGTTGCTGGGGTTAAATTTATGGCGGAGACTGCCAAAATATTAAGCCCGAATAAAAAAGTGATCGTGCCAACATTAGATGCGACATGTTCATTAGATTTAGGTTGTCCCATAGAGGAATTTTCTGCATTCTGTGATGCGCATCCCGATAGAACAGTTGTGGTATATGCCAATACTTCTGCTGCAGTTAAAGCGCGTGCTGATTGGGTGGTGACATCGAGTTGTGCGATTGATATTGTGCGTCACTTGGATGAGCAAGGAGAGAAATTAATTTGGGCGCCTGATCGCTTCCTGGGTGACTATATTCAAAAAGCAACCGACGCGGATATGTTGTCGTGGTATGGCAGTTGTATCGTGCATGATGAATTCAAAGCGGAAGGTATTCAGCAATTAAAAGCCTTATATCCTGACGCAGCGGTGTTAGTGCACCCTGAATCGCCGGCAAGTGTCATTGCATTAGCGGATTCAGTTGGATCTACGTCTCAGTTGATTCGCGCCGCAGAACAGTTAAAAAATGAGATTTTTATTGTTGCTACTGAAGTCGGAATTTTTCATAAAATGCGTGAGGCAGCACCGAATAAACAATTTATTCAAGCACCTACACGCGGCGCCGGAGCAACCTGTCAAAGTTGCGCGCGTTGCCCGTGGATGAAGCAAAATACGTTATTAAATTTGTTGAAATGTCTTGAGGAAGAAGGTCCAGAAATAATCGTTCAAGAAGACGTACGCATTAAGGCGATGATTCCATTGGAACGAATGTTGAATTTTACGCGAGCGTAATTATCATAAAAAATGTTTCAAAAATAAAATTGTAGGGGCGAGTGGCGCTTGCCCAGATTAGGTGAATGATGAAAATGATTAATGCAATGGTTGTTCAAGCGTTAGAAGAAGATGTCGGCTCAGGTGATATTACCGCACAATTAATTTCTGAAAATAAAATGGCTACTGCGCAAGTCATTACGCGTGAGCCGGCGATTATTTGCGGTATTGATTGGGTCAATGAAACTTTTCGTCATGTGGATAAAAATATCAAAATAACCTGGTATGTAAAAGATGCAGAACAAGTAGTTTCGAATCAAAAACTATTTGAAATGACTGGCAATGCACGAAGTATTCTAACCGCAGAACGTACCGCTTTAAATTTTTTACAATTGCTATCTGGAACCGCAACAACAACTTTTCATTATGTCGAGAAGATAAAGCATACAAAAACAAAATTATTAGATACACGCAAAACATTTCCCTTGTATCGTCAAGCACAAAAATATGCAGTGAAGTGCGGTGGGGGTGAAAATCATCGCATGGGCTTATACGATATGTTTTTGATTAAAGAAAATCATATTGCCTCCTGTGGATCGATTACTAAAGCAATAGCAGCAGCGCGCTCATTACATGGTGATAAAAAAATCGAAGTCGAAGTAGAAAATCTTGCAGAGTATACCGAAGCACTGGCTGCAAAGCCCGATATCATTATGCTGGATAATTTTTCGATGACGGATATCGAACTCGCTGTCGCTCGAAGACATGATGCTATTAAATTAGAAGTATCTGGTAATGTGACCTTAGATAACATTACTGATTATGCCGTGCGAGGAGTGGATTATATTTCTGTTGGCGCGATAACCAAACATATGAGAGCAATTGATTTATCGTTGAGAATTTTATAAAGGCGTAAACATGAGTGAAAAAAAACAAACCGATGTGTTAGTCATCGGCTCTGGTGCTGCGGGGTTAGCTTTAGCTTTGCATTTAGCTGATTATTGCAAAGTCATGGTGCTGTCTAAGACTTCTTTGCAAGAAGGAGCGTCTTATTACGCGCAAGGAGGCGTGGCTGCCGTAGCTGCCGCCAATGCTCATGACAGTTTTGAGGCGCATATTCAAGATACCATAACTGCGGGTCGTGGCTTGTGTCAGTATAAAGCGGTTGAATATGTCGTTAAAAATGCTAAAGCTGCTATCGATTGGTTAATTAATATTGGGGTCGATTTCACGCAAGAAACCACCGAAGACGGCGTTAAACAATATCATTTAACACAAGAGGGTGGCCATACCCATAGACGTATTTGGCATGCAGCCGATTCTACAGGTAAAGCGGTCAAAGAAACTCTTGATGCTAGAGTGCGAGCACATCCGAATATTGAAATTATCGAGCAAGCCATAGCGATTGATTTAATTAAGAAAAAGAATCGTTGTGTGGGTGCTTATTTTTTAGATGAAAAAACTAATCATGTCAAAGCGATTGTAGCAGCACATGTGGTTTTAGCCACCGGGGGTGCGAGCAAAGCTTATTTATATAGCACAAGTCCAGTCGTGTCTAGCGGTGATGGAATTGCGATTGCCTATAGAGCCGGTTGTCGTGTGGCGAATATGGAATTTAACCAATTTCATCCGACATGTTTGTATCATCCCAAAGAAAATTCTTTTTTAATTACTGAAGCTTTGCGAGGCGAGGGTGCTTTTTTACGATTACCGAATGGTCAACGTTTTATGGATTCGTATAGTGAGTTAGCAGAATTAGCGCCACGCGATATCGTTGCACGCGCTATTGATGATCAAATGAAGCGTAATGGCTATGAAAATGTGTTTCTCGACATCACACACAAATCTCCTGAATTCATTCGTGAAAAATTCCCGATGATCGTTGAGCGATGTTTGTCTTTAGGTATTGATATCACTCAAGAATGGATCCCAGTGGTTCCTGCAGCGCATTATACCTGCGGCGGCGTGATGACGGATTTGCATGCTAAAACCGATGTTTCGAATTTATATGCGATTGGCGAAGTTGCCTGTACCGGATTGCACGGTGCTAATCGCATGGCGAGTAATTCTTTGCTGGAATGTTTAGTGTTTGCTAAAGCTGCAGGTGAGTCAATTATTGCTGAGCTTTCTTCTGCTATAGAAGAAGTCGATATTGCGCCGTGGGATGAGCATCGTGTGATGCAGTCTGATGAAGCCATTGTTATTACGCATAACTGGGACGAATTGCGACGCGCCATGTGGAATTATGTCGGCATAGTGCGAACGGATCGACGATTAGAGCGCGCGATGAGCCGAATTTTAATGTTGAAACAAGAAATTAAAGATTATTACGCGCATTATAAAGTAACGCGTGATTCTATTGAGTTGCGTAATTTAGTGTTGGTGTCTGAATTAATCGTTCGTTCAGCAATGCAACGTAAAGAAAGCCGAGGTCTGCATTTTAATTCTGATCATCCAAAGACGGATGCAAGATTTGATGGGGTGATGACGATTCTTTAAAAGCTGTATTCCATGCCAAACTTGCATCTCTCAAAACATTACCTGCCAGCAATGTTCTTTTGGTCTTTACTTTTATGCATTAATACAGTATAATTTTTGAACTGTATTATTATATATCAATCACAAATGCAATCACAAGACAATGTTTCTTTTATTTTTCGTCAGAAATTAATGAGTATCTTACAAGAATACGATCGAAAAAAATCACTATATTCTTATGCTTTCTCCAGCCCAGCTATTGTATCAATAAAAAAGCTTTTAAGCCAAACACATCTTGATCCTGATCAGATGTTTTCTTCATTATTGACTCATGAATGGAATGCAGAAAAAGAAACCGCGACCGATGTGTGCGTTGCAACGCTTATGGCTGAAATTTCTAATCGACTCATTTTTACTCCTGTAACGCCAGATCAAAGTTTTCAAGCTCAGAGTGGACGGGCTTCGAGTCTGAGAAGGTTAGGTCTGCTTGAAGGGTTCCGTGATCCAGTTTTCGCAAGAAGAGCGGTTAGTGTGATTGTTCAAGCTGATGAAAGGCGTCAGCGTGAGATTAACACTGTATTATCTTGGTTGCGCAGAGAGAGAGTAGCAGGACTGCTGAGTGGCGATAGTGCGGAGGCGAATTTTAATGTACTTATTCAATGTGGCTGGGCTGCACCTCGTATTGCATCCGTATTACAGATATTGAATCAGGCTGATTTACTTCATACTGCTCACGCACAAGCAAATTTTCCAGCGATTCTTACAGCTGGCGAGCAGCATGCAGAGAGTATTGAGTCGGCATTATATACATTGGCCAAGGCTAGGTTGCTAACCCAGGCCAATTTTGATGTGATTCTTAGAGCTGGCCGGCAGGAAGCATTTTATATTCAATTGGCATTACTACATACAGTGAGGAGCGCTTGGTGGTCGCTAACCCAGGCCAATTTTGATGCGATTTTTAGAGCTGGCCGGCAGGATGCAGAGAGTATTGCGTCGGCATTACGTACATTGTCCGAGGCTAGGTTGCTAACCCGGGCCAATTTTGATGCGATTTTTAGAGCTGGCGGGCAGGATGCATTTCATATTCAATTGGCATTACTAGATACATTGGCCAGGGCTAGGTTGCTAACCCAGACCAATTTTGATGCGATTCTTACAGCTGGCGGGCAGCATGCACAGAGTATTGCGTCGGTATTACAGCAATTAAGTCGCGCTGGATTACTGGGTGGTAATAATAACGCAGAAGCAAATCGTGATGCGATTCTTAGAGCTGGCGGGCAGCATGCAGAGAGTATTGAGCCGGCATTACGTAGATTGACCGAGGCTGGGTTGCTAACCCAGGCTAATTTTGATGCGATTCTTACAGCTGGCGGGCAGCATGCACAGAGTATTGCGTCGGCATTACTGCAATTAAGTGACGCTGGATTACTGGTTGGTAATAACGCAGAAGCAAATCGTGAGGCGATTCTTAGAGGTGACGGGCAGCATGCAGAGAGTATTGCGTCGGCATTACAGCAATTAAGAGACGCTGGATTACTGATTGGTAATAACGCAGAAGCAAATCGTGATGCGATTCTTAGAGCTGGCGGGCGGTATGCATTTCATATTCAATTGGCATTACGTACATTGACCGAGGCTAGGTTGCTTACCCAGACCAATTTTGATGCGATTCTTACAGCTGGCGGGCAGCATACAGAGAGTATTGCGTCAGCATTACAGCAATTAAGTGGCGCTGGATTACTGGTTGGTAATAATAACGCAGAACCTAATCTTCGTGCGATTCTTACAGCTGGCGGGCAGCATGCAGAGAGTATTGCGTCGGCATTACAGCAATTAAGTGACGCTGAATTACTGGTTGATAATAACGCAGAAGCAAATCGTGAGGCGATTCTTAGAGGTGACGGGCAGCATGCAGAGAGTATTGCGTCGGCATTACAGCGATTAAGTCGCGCTAGATTACTGGTTGGTAATAACGCAGAAGCAAATCGTGAGGCGATTCTTAGAGCTGGCGGGCAGCATGCAGATAGTATTGCGTTGGCATTACGTAGATTGACCGAGGCTGGGTTGCTAACCCAGACTAATTTTGATGCGATTCTTACAGCTGGCGGGCAGCATGCAGAGAGTATTGCGTCGGCATTACAGCGATTAAATCTCGCTGGATTACTGGTTGATAATAACGCAGAAGC
>JAIXPZ010000006.1 GCA_027486005.1 Legionellales bacterium
CGACAAAAAAGTTTTGTCCAAATTTGTGGAATCACAATTAGAATTTGCAAAACAAATGATTAATTCTACATAGCATACTCAGAATTATTGTTGAAGGGTGGTATTATTGTGTGCTTACCCTGATCTTATTTTATCCCGTATAATTTGCTTATGTGTTACGCTTGTGAGCTCAATTCACGGATACGGCCAAAAAAACAAGGATTAGAACCAAGATGAAAATTAGAATCACAACACCTCTTTTGATGGTTACGACGCTGTGTTTAAGCACAATAATCCCCTCATCGGCAAATGCTACCGATCACCCTAAGACCTACCCTAACTATTCGGTCGACACTAACAAAGAAGACGATTATAAGGTAAAATATTCATTATTTCATGGTAATACAGTTCAATATGGCATTGGCTGCAATAATGGCAACACTCCTAGTGATATATATCTATTGCAACAGTAATAACCTCGATCATTCTGGCTCCGGAATAGCGTTGGACAATACGTCCTTCGATGAAGATAGACATTTTGCGAGATTTACTATCCAGAACACCAGCAGTAGCGGTGAGAGAACTGTAACTGCGATGCTTCGACCTGACGCTTGCGATGACAACAATAATACTAAGATACACTTCCACTATGACAAGCAAACAATAGATGGCAAGACTTATCAATGCAGTGACGGCAAGAATCATCCTGAGACATTTCCTAACTATTCGGTGGATCTAGCCGAGGATAACAAGGTAAAATACTCAATTGGACAAGACAAAAAAGTTGAATATGGCATTGGTTGCAGTAATGGCAACACTCCTACCGATATTGATATCTACTGCAACAGTAATGAGCTTAGCCATTCTGACAGCGCCAAAGCCGACGATATTGCAACAGATAAATATTTCGGAAAATTCACAATACGAAACGGCGGAACTAATGATAGAACCGTAACTGTGAAGCTTAGAGATGAGTATTGCGCAAGCAATACTAATAAAGACATAAGATTCAATTATAGAGAGGATAGCAACGGAAAAAAATGCGGGGTAGGTAATGATGAAAGCGAACCTAACACCGCCTAGAATTGTACGACTTATAGCAGAATTCCACTTGGTCAGCATATATAGCCGCAATTTTTGTACCAATTTACTAAGTCGCTTTTATTAATCTCTTCAAATGCAATACCAATTGCTTTTTTGAATTCTTTTAATCTTTTATTTTGCCGTAAATCTCTACAAGGGCCTGATGCCACTGCATTTACACAGCTGTTGTTAGTACGCTAACTTCGGGAGCGATTAATTTTTGCAAAGCAACCCTCACCTTGAACACGTAGATACTCTTGAGCCAATACGCAGCCCATGTCTGCCGCACGGATCATAGCCTCCTGACCTAAACGAAGGTTATCATTTAATGAACTGCTTATATTCATAGTAGGATCATCAAACTCAACCATAGCAAAATGACATTGAGCTAAATGAAAAGCATCATCCCCTGTAAAATATCGGCTGCTTTCAAGCCGCTGGAAGGCTTCCAATGCTGACCCAGGAGGTTGACCCAAATAAGCAGATACACGGTCAATTGCATACTGTAGTTTTTCCGTACCTAATGGGGTCGAAAAGAATCCAGGTCGTAGCTGTGATTCTCTCTTACTTATAATATCCATACCGAACTCAATAAAGGCGACAGAGTCAGCTACCACTTGCTCATTGAGCCTCTCGGTATCTAACAAGAAATCAACCAGTTCATTGCAACATTTGATTAAATGCTCCATAGGATTTCGGTTAAAGTATTTCAGCGCCTCAGACTCATTCTTTTTATGCTGAAATAGTTTAAATAATGCATATTCAGCTGACAGCATAACTTTAGGCTCGGCTCTTCGCTTCGCCAGCGACAATAATGCAAAATATGAATCTTCATGTCCCTGTAGTGCTGCGCGCTGATACCAGCTGATCGCAGTTTGGGAACAATCGCTCTCAGCGTTTGATGTGCCGGGCACCAGGTTACACCAGTAGATTTTCGCCAAGCAATGCTGAGCCAGCGGGTGTCCTCGCTCTGCTTCAGCTTGACACCGCATGAACGCGTCGGCCACTTCAGACTCAGAGGCGCCCGCCACCCGGCGAAACACATACATCATGTCCAATTTGATCTGTGCCTGGTTATGCCCCTGTTCTGCTGCGCACCGAAACCATTGCGCAACGACTCCCTGAGGGTCCTCACCATAAGGAGACTCCAACATTCTCCCTAAATGATACTGCGCCGGAGGATACCCTTGTGCAGCTGCACTTTGAATCAAGCTCATCGCACGCTGATCGCGATCACTATCGTTGAGAAGAACGTCCACGCCACCTTGTTCGTACATTAATCCCAAATAAGTCTGCGCCACCATATCACCCTGGTCCGCTGCGCATCCATACCAGCGCTCCATTAATTTCCTGGTATTTAATTTAGAAACCTTCTGCACACGACCATGCTGATACATCCAGCCTAAATGTCTCTGCGCCACCATATCACCTTGGTTTGCTGCATGTTGAAATAAGCGTAAAGCTTCTTGTTCGTTAGGGATAACACCTAAACCAGCTAAATAACACAATCCTTTAAGGACACACTCATCACTTTCTAAGGGCAAAGCACCACTTCCTTCATCAACGCTTTCCATCCTCCCATTACTTTCTATATCTAAAGACGATGACTGCTTTTTTTTATACAGTTTTAAGTAAGCGCAGTTATGGTTTGTTAACTCGCATGCTGCAAGATAGTGACGCGCTGCTTCTAAATGATGCCCCTGCTGAAACTCAAACTCCCCTAGCTCATAATGGGCATTTGATAGCAATACCTTTTCATTAATAGCTTGAGAATCAAACTGGCCATGAATAACAACACGCTGGTGATACCTGTCACTTAAAACAGCAATATTCTCAGTTAGCTTCTCAACAGGGCTACCGTCGTTACTCATCATTATTGTTTTCCAGAGATAATTATCTGATAGGATTATAGTAGATAACCCGAATAATGCATGAAAAAATCAGGATTCCAGCCAAACCTGTCCAGCGCGCATCCAGTCTTCGACCCTACCTGAAGAGGGGCTGATCGGAGTGGTCCGGTCAGTTTACTCACCCTGGGGGCGACCGGCGGTCGCCCTTCTGAAAAACTGGGACAGAAATCGGGAAAGGAGAGGACCAGGAAAAATGCTCCTATTAGGTTTGTCTGTTGCAACGATTGCTGCAGGCGCAGATCTGACAGAAGAAGAATTCGTACAGTTAAAAAAGTGAGGACTTTTTCAGCTTTCTATCACTTTTCCCCTGATGCTTCCCTCTATGTTTAGTATGAGATCACTCTGAAATTTTATCCATTTGTGAGAAATATCACACAAAAAATTCTAATCCCCATTTAATATTTCCTTCATATTAGAAAGCAAAAATCGGTATCGCTCTCGTGCAGTGGCGTTTATCGGTGAACGTGTTTCTGACTAAGATTAACTGTTATTTCTAATAATCATAGAATTACAGCTCTTTTTTAAAGATTAAGTGTTCACCTAATTTGAACCATGCCAGTTTTATTTAGTATTTTTTGCACAATCTCTTACCGTTATTATTTGTCAATTTTATTTGTTTAGGATACCAAATTATGCTTCAATCGTTCTCTACCTCTACTCAAAAATCCGCTCAGCGCCGTCGATCCACGGTTTTGCTTGCTAAGACGGCAGAGAACGTTGAGTCTCTGATTGAATCAGCAGACAACCATACTTATCAACAATTATTTGTTCTTCCCATCGAATCATTAGCATCTCCTTTGGATTATGTAGAGTACACAAGCGTGGTTGTTCTTGATACTGGAGTCGTTGTTCCTGAGACGATTGGTGCATCGAGCTTGTTTTTACAAAAACAAGCAAATGAGTTGCAAGAACATCAGTTGACAGTTTATTGGCAAGGGATCGATGGGCGGCACTCGTTGACACAACTTTTATCAGATCCTGAAGTACAAGCGATTTTAGACACCGCACTAGATTCAAGCAATCCTCCATCCACGATGCCAAAAGTGTTGATCCAACGCATCCTCCATCACTATCATTGTAGTTATCTTAATGTGTCAACTTTGGTCGCGCAGGTGAATGATGCGAACACATTGTCTCTTTATTGGTTCACCGGCCAACGTATTCGGTGCAAAAACTTATCAGACGAAGACAAGCAAGTTGCTGAATGGATAAAAGCATTATCTGTTGACACACAAACGCGCATAACAGATATGGCGATGATTAATCAGCTGGTTAAAAAATACGAATGCACTACAGCTGATGAAAATCTTCCATCGCCACCTAATTTTAGGCATTTTAATGCGGTACAACTAGCCTACATTTATAATCATAATCATTTATCGTCTGAACTATACGAGGATCTGAAAAGTATCGCTGAGCAAATGATCGATAGTTTTTCGAGAGCCCATGTCGTCACTGAAAAATACTTGCACAATATCGCGCCCTTGGCGATGTTTAATGACGAAAAAATTGTGCATGAATTAATCGGTGCCATCATCACAAAAATTCGTGATGAACCTTTAATCAGTCAGGAAAAAGTAGATGCGTTAAGGATGATCATTGAATATGCGAATAAAGATTTATTAAAACCCGATGACATTATGGAAGTGTTATCTTTATTAGCAGAACGTTTGGGTAAAATGAAAAACGCTAGCCCTGAAACGCTCGGTACTGGATTAGCGAGCTTAAATGCGCTGTTAGATGCAGCGATGACGGTCGATGTGCCGAAGGCCGATCCTGAAAAGCTTGCCTCAGTGACCAACTATCTGGAAGAATTAGTCACGACGGATGAGCCTTTCCATAAAGTTGCGGCTGAGTATGCGCAACAGGCTTTTCGGCGGGTGACGGAACAAAAAACCGATTGGGAGCAAGGCTTATCTGCTTCTTATGATCTCGTCAACGGAGTCGTTCAATTAGGTTTTGCGGTTCTCGATAAATCTCCTACGGATATTATTGATTCTGTTATTGCCATCTATGGTGCCGCACAAGGAATACAGGGCGCCATGAAGGGGGCTCAGTATCCTTGGTTTCCTCACGTTCGTACGCTTAAACTCATGGGGCAATACGATGCCGATAAATTCTTTTCTTATCTTGACGAATTGATTGGCGAAAAACGCCAACAGAGCTCTCGTTTTTCGAGTGACCCCTTTCCTAAACCCTTCGTGGTCAGTTTAATCGAGATTTTGGATCGTATGGTGCATGATCTATCCCTCACAGACATGGTTGAATTGACCATTAAGGGTAATAGACGATTATTGCCAGCACGTGAGATTCCATTCGTGTATTATGCTCGAATTTTTATGCATCCAGACTTGTACGGCAGTGATCGTGATGTCCGGGATCTTGTCTTACAAAAGCTTTACGCTGCCTGCTCCGTACCTGAACCCGTCTTACAGCGAGCCGCGAAAAACGCCGCGCAAGATATTTTTGCTTATGTGGAGCGCCGTAGAAAAGATATTTTAAATTACTGGGGTCATGAGTACCAACTCGTTTCAACGTATTGGGGATCTAGTACGTTGATTTCACTTCAGGCAAGTGACGCCAATTTTCCGTATCTTCCCCAAACTCCTGATCTGGTCGATGAATATGTCGGAGAAGCGATGCGTCATAAGCTTCCCTTGCTGTATGCCATCGAAGGCATGTGGTATGAGTCTTACCAAACGCTCAATAATACTTCCTTAAAAGAGGATATGGACACCTACATTCCCGTGAATGCAACTCAAAGTGGTAAAAAAGATGAGTTGTTTGATTTATACAAAAGAGTCCGTGAATTTTTAAATACAGACGAACGTGTCGTATTAATTCACGGGAATGCGGGGTCAGGTAAGTCGCTCTTTGGTCGATATTTGCAACATTCTTTATGGAATGAGTATCAACACAGAACCGCATGGATTCCTATTTTTGTCAGTTTGCCAGGGTTAAAAGACCCAATTCGTGATGCCATTCGTGGCACATTGTTGAATGAAGGCTTTTCAGATGCCCAAATCAGGCAATTAAAAAACCTTCGTGCAAAAATTTTATTTATTTTAGATGGCTTTGATGAAATTCAAGCCAAAGATAATTTATACCAATCCAATAAATTCAGTGAATGGGAGTGTAAAGTTATTGTTACCGCACGTACCGAATATCTGCTGGGTTTAGGCAATTACTATCAATATTTTTCGAATTCGTCTGGTGATCAGTTAAGAGAGCTCTACATTCGTCCTTTTAACCAAGAACAACGTCAATCTTTTTTCAAAAAAATGATTGAAAAAGGCTTAACCATATGGAAAGAAGAGCAAAAATATGAGGATGAAATTAAAAAGACCCCTGGCTTGAGTGAATTGATCACGACGCCTTTTATGTTGCGTATTGTGGTAGAAATTTTACCCGCATTGGTGGAAGAAGGCATTCAAGATCAACAAATAACGCGAGCATTTATTTACGAAGTGTTTACCGAGCGAGAATTTGAAGAAAATAAACACAAGCTTCGATTGTTAGCCAATCAAATCACGATTCCCAAAAATTTTGATGAAGTTTTATCGTTTCGAAAATTCTCCATGAGCTTGGCCGCAAATATGTTTGTTAAAGCGGTCAACAGCGTTTTTGATAGAGGAGATGATTTCAGATTTTCGAACGAAATCAACGATTATTGGGATCAGTTTTTTGGTTCACATTCGCATTCGCTCATCGCATCTCGTTATGGCGCACCTTTGATTCGCGTCGGCCGACAGCAATCCTTTCGGCATAAATCTTTGTTGGAATATTTTGCCGCCAAAATGATCATGCATGAGTTATATCATGTCTATAAAAATCAGGAATCTCTGTTAATATCTCATTGCTTCAATCAACGCCCGATCCATGAAGAGCCCTCTGTGCTTGATTTTATGAAAGACATGATGAAAACCATGCCAGAGCTCGAAGAAGAGTTGTGGAAAATACTTGAACAGTCAAAATCTGAAGAAAATATTGCCATCGCGGTGGGTAATGCCATGACTGTTCTTGTGGCTCTAGGCCGCTCTTTTGCCGACAAAAATCTTGCGGGTATTCATAGCCGAGGCGCAAAAGTCGATAATGGAAATTTCACTCGCACGAATTTTCAAGCCGCACATTTTCGTGATACGTCTTGGGACGGCGCTTGTTTGAATGAGGCCGATTTTACAGACGTGGTTTTTGAAAATAATTTGATTGAAGAACGGGCTGCGTTGGTTCCATCAGTGCCTGATGCCTTGTCAAATTTTTGGGTGATAGATAAGTATCATTTAGTCATTGCAACCAATACAGGAGGAACTTTTTTTTGGCATCATGGAGAGTTGATACTCAGCCGACTCGATATTGTTAATGCTGTCTTTAAAATTTCTCCTGATCAGCGGTGGTTTCTTTTTAAAGAACCAAGAAAGATTTTGTTGTTTAATGCTCAAACATTGATAAATCACCAAACTAAGCCTATTGAAGAGCTGGAGTTTAATATGAAGGGTGGTGGTCCTCGTGGTGCTAGTGCTAGTCCTTCTGCGATTTTGATGAATAAAAAAATCGTAATACTCTCTGCAGGTAGCATTTATATTTATGCCCTGGATAATTTTGCGACTGAAGAAGCTAATGTTTCTTATGGTCCAAACTTTTATCCTAGAAGTTTTAATGATGGTCTGATATTACTAGATGAAGAACGCTACATTGTCAATCACAACAATTATTTTTGTAAGAACGAAATTACAAAAGTGCAATATAACCAAAGTCAATTTAAATGGATAAAAAGCTGTTTTTTGAACTGTTCTCAAATGTCTCGAGTTGGACAATTTAATTATTTTTTGATTAAGAGACAAAATGGATGTTTGGAGTTGCGATCTACTGATACTTTAGAGAGAGTGAGCTTCGGTATGTTGAACGATTTAAAAATCGATGCTTACGTGACTTCACCAACAGGTCATTACCTGATAATAAAAAATGGCGCGCAGGTATCAGTTTTTATATTGGACCATAATGAGGGAATAAATGCTCAGTTACTCTATAAATTGGATGGCGTTACAAATGAATTGCATGTCAAACAGTTTAGTCCTGATGAGCGGTATGTTGCTTGGGCGTTCGGCGCTGAAGTTAAATTGATAAAAACAACAGAAGAAAAAGTTTTACAGAGAATGCAGGTATTGGGTGGTGGTTCTGTGCTAGGAGTTCAATTTGACTCAGGAGAACATGAAGATAATTTATTGATTCGACAAGACGGAAATGATGAGTTACTTCGTCGACGAGTTGACGTTGATGAACAGTATGAGGAAAAACATCAAAACAAAGAGTTCATTTCTCAAGAATTATCGGCTTTGGGGGCAAAATTTTTTAATATTCAGGGGTTAAGCGCAGAAGATCATCAACTCATGCAGGAAAGAGGAGGCTTATTTAGAACGGAGCAATTTTTAATAGATGAGTATAACGCAGCAATAGGTGACTTACCTAAACGTTTAAAAACATTATTGGAAGCAGCACGTAATCGCTATCAGAGATTTATGAGCACTGTTGAATGGGAAAAAAATCTTACCATAGATGAAAGTCAAACGAGTTTAGTGCATTATTTAATTAGTTGCGATCGTTATGATGGCGGTTATATTGATTACTTGTTATTTCTCAAAACATTAGGTGTACGGTTAGATCAGAGTACTTCTTTTGGCATGACAACTTTATGCTTGGCTGCTCGAAAAGGTTTGCCGAAACTTTGTCTCTTCTTAATTGAACAGAACATTAAGGTTAATAAAGAAGACGATGCTGGGTTTGATCTTTTCGATGTGGTACATGCTCTAAGTGAGGCAGCTTCTAGTGGTCATATCGAGGTGGTAAAAGTGTTGTTGGGGGAGACGGCAATTAATCAAAGAGCAACCTATCTTTGTGAGCCTCTATCTATGGCAGCAAAAAATGGTCATGTAGAAGTGATGAAACTGCTGTTGGCAATAGAGGGCATTCCGGTCACTTCGTCTCATCGTTATAGCGATACTCCTCTGTATCTAGCAGCACAAAATGGTCATGTCGAGGTGGTGAAGCTGCTGTTGGCGGCAGGTGCTGAGGTCGATGACCGTTCTCTAGGCAAGGCATCAGCAAATGGTCATGTCGATGTGGTGAAGCTGCTGTTAGCCGGTGTTGCCATAAATCAGGCTCGAACCGCCTCCTATTGTTTGTTTTGTGCGGTACAAAACGGTCATATCGAGGTGGTGAAGACGCTTTTGGCTGTCGAGGGCATTCTGCTAGATCACACTGACAACCAGTTTGGCTGTACTGCTATGCACATGGCAGCAGAAAATGGTTATGTCAAGATAATTAAGGTACTGTTGGCGGCAGGCGCTTGGGTGGATTGCTATGATCTATATATTGCATCAGAAAATGGTCATGTCGACGTAGTGCAGATGCTGTTGGCGATAGAGGGCATTGCGGTAAATCAGGCTAATAATAATAGTGGTTTGACTCCTTTGGGCATAGCATCAAAAAACGGTCATATCGAGGTGGTGAAGCTGCTGTTGGCGGTAGAGGGTATTGCGGTAAATCAGGCTGATAATTATGGCTGTACTGCTTTGGGCATAGCATCAATAAACGGTCATGTCGAGGTGGTGAAGCTGCTGTTGGCGGTGGAAGGCATTGCGGTAAATCAGGATTACGGAAGCAATCCTCTGTTTTTGGCAGCACAATCGGATCGTGTCGATCTGCTGAAGATGCTATTAGGGATAGAGGCCTTTGTGGTTGCGGTAAATCAGGCGGATAATGAGGGCTTTACTGCTTTGGGCATAGCATCAAAAAACGGTCATATCGAGGTGGTGAAGCTGCTGTTAGCAGTCGAGGGGATTGCGGTAAATCAGGCTGATAATTATGGCTGGACTCCTCTGATTTCCGCAGCTGCTCGAGGCCACGACAAAGTCTGTGAGCTACTTTTAACCAAAATGACTTACATAAATTCTTTTCCTAGTACATTGCATGAAGATAACCAAGGTTTAGGTATTCCTCATTTCGCGGCCGTAAATGGCCATTTATCTTGCCTAAAATTATTCATGGATCAATACTCAGTTCCGGTTGATATTGTTTGTTCGGCAAGGGTAACTCCTTTACAGCTCGCTATTCTGAATGGCCAAGAAAATTCTATCCTTGATTTTCTTGTTAATAAAGGTGCGGATCTTTCGCAAAAACTTGCTGGCATAGGAGTAGGTACATTGGCAAAAATTCGCGGAGTTTCTTCTCAAATTGAGTATTTAGAAAAGTATGGCTGTTATTTCGAATCTGAAGATTTGAAACATTGTTCATATCATCCCTTTCTATTATGGGATACTTCATGGAAGGTAATATTAACAAATTTAAAAGGATTAGGTATGGATTTTTCTGCTCCTGATGAAGATGGTAAAACTTGGCTGCAGATTGCTATTGAGGATGATGGAAGGATCGATCGAATTGAAGGTTTGTTGGAGTTTGACGCCGATCCCGAAATAAAAAACAAAGACGGTAAAAACGCGTTTGATCTTGCTCTTGAAAAATTTGATCCAGAGGATGAGATAACGATTTTATTACAAGAGGCGATTACACGAAATCAACACACAAAACAATTGCATTTATCTGTACAAGCGGGTGATATCGAATCTGTTCGTGCTGTTATTCATAATGTGCATATCAACCGACTCAATGACGAAGGATATTCTGCTCTATGCATTGCTGCAATGAAAGGCTATCTCGATATAGTTGCATTGTTGTTAGAAAATAAGGCGGATGTCGATACACCGAACGAGGATGGTTTCACGGCATTATATATCGCGGCTGAGCGGGGTGATCTGGCTTTAGTAGCCTTGCTTTTGGAAAATGGTGCTTCGATCAATCAAGCAAACAATCTGGGATTAACGCCTTTGCATATTGCTATTGATAATGGGCAACTAGAGGCAGCTAAACGTTTATTGGCTCAAGGTGCGGATCCTGATATTAAAACGGAAGAAGGTAACTCTGCTATAGCGCGCGCGATGGCTGTATTCGGTATGGATCATGAGCTGGTGGCCTTGATGCAGAAAAAAATCATAGAAGAAACAGAGTCGCCTCATTTGCTAACGACAAATACCAGCACCCTGTTTTCTGTGGCTAATACTTCAGTTGATGAACAGGAAGAGAAACGCGCCAACGTAAAAACGGAGTCTTCAGCACTTTCTGTTGACGCATTAAGTTGGTAATTTGTAAAATAAAGTGGGTTGCGAGTATTCTTCAAAACTGACAGGACTGTGTCGGTGGATAAATTCGCTCATCTGAAATTATAAAAAATGTGGCATTTAGAATTTATAGCCTTATTGTTTGAAGGCACGAAAAGTAAGACTAATGAAATGGACTCGCCTCTCTTAATAAACGGCGTCAATGTTTTACCATGCGCCATAGATTCCAAGCCGAAGTTATGCATTAGAGCTCTTTCCAAACGTCCCGTAAGGGACGTCATTGCGAGCATAGCGTGGCAATCCATCTTAATTTTAAAAAAAGATGGATGGCTTCGAGTACTCGCCATGACGACAACCAGGGTTTGGAAAGAGATATAATGACGCCTTACCCGATCTGAAAAAATGACCTGTTAATAGAGCTCAGATTCATGATAGAATGAACACATTTCTATCAGTGATAACGCATTATGCCTAAATTAGTCCATTTCGATTTTGCGATCAAAAACTTATTAAGAAACAAAGCCAATTTTGATATTTTGGAAGGATTTCTATCAGAGTTATTGCAAACCAACGTCGAGATC
>JAIXPZ010000015.1 GCA_027486005.1 Legionellales bacterium
ACAAACGCTGAGAGCATCCTATCCCCGCGTGATATTAAATAATCTTCTGTGTATTGCCTTAGTACAGCAGCAACCTGACATAGATCCAGCGATAAAGCAAGAGTGTGCGTATCCAGATAGCGAAAATATTGTCTGGTATCTTATGACGAGCGATGTTTTTGATAACATTATCTCGCAAACAGCCAACGCGGAGCAGCTGACTCGAGTGTTGACCGCGATACAGCCTCACCTGGTGACGTTGATTAGCGGCCTGAGGTCGCTTAAAAACTTATTTAAGCTTACACAAGAACAACTGTCAAGTGATCAGCGAACTCAACTGCTGACTGCAATACAGCCTCACCTGAGGACGTTGAACCTCGACGTAAAGGATCTGATAGGCTTATTTAGACTTACACCAGAACAGCTATCCAATGCTCAGCGAACTCAACTATTGACCGCGATGCAGCCTCACCTGGGGACGGTGATTAAAAACGGGTCGCAGCTAGGGCACTTGCTCATGCTTACAACACAGGAACAGCTATCCAATACTCAGCGAACTCAAATTTGGACTGCGATGCAGCCTCACCTGGGGACGTTGATTAACAGCATGACTGATCTATGTATGTTGTGTTCTTGGGTGTCAAGTGATCAGCGAACTCAACTGTTGATTGCTGTCGAGCATCAGCTGACAACGTTGATTGAGACGGGAGAAGACCTGTTGATTTTGTTTAAATTTGAACCGGAAGATCTATCATCTAACCAGCGAACTCAAATTTGGACTGCGATACAGCCTCAGCTGGGCACGTTGATTACGCAAGGATCGCAGCTGTTGTTCTTGTTTCGGCTTACACCGGAACAGCTATCCAGTGATCAGCGAACTCAGCTGTTGACCGACCTGAAGCCTCAGCTGGGGACGTTGATTAAGAACGTGCCGCAGCTGGTGTCCTTGTTTCAGCTTACGGAAGAACAGCTATCCCATGATCACCGAACTCAACTGTTGGCTGACCTTGAGCCTCACTTGAGGGCGTTGATTCAGAGCATGCCGCAGCTAGTGTCCTTGTTTCAGCTTACGCCAGAACAGCTGTCTAATGTTCAGCGGACTCAACTATTAACTGTGCTCAGGCCTCGCCTGAGAAAGTTGACTGAGGACTGGTGTTCGCTGCAAGAGTTGTTTCAGCTTACAGAAAAACAGCTGTCAAGTGATCAGCGACATATACTTTCAAATGCACAACCCTTTCGCCCTACCTCTTTGACCACACCGAGTACGTTCTTTAATGACGCTAACGCTGAGGAGGAACCGCCAAAAAGCATATGTTCAATATCATGAATTTTTAGGTTTTAAACAGGCTAATTTTTGGAAATATTTAGAAGATGCGCCAGGATTTAATAGCGATACTCGAAAAAATAAGCGAGATGATTGAAAATAGCAACTCACTTTCCAGGGATGAAGAAGTCATTGAATTAAGTGCGATAACAAATGAATTGATTTTATCTTGTATAAATTCGAACTATTTTTTTCTTAATGAAAAAAGTTCTTTCACAAAAGAAGTTTTTAAAAAAATCTCTATTCTTCTGCAAAAAATAGAGAATCAAGACCAACCAAACCAATTACAAATTAAATTTTTGAGATTTCTCTATAATAGTCATCGCGAAGCCGAAATAAAGTGTGTTCAGCTCCGTGGCGCACATAAAAAAATAGTTAACCATGGAAAAACTTTAGGATACGGGGATGAATTAGGAGGTTGCTGCAATGGCTTAACCTTGATGTGGATTGAAGCTTCGATGACCAATGAAGAAAATATCTTTCAAACTAATATTGCTTTGCTAACTCAATCTGAAGACCCTGAAAAACTTGATTCATTATTTACGAAGTTATTTTATAAAGAAATTTTTTCATATCAGAGTCCTAGCAAATATATTACCAGAAATTATCCTAATATAAGCCAATTTGATGTGGAAGCATTGTCAACCCTGGCCGGGTCAGAAAAAATAAAATCGATAGGAGGAATGAAAGAAATTTACAAGACAGTTAACTTTTACGATAATCATACATTTATTGATTTATTAGAAAAAATAAAAGAAGCCGCTCTTAACAGCGAGTATGAAGATCAAGATGTACTTGGTCTTACTATTTCCACTCACAACCATATGATGGGCGCTACTTACTCAATAGAAATGCAATCTTGGAAGTTCTTTAACTCTTCCGAGGGCCAAGCAATTTTTATTGAAAAAGGTAATGAACACTACATTTTTGAAGGCATTTTAAATCATGTAAGAAGTATAGAAGAAGATCAAGAGCTCCAAGGAACGCCGTTAGCAATTAAGGTAATTTCTACTTTCGATCATCCTTGCGCAAATAAGCTAGCTCACTATATGGAGCAGTTACCACGTCAATATAACATTGAATGGCAAGCCCTTGATCATGCAAATATAGCCAAAATGCTCATTTTAGCTTCCGCATTGGATCTTGTTGACGTCATAGAGAGCGCAGATAAAGCAAAAATAGATCTTGCAAGGAAAATTAGTATTGGTGAAGATTTTTCAACAAGTATTGCTGAAGTTTCAGCCCAATTTGGTAGTATGTTAACACTTGAATATTTTGTCGATAAAAAAATAATTATTTTTGATGGTAGTGAAGAAAGTAAAACAGCCATTTGCACAGCTTCAAAGAATGGTATGTTAAACGCATTAGAGTATCTTGTAAGTGCCGGGGCTTCAGCTGAAGCGAAAAACAAAGAACAAACACCCATGCATATGGCTGCTTTGACTGGCCAAAGTGTGATAATCTATAAATTATATTGGATGTACCACGCATGTTTAGATCCAGTTAATGAATTTGGAGCAAGCCCTCTTATTTTAGCCGCAAAGAATGGCGATGCTGAAACAGTTGATTTATTATTAAATCTGGGCGCTTCACCAAATATCGTCACGCATAAAGATAAATATTCTGCGCTACATTTCGCGGTGCTTGATCATCATCTAGGCGTCATTACTGCTCTCGCTTGCTCGCAAGAGGCTAATTTTTGCTTGCGTGACCAATATGGTTTTTCTGCACTTGACCTTGCAGTAAGGCTTAACCATGAAAAGTCAGTGATTGCACTTTTAGAGTCTGGAAAACTAGATGTGAATACTAAAGAGGATTCAACAAAGTTGACGCCAATATTTTTCGCTGCAAATTATGGCCACTCAAAAATGGTTGAATTACTTATTTCTAGAGGGGCGGATTTATTTTGTAAAAATATCGACAGTAAAACCCCCATTGATTATGCAAAAAACGATGAGACTGCTAATATAATTATGAAATACAAAGTTATTTCTATTTTAAAAGAGCATGCGCTTTTAAATAACTATGAAAAATATGGGATAAGCAATAATTTAATTTCGAAAAAGATAGAATTATTTATACAATTCAATGAAAAATGTTTAACTTTTCAATCTATTAAACTAGGCATGCTAATTGATAGAGCTGAACATTACTTTGATCACATCCATAAAAGTGAAAAAGCCACTATGATACTATTTTGGACGCCAGGATGTACTTCAAGATATAATGAGGCTAGACACTTGGTAGTAACTGCTCTAAAGAGCAGTTTAAATATTTTTTTAGATATTGATGTTCAAAATTCAGGTCAAACTATAGAACGTGAGATGGATAAAATACTAGCTACATTGAGTCAATATGAAAGAGACATTAGTACTGTGAGAAAAAGTCGTCATTTTAATGACTATACTACCTGGAAAACTGAAAACGAAGCTATTTTTATTAATAATGAACATCCTCTTCGGAGCGTCTCAATTTCACTCTAGGACATGTTTAGAGCTATCGAATTAAATTTTAAGCATTTTCAGCAAATAGAAAATTTAATGAAAGGAGCGTGCGATAGAAAAGAGCGGGTCAGGCGCAGCAGTTCTCGGCGAACTAGAAATCCCGCATTTTTCATAGGGTTTTGAGCGACTTTGAAACTATTTTTTTCGTACAATGTGCCCTGAAAAGTAAGGAGTTGGCACATGAAAGTACTCAAACATCTCAGTTTTTCTAGTTTGCGCAAGAAAGCATCAGAATTTTTTCAAGCCATTCCAGATAATCGGCAACAAAGCAAAGTATCGATTAGTATTCACGATGCTCTAATGAGTGGGTTGGCCTGTATGCATTTTCAAGATCCCTCATTATTACAATTTCAGAAACGCCTGCAAGAACAACAGCAGAGCAACAATCTGAAAACGCTGTTTTCTGTCACGAACATTCCGAAAGAAACGCAGATGCGAGAAATTACGGATGAAGTTGAGAGTGATTATTTTAGACCTATTTTTAAGGATTATTATCAGCAACTTCAACGCAACAAAAGTTTAGAGCAGTTTCAAATTTTTCCGAGCATGTATTATTTTCCTATGGATGGATCGGAGTTTTTCAGTTCCAAAGAAGTACATTGTGCACAGTGCTTAACGAAAGAACATAAGCCAGGCGAGATCACTTACTCTCATTGCGTATTACAAGGCGGTATCATGCATCCTGATTGTTCGGAGATTATACCCTTTATGCCGGAGCAGATTGTGAATGCCGATGGCACAGAAAAGCAGGATTGCGAAATGAACGCGGCCAAACGGTTTGTTAAACGATTATCACAAGATTTTCCGCAACTAAAGCTTCTCATGGGTGGAGACGCATTGTTCTCTCGTCAGCCTATTATTACCGATGTTTTGGTTCAGGGAATGCATTACTTATTTGCGGCGAAGCCTACAGATCATAAATATATGATGGAATGGCTTAATGCTTATGATGCTTTACATCAGCACGAATTCGTTGATGAAAAAAAACGACGACATGTTTATGAATTTATGAATAATGTTCCGCTTCACGGTTGAAAAGAAGCCATTCGTGTTAATTACTTGAGATGCACAATTTTCGGAGAAAATAAAAAAGGTGAAGAAGAAATTGCTTTTAGAAACAGTTGGGTAACGGATATTGTTATTTCATCAGAAAATATTACCACTTTAGTGCGTGCAGGTCGTTGCCGATGGAAAAACGAGAATGAATGTTTTAATGTCATGAAAAATCACGGCTACTGCATGGAACATAATTACGGTCATGGCGATAAAAATTTGGCATTTAATTTTTATTTACTTACCTTGCTTGCGTTTACGATGCAT
>JAIXPZ010000065.1 GCA_027486005.1 Legionellales bacterium
CCTTTGTGTTGTGCCGCCAAGCCACACACGGAGTATCTTACATGTCTTTTATTTATTCTGAAGGCCAAGCCTAGACAGTCTCACTAGTCAAACTAGTGGCTTCCCTATATTGAGTGAAAGCGATTGGATTTTTGGGATGCAACTCGCTACTGAAGACGAAGTGGAATTGCATACCGCTAAAATAAAAATATTTGGCGTAGGAAAAAATAAAGATGGTGACATTCATCAAGTCATTTGCTTAATAAAAGATAATTGTATTAAGACAAGAATATTTGAGGGAAAAAATTTCAAAGAGGTAACTATTGATCCTTCCTTTATGTATAGAAATCGAATTGTATACGACTCTAACCTTTCAATTACATACATTAGGACGTTTATCGATGACTTGACATCTAAAAATAATATAAAAATGTGGAGTATACCTAATCCGATAAAACCGTTGGATTATGGTTCAAAAATTTCTTTTTTAGGCGAGGGATCATTAGCTGATGTTTTTCAAAACTGGACCTTCTGGAAAAAACTTCCTTTAAATATTTCAGAATCTTCAGAGCAGCCCTTAAAAGCCATTTATGTGAATAGTCGTCCTTATTTGTACTGGATCCAAAGTCAAAAAACAGAGTTTGTGTCGGGATCAAAAACACATGGCGCTGGAACAAAAGTCGAAACAGAAAGTAATGAACAAAAACATATGTATTGTTCTTACCAGCATTTAGATGGTGGCTGGGAAGCTCCACAATTATTACCGGAAGTATTTGATCCACAAGATTCATCAATAAAAATTGATAATCACGGAAAATATAATGCTTCAGGAAATTCAGATCCTAATCCGCTGGGCCTACTCTTGATTGATGTTTTGACGCTTAAATTTCCTGATCATTTAAACATATTTTTAACTGATTTGTATCTTAAGCTGAATACGCAATCTATGGATCAAATGTTTCTAGTTAACCAAGGATCGCTCAAGAAGTTGTCTGTCGATGATCTCTGGGGGCAATATTATTGGGAGCTCATGTATTTTTCTCCATTAACGATGGCAAATGTTCTGCAAACCACGCAGCAATATGATAAAGCCTTGACGTGGTATAAAGGTGTATTTAACCCTTCACGTCGTCGCAGTGACAGTATTTCTCCGTTTGTGTTTGCACCCTTTGAGGATGCATCAGGTAATAATATTTTGGGGCCATTGTTAAACACGCGTTACCTCAACGATTTACATCTGCATGCCTTTGAAGCTCATCGTATGGCGCAGTTGCGCGGTTCATTGCCATACAAAAAATATATGGTGATGCGGTATATTCAAAACCTACTGGCGTGGGGAGATTCGTTATTTAAAGATAATACGCGAGAAAGCATTACGGAAGCGATGAGTCGTTATTTTTCGGCATCGGATTTATTAGGTAATTCTCCACGAAAACTGTATTCTGCTACTTATGATGACAGTACGCAGCATAGTACTGTTTATGATTTGTTTAAGTCTATGGTGAAGACAGCATCAAGTTCTCCTGAGTCTGCTTTAGCCTCTCAACTTTTGGTGATTTATCCGTATAATTATAGTGTTGCTTCATATTTTCGTGTGCCAGAAAACCGTGAATTCATGGCGCTATGGTCAAATGTTGGCGATAGGCTTTATAAGATTCGAAATTGCCTCAGTATTGCAGGGTTGAAGCAACAATTAGCCTTATTATCTCCAGCGATTGATCCACATGATTTAGTGAGAGCTGTCGCGACACGTGGTGGTGAATTTGTTCGAGAAATGTTAGATGAAATTAGTGATAAAAATCGACCTCCTTATCGTTTTCTTGTTCTGTTAGAGCGGGCTAAAGAATTTGCGAGCTTTGTAGAGCGCTTAGGGGACAGCTTTCTCTCTATGTTAGAGCGTAAAGATAATGCATATTTGGTTAAATTGAGTAATACATTTTCCGAGAAAATGCTAGATATGATGACGCAGCAAAAGAAAGCCGGCATTACTCAGGCAATGTATGATCAAGCTATGCTCAAAAAACGTCGGGAGAGTATTCAAACGCGAATTGATTATTATACCGGTTTGTTACCTAATAACGGGGTGAGTTCTGAAGAAGCTCAGGCAGAAAGATTGCTATTTATTTCATCACAATTGAACGCGAGAATTCACGTGGCTAGCTTGGCATCTCATTTCGCTGGATTGCTTCCTCAAGTTGGCTCACCTTTTGCGATGACATTTGGCGGTGAGCAGTTAAAATTTGGATGTGCTGTTGTAGGCTCTGCTTTGGCTACTGTAGACTCCTTAATTCAATATCGAGCGGGGCATCTTCAAAGAGCGGATGGACAAAATCGTCGTTACGCTGAATGGCAGCTGCAGCTGTCTTTAGCTAAGAAAGAACAGGAGGAGTTAAGCGAGCAAGAAAAAGCTGCTGCATTGCGCCTTGGTGTAGCACAAGAAGAATTAAACCAGCACAACAAATCAATTGAGCATCAAAAGGAAGTGTCTGCGTATAATAGTACACAGTTTACCAATGTGGATTTATACGCTTGGTATGTGGATCAGTTATATGATCTTTTGACGAATGCCTACTATTTAGCGATGCGTATTGCCAATCAAGCAGCTTATGCTTATAAATATGAATTGGGAGTGGCATCAAATGTGTCGTTGACGGGGTTTTGGTCCTCTTCACGCAGAGGCTTGCTTTCGGGCACGAAACTCATGCAGCAGTTGCATCAAATGCAGCAAGATTATTTAGAAAATAATAAACGCTTGCCTGAAATTGAAAAAACACTTTCGCTGCGTGATATTTTGTCTAATCAAACGCCAGAGGTCGTTTGGCCGGATAATTTAACCGACGCTTTAGAGAATGGCCTTTCCTTTACGTTAGTCCCTGCTCTTTTTGACGATTTTTCAAGTTTTTTCAGAGAGGAAGTTAGCCCAGACAATATTACTAGTCAGCTGGTTATTAAGATGGTTAGTATTTCTGTGCCGGCGCTTTCTGGGCCTAATCAGCAAGTGAATTTGGTTTTGACAAATGATAATACGTATGCGGATAAAATTTGTATTTCTCGAGGAGTCTCTGCTACCGGCATGTTTAGCGCCAGTCTTGACGATGCGCGTTATTTACCGTTTGAAGGCCAAGTTTTAGTCGATACAACTCTGTCAGGAAAACCTTGCCCAAGATGGACTTTACAACTCGCCGGCACTCCACCAAGCGAGGATTTTTATAATTCAGTATCTGACATCCATTTGCGCATACTTTATGTCGTCAGAACCCCATCTACGACTCTTTCAGCGTCATTATAGTCGTATGCAAAAGAATAGGAGGGGTGTATGCCACAGAGTATAGGAACAACCGCTTCGCCGAGTCAGGCGGGGCGAGGAACGTTACGATCAATGCCGCTGAATGTTTCGTCGGATGCAAATACGGGCGCAGCGTTTGTGAGTTTTCCATTAGCGTTAACACAAAGTCGTGAACTTACGCCAAGTCTGTCGCTGAATTATCATGCGAACCAGGGTAATGGTGTGTTTGGTGTTGGGATGGATATCAGTGGTGTGTTGAGTATTACTCGCAGCGCAGCGCGCGGTGGTGTGCCGCAGTATGATGAGTCGGATATTTTCATACTGAGCAATGCCGGCGAGTTAGTGAAAGTTTCTGAAGATGAGCATAGCGACACAGTAAAGTATCGACCGCGATTGGAGTCGCAATTTTCCGATGTTAGCTATAACAAGACGAGTAAAACTTGGTTGATCCGCGAAGCAAATGGGATTAACCATACGCTTGGAGGTGGTGTTGCCAGTCGAATCACAAACCTTGATGAAACTAAAATTTATCAATGGTGGGTGAGCGAAACTGTCGATGCTCGCGGAAATAAAATTAAATATACCTACACTAAAAATGGTGCTGAATTTTCTTTAAGTCAAATTCAGTACGGCAATTATCATGATGCGCCGACTTCAGAAAAATTTGCGTTTTGTTGTCAGTTAGATTACGGCGATAGCGATGCAACTCAAAAAGATGCCGAGGAAAAGTTGTTGTGGTTAAGAAACACGACAGAACGCCAGGATCAATTCACCCATTATCGTGCGGGTTTTCCGATCACTGTGTCACAACTCTGTCAACGGATCACATTGACACATGCCCTGGAAGGCAAAAATTATCTCGTTAAATACTGGCAATTGAGTTATCAACCAACCACAGCATATTCAGCAGTCTCGTTGATCAAACAGATTCAAGAAATAGGCTGTCGGTCGAATAATGACGGTCAATATGTAACGCAAGCCTTACCACCAGCGAGTTTAGATTTTTTTCTGTTAGAAGACAAACCGCAGGCAATGCAGCGTTTTGCCTTGAAAGGAACGTCTCTGCCAGGAACGCCGGGCGATTATCAATGGGTAGATTTATATCGTGATGGTTTACCCGGAATACTTTACAACGATGGCGTTGCCGCAAAGTATTGGCGCTCAGAAGGAAACGGAAAGTTTTCAGCGCCGAGACAAGTCAGCCCATTCCCTTATGCAATGGATTTTGCTTCGCCGACGCAGTGTCGCATCATGCATTTAGGTAAGGAGAAAAAAACTGCATTTGTGGTCGCGGATGATCAGCTAGCGGGTTATTATTTATTGGATGAAACTAAACTAGTTGCTAACCCCGAGGAATATACAGTAGCATTTTCTAAGCAGCAATTCTTCCAAAAGTATCCGATCGAGTTTATTGATCCTTCCAACGAAGTGATGGATTTAAATGGCAATGGTGGTAATGATTTGGTGGTGCTCGACGTGGCTCACCCCTATTATTACCCAGAGTCAGATACCGCAGGCGCCAATGGCACTAACCTAACCGATAACACTTACGCAGCCTGCTGATAATATTGCCGCGCTTTTGGTAATCGCGGAAAAGATTTTGGCCTGCGTTTCACCATTCTAGGCTCAGAGCGACC
>JAIXPZ010000077.1 GCA_027486005.1 Legionellales bacterium
GGTCAATAAAGTGGTCAATCAGGCTAATCACTGGCTTTTTCATTGCGCAAAGTTCCTTTAAATATAACTTGCGCTGACTTTAACCTATTTTCGATTATTTTTTAATCCGATAGCCCTGAACTTGCTAGGTCTATGAATTTACAATTAACTAATTTTAGCGATTCGTACTCAAGCGATCTAATTCCGTAATAAGTATTTTCATTTTCATCACTATTAAATTCAAAGCAATTAACGCCAAGAATTTTTCCAGCTTTATTACCGATGATTTTCCTTGATCGATAATTCCAAGAAAAATCACTATAGCCTTTTCTCGGATCTTTTTCTAAATATGAAAGACCAATGATTCCACATACTTCACCCACCACCCCTGTTAAACCTTGCTCGCTTTGGTGTACCCATTGATTAGTGGAAAAGTTATATTGAAATTTTTCCACAAAAGAATAATTAAATATGGCGCAAGTCTCCTTCTCTTCTTATATCATGCTTTCAAGAAAGTTAATAGCCGTATTTTTTGAAAAGTTAGTGCAAAGATTTGTGAATCTTGTAAAAACTCTTTTCCCTTCAGGAGTTTTAATTTTTTCTAAAGAAGACGTTGCTTTTAAATTTTTCTGAAAATCAGCACAAACACTTTCAAGCTCTGCAATATGTTTTTTCATAGCTTGGGAATTATTATTATTGAGGTCAGCCAGGATTTCCTTTTGCGGTGCAGCATCTACATGCAACACCATAACCTGGTTAAATGAGCATAAAATATTGTCGCTACCATCTTTTATCTCTTCACAGTTAGCATCAAGTCTGGAATTTTCCTTATCATTAATGAATCTATGAAATGTAGGATACTCAACTCCCCCCCCACAGTTTTAGCATTTGAGGCTAAAAGAACATCGCTCCAGAATATACATACTAAAGCCAATAAAACTATTCGCATCGCCACATCCTCGAAACCTTTCAATAAATGAATAATTTTAATTTACAAATTATATTAGCAAATACAACTTTGAAAAAATCATAAAGCAACTTACGTGATTATCAGAAAACTTAAGCTCATTATAGCCTCCTCCAAGCCAACCTGTTAAGAGCTCTATTAAACACTACGAAAATAAAAAACTGTCTTTAATTGTTTTATGTTATTTCTTAAAAGGAATTTTTTAAATTATTTTTGTACATGTACTCTGATCAATGTAGGGTATTCATATGCTGACCCAGTTCCCATATCAATAGCTGTTCCAATAATTCCACCTACAATAAAGAAAACGATATTGCCAATCACTAATGGTTTCATTGAAGAGGAAACTTTCGTTGTGCCTAAAGTTTCTTCCTTGTTTTTGCATGTAATGATTAAATCGCTGGAATCGCGATTTATCGTAACACTTCCAGGTGTAGAAGTTACAAACCATTCACCGTCATTGTTAGATAGCGTACACGTAGCACCTGAGACCGCCACTAAAAGAGCTACGACACTCCAAAGCCAATGCATGGCTTCGAACGCACCTTAATTCAATGCGTCAGAAAAATCAATGAAATCTCGATCCGAATGGGCTTATTAAGAAAATGATTTAAGTGCTGGTGAGGCGTATAGCTGGTTTTCTGGGAGATAGTTTTAGCTATCGTTGTTGTTTATCTTTCGTAAAAAAACGCACCATTCTTCTACATAGCTTCTACATGAGATTTTTTATTGGCAAAAAGCCTGATGTAGCCTCTTAATTTAAGTGCTTGATTTAAATGATTTATTAAAGTGGTGGGCCCAGTAGGACTCGAACCTACGACCAAGGGATTATGAGTCCCCTGCTCTAACCAACTGAGCTATAGGCCCTTTAAGCGGATAGCGCGGCATTCTACCATGAAGCACCGCGCGATAAAAAGAGCAATTTTCTCTTAATCTTCTTCTAAGAAGCTTCTTAATTGCTCTGAGCGAGAAGGATGGCGCAATTTGCGTAGCGCTTTGGCTTCGATTTGCCGAATACGCTCACGGGTTACGTCAAATTGTTTACCCACTTCTTCTAAGGTATGATCAGTGTTCATATTAATACCAAAACGCATGCGCAAGACCTTTGCTTCTCGTGGAGTTAAGCCACTGAGCACTGACCGAGTTGCTTCACCAAGCCCTTCATGAGTGGCACAGTCAATTGGCGATTGCGCGCCAACGTCTTCAATGAAATCTCCCAAATGTGAATCATCTTCACCGTCACCAATTGGCGTTTCCATGGAAATAGGTTCTTTTGCAATTTTGAGCACTTTGCGAATCTTGTCTTCCGGCATTTCCATTCGTTTTGCCAATTCTTCTGGTGTAGGCTCTAAACCGGTTTCTTGCAACACTTGTCTTGAAATACGATTCAATTTATTAATCGTTTCAATCATATGTACAGGAATTCGAATCGTGCGCGCTTGATCCGCAATGGAACGGGTAATCGCTTGTCGAATCCACCAGGTAGCATAAGTCGAGAATTTATATCCTCTGCGGTATTCAAATTTATCAACGGCTTTCATCAAACCGATATTACCTTCCTGGATAAGATCTAAAAATTGTAAGCCACGATTAGTATATTTTTTCGCAATTGAGATAACTAAACGCAAATTGGCTTCAACCATTTCTTTTTTAGCACGACGTGATTTTGCTTCGCCAATAGACATGCGACGATTAATTTCTTTGATCTCTGTCACAGTTAAGCGCGCACGCTCTTCCATCGCAATTAGTCGACTTTGCGCTTTTTGCACTTCTGGCTTTACTTTAAGAAGCGCTTCTGCATTCGCGCTGTCTTTTTTAATAAGACTATCAATCCATTCCAAATTCGTTTCATTTTTTGGCAGTGTCGTGACAAACGTCTTTCTCGCCATTTTTGCTTGCTTGACGCAAAGCTTCATAATTTGACGTTCTTGTTTGCGCACTTCTTCTAACATATTACGCATCAATGCAATCAATAAATTGATTTGTCTTGGTGCTAATCGAAATTGTAAAAATTCTTCCGCCATTGCTTCGCATAGTTTTTTTGTCGTTTTATGCGACTTGCCATGTTTTAGTTCCGCTTCTACGGTTTTTTTGTGGCGCTTTCTTAACTCTTCGAAATGTTGCGCTGCTACAATTGGATCTGGGCCAGTATCTTCTTCAGCAACCACCGGGACTTCATCTTCTTCGTCAGCAATAACAGCGACTTCTTCTTCAATGACTGCATCTAATGCAATCACATCTCCTGGAGGTGTTTCAGAGAAATCTTCTTCTTCTTGATAACTATAACCAACAATAATATCGCCTAGCTTCACTTGCTCTAGCGCAACAAGATCATACTGCGCTAGCAATTGCGCAACAACCAGCGGCTGTGTTGCCAAAGATTGGGTGACTTGCTTGATCCCTTCTTCGATACGTTTCGCAATGACGATTTCGCCTTGGCGCGTGAGCAACTCAACGGTCCCCATTTCGCGCATATACATGCGCACAGGATCAGAGGTGCGATAATTTAAATCGGATTCATCAATGGAAATTCCACCTGAACCATCATCACCATCATCTCCAGAAACTTCATCAGACAAAAGCAACTGGTCTGCATCAGGCGCAGTTTCATGCACACGGATGCCCATATCTTCAATTCTATGAATGAATTCTTCGATTTCTTCTGCTTCGACGACATGAGAGGGTAAGTTGTCGTGCACGTCAGAATAAGTGAGGTAACCTTGCTCTTTTCCTCGTGTAATCAATAACTTAAGCTGAGAAGGATTGCCCTCAACAACGACTTCTTGTTCGATATTCGGTTTCATACTCATATGCAATTTACTCTCTGATCCCAAAAATAGGGAAGTTAAGCCGGAAAACAAAGCCGGTTATTATAGTATGGCTGAGGCAGGGATGCCAGTGTAATAAGTGTGTAATTTTAAATCAAAATTTAAGTGTCCGCTACAAATTTAATGCCAACCAAACGAAGTGTCATTCCTGCGAAGGCAGGAACCTAGTCTTATCAATGAGTTAAAAATGCTGACTAGGCCCCAGCCTGCGCTGGGGTGACACCCACCCTGGTTTATGTAGCGGATATAAAATTAGCGTGTCTTTAACCATTGATTCAGTCTTTGTTTTTCATCGTCGGTCAAAGGTACTTTTTGGGCTTTTGCAATTAAAGCATCAATCTGTTGCGAAGCTTCTTCGCTCACCATCTTATAAATCGCATCTTGCAACTCTTGTTCTAGTCCTTTTTCTGCAATGAGCAACGGTTGTGCTGAAAGCGCAATCAATTCTTTCCATTCAGCTTCGTCTCTCCAGCGCTCTAATATCCCAGAGGTCGTTATAGCTGGATGATCGTGAATTAATGCTAATAATTGTTTCAGCAATAAATGATTGGGAGACGCGCCAACAATTGGCGTTGTGATGGATAAAGCATGACTGGGATATTGCAAAATAATCGCCAGCGCTTTACGCAAATTGGAAGGCATCGTCGATAATGAAATTCGCGATAAAATAGCTGAGCCTGGGGCGGATGATGTTTTTATCATTGCCATGATTTCTGACGCCGGCAGTCGTACTTGATGCGACAGTTCTTGACATAAAATTCGCTGCAATTGCACATCGGTCATTGTTTGTAAAAACTGATTCGCATTATGCAATAATTGCGCGCGATTATCTGCGATATTTAAATTTAAGCCCTCTGATAAATGTTGAATGAAAAATTCCGACAAAGTCGACGCTTGTTGTAGCGTTGCATCAAAATGTGCTTTGCCTTTTTGACGAATAAATGTATCAGGATCTTCATTTTCCGGAAGAAAAACAAAACGCAATGTTTTGTTAGATTTTAATTTTGGCAACGCTATAGTTAACGCGCGCCAAGCCGCTTTTTTCCCTGCGCTATCACCATCAAAACAAAAGATTAATTTATCGGTATAACGAAATAATAATTGCAAATGTTGTTCTGTTGTTGCGGTTCCAAGCGTGCCGACAACATTGGTTACACCTTGCTGTACCAAGGCCAACACATCCATATAACCTTCAACAAGAATGACTTCTTCTAAATTTTTATGCAATTTTAAGCATTGATAAATGCCATATAATTCATTGCTTTTATGAAAAATCGGTGTCTCAGGGGAATTCAAATACTTGGGCTCGCCTTGATCGATAATTCGCCCGCCGAATGCAATCACTCGGCCTTGTCTATCGTGAATAGGAAACATAATTCTATCGCGAAATTTATCAAAGGCTTTATTATGATCTTTTGGCGTCACAAGACCGGCAGTAATCATATCTTCAAGAGAAAATTTCTGATCCCTCAGGTGTTGAATTAGCGCATCCCAAGAATTCGGCGCAAAACCTAATGAAAATTGTTTCGCAACCACACCACTTAACCCACGATTAATCAAATAAGCTTTTGCACGTGCGGCTTGAGCATCTTTTAGCTGCATTTCATAAAATTGGGTCGCTTGTTGCATTAACTCATACAGGTCATTGCGCGGCTTCACTGGTGCTGCTTGCATCACGGATTGTGGGATGGTTAAGTGAGCGCGTTTTGCTAATTCTGTTATGGCGTCAATAAAGCTCATGTGATCATGCTCTATCAAAAAACTAATGGCATTGCCGCCAACGCCGCACCCAAAGCAATGATAAATTTGCTTTGCAGGACTGACCACAAAAGAAGGAGATTTTTCATCATGAAACGGGCAACAGGCTTTATAGTTTGCACCCAGTTTTTTCAGGGATACAACATTATCAATAACATCAACAATGTTAGTTTGATTGAGGACTTGATCGATGAATTCTCTAGGGATATGTGTGGTCATAAGCTCATATAACCTGATGTGAACTCGCTCTACCTACTGAATCCTTCTCCCCTCGAGGGGAGAAGGTGCCAACAGGCGGATGAGGGGTGATAATAAACAACTACGACAAAAGCTTCTTCACTTTTTGACCAACAACCGCCATATCCGCGCGTCCGCCTAATTTGAGTTTGAGCTCTGTCATGACCTTGCCCATATCTTTTGCCGAAATTGCCTGCAAAGAAGTCATGATCTCTTGTATCGTTGCGTCAACTTCTTCATCAGAAACTTGAACAGGCAAAAACTCTTCCAGCACTTTAATTTCTGCAAACTCTTTTTCTGACAAATCCGTACGACCGGCCGTTAGAAATTGGCCGGCTGCTTCTTTGCGTTGCTTGATCATTTTGACTAAAATGTCAACAATCTGGGCGTCATTAAGCTCAATACGCTCATCCACTTCCTTTTGCTTAATAGCAGCGGTTGTCATCCGAAGGGTGCTTAAGCGCTCCTTGGCTTGTGCGCGCATCGCATCTTTAACTGCTTCAGTAATCTTGATTTTTAAGGTCTCTGACATGAACAATACCTTAATATCAAATTAATATTTGCGTTCTACAAAAGCCGCTTGTGGATCTCTGGATAAACGCTTCAAATGACGCTTTCTTGCCGCTAATTTCTCGCGTTTACGCGCTTGGCTGGGCTTTTCATAACCTTCGTTACGACGTCTAACTTCTTGGGTTATTCCCGCTTTCTCACAAGCACGTTTAAAACGACGCAAACTGATATCAAACGGTTCATTTTCTCTTACACGGATCAACGGCATTAAAATTCCTCTCTCTGACTGAATAAAATCGATAAAAGTCGCCAATTGTACTTGTTCAAATACCCCAATGTAAAGCGGCATCTTACTATTGAACAAGGCTATTGATGTTTACCATCGTTCCGATCAGGGTCCTCTCGTCCTCGCTCAATACGTTTGAATAGTTGAAAGGAATGCATGCACGCCAGTTTACAAGCGTAAATCACTCTATTTGCTGTCCATTAAGCCAAAAAATAGCAACAGTGAATAGCCAGACTGAAGTAATGGATAAAATTGTTCAGGGGCAGGCCCCGCGCAATTTATGTTGAAGTGATTTTAACCCTTGACCGTCAAGACGGCATCTCTTAATGATCGCTTGGCAGTCCCATTTTATCTCTTTTTCGTTGTTGCTTTTGCGCAGACCATACACGCCCCCGTGCTGTGTACAAACGTTTTGTCGAAACTTTTCTAGCAAGTCATTGTTTTGTTCATGCCGGTATGCTATCTATATTGATGTCATAGATAAATACAAGGAAATTATTATGAAGAAAAAATTTATTTATTTGCTGTGTTTGCTCATGCCCTTAAGTTCGTTGGCGACTAGCTTGAAGTGTGAGTGTATAAATGGCAAAGAAAGTTTCGTAGAAACACAAACTATAGGTGGAAATTTGCTTTCATGCGCTGAATCGTCTAAAGCAAGTGAAGGGTATAATAAAGAAATTAATATGCAAGAGACCAAAGCTAGAATTGAAATTCAAAAAGGTCAGCTAGTGCTAGACTCAACTAGTAGCGAAAATGTTGATCTTAGGTTTGCTCCCCGGGATAGTTGGATCGTCGATGAAGTTCATGATGGTGTTGGTAATGACAGTTACAGCACAAATTTTTCTGGTGACGAATGGCAAACTATAGAGAGCTTTAAGTTTGAAAATGAGAAAGACTCGCGGGTCGCTCGCGGCAATATTAAGTTACTAGAAAATAATGCGCAATCAGCTAAAAAACTCGAATATGATTTTGGTGTCGTTTACACGTACCACGATGATGGTAAGCTCTATGGCGAAGCTGTTTGTATTGAGAATAAGTAGCGTTCATATTAACTGCCTTGTAGTACCTCAGGAGAGAAAATGCTGAGGTACAAAAAGGATTGGTGGGGTTGTTCGTTAAAAACCCTAAAGCACCAAGAAAAGTACGAGGAGAATGCAGAATGATACTGCTAAATTTTTCCTAAGAAAAGAAATTTTTTTGACAGCGACATCTTACTATTGCACACGCTCATAAAAGAAAACTTGCCATTACTGGCGCGTGATCAGATGGGCGCTCCCAGGTGCGCGGAATTTTGTCGATTTCGCAACCTTGTAGATGATCGACTAAAGCTGCGCTAGCCAACACATGATCAATACGCAGCCCCATGTTGCGACGAAAAGCTGCCTGACGATAATCCCACCAACTGTATTGCGTTTCACCCACCGGCGATTTTCGATAGCAATCTACGAATCCAAGATCGATTAAACTTTTCCACGCGGCACGTTCTTTTTCACTGACCAACACCCCACCTTGCCACAGCATAGGCTCATGCACATCTTGATCCGTAGGGGCAATATTAAAATCACCCAGCACAATCATTTTTTGACGTTTATTCAATAACGAAGTCAAAAAATTTCTTAAATGATCTAACCAAATTAGTTTATATAAGTATTTATCTGTGCCAACAGCCGCTCCATTAGGTACATATAAATTTAAAATAAACACGCCATCAATTTCCACGCCCAATATACGACGCTGTTCATCGCAATACCCAGGAAAATCTGACACAGCAGTTTCTACCAACATCGGTTGTTTGCTCAGTAATGCAACACCATTATAGGTTTTTTGCCCTGATACAATGGCGTGATACCCCAACTCGCGAAAAATATCATGCGGAAAAGCATCGCTCTGCATTTTTATTTCTTGCAATGCCAATACGTCCGGCTGCGCGCTCTTTATCCATTCCAGCACGTGCTCAAGACGAACTTTAAGTGAATTTACATTCCAAGTGGCGATTTTAAGCATTATTTAAAATCATCAAAAGCCTTCCCAAATTTTCTTGTCTGCAGATAAAGGTTGTACAGTAGATAAGGTGCCGTCTCGTAAGCCTGCAATTCGAGCATGTTTAGCGATTTCTTTTGCTTGCGAAACAGATTTTTCAGGATGAGATTGATCAAAATTAGCCAAAAAATCACCAATCTCGCTGACAAATGAACGCTTAAGTGGGCTCAACATATATTTTCTCACCGTATAGATTTCGTGGCATTATAGGATGAAACTAGAAAAAAGAATATGAGAACACGCAATGACACCGATGAAATCTCCCCACTTTTCTCAAAAACCTCTTGCAGCAAGGATTCGACCACAATCTTTATCGGATATTGTGGGTCAACAACATTTACTCGGCGAGGGCAAACCTATACGCCTTGCAATTGAAAAAGGGCTCTTGCATTCAATGATTTTTTGGGGTCCGCCAGGCACTGGAAAAACTACTTTAGCCAACTTATTAGCAAAAAGAAGTGGCGCGCATTTTGAAACCCTATCAGCCGTACTGGCTGGAGTAAAAGAAATTCGTGCCGTGGTGGATGCAGCAAAGCTACGCAAAGAGGTTTCTGGACAAAAAACAGTTTTGTTTGTTGATGAAATTCATCGATTTAATAAATCACAGCAGGATGCGTTTTTACCACATGTAGAAGAAGGCATTGTGACATTGATTGGGGCAACGACAGAAAATCCATCCTTTGAATTGAATAATGCATTATTGTCACGCGTGCGAGTTTATGTATTAAAAAGCTTGTCCGAAGAAGAGCTACATCAATTGCTAGAAAAAGTACTCGCTGATGCTGAAACTGGATTCGGAAATTTTATCCTCAATTTCCCAGAAAATCTAAAAAACAGTTTGGTACTCGCAAGCGACGGTGATGCGCGCTTATTGCTGAATATGTTAGAAATTTTATTGGATGAATGCATGGATGAAAATCAATTCACTATCACCGAAGAAAAATTTAACAATCTCATTCAACATAAATTTCGTCGATTTGATAAACATGGTGAATATTTTCATGATCAAATATCTTCTTTGCACAAATCCGTCAGAGGATCCGATCCCGATGCAGCACTGTATTGGTTTGCAAGTATGTTAGAAGCCGGTTGCGACCCCCTTTATATTGCAAGACGCGTTGTGCGCATGGCAAGTGAAGATATAGGCAATGCAGATCCGCGAGCATTAACATTGGCATTAAACGCGTGGGATGTTCAAGAGCGACTCGGTAGCCCAGAAGGAGAATTAACTATCGCCCAAGCAGTCATTTATATGGCTTGCGCGGCAAAAAGCAATGCAGTTTATATGGCATTTAATCACGTAATGGACGATGTTAAAAAAAATCCGACGCCAGAAGTTCCCTTGCATCTACGCAACGCACCGACACGATTAATGAAACAACTCGACTATGGTAAAACCTATCGATATGCACATGATGAACCTCACGCTTATGCCGCTGATGAAAAATATTTTCCCGAGAATGTAACACCAAAAAAATATTATTTTCCTGTAGATCGCGGATTAGAAATAAAAATCTCTGAGAAATTAAAATTTCTTAAGTCATTGGATAAAAAATAAAATTACGCCAAACTCAACAGCATTTCAATAGCTTTTTGCTTATTTTCTGCTTTAAAAACGGTATATCCTGCAACAAATGTATCAGCGCCTGCATCACTAATCGTTTTTATATTCTCTAAATTAATTCCACCATCCGCTGATAAACGAATGTCAAATCCAGATTGATCAATCAATTGTCGTGCATGTTGGATTTTGGCGAGTGCTTGTGGAATAAACTTTTGCCCGCCAAATCCTGGATTGACAGACATAATTAAAATTAAATCTAATTTATCCAACACATTTTCTAGCATGGCAATAGGCGTTGAAGGATTAAAAGCCAAGCCTGCTTTACAACCAAGATCACGAATTTGTTGCAAATGTCTGTCAACATGCGGAGTGGCTTCTGCATGAATAGTGACATACGTAGCGCCTGCTTTGGCAAACGCGTGAATAAGATTGTCAACATTGTTTACCATCAAATGCACATCAATCGGCGCAGTAATGCCATCATCACGCAATGCTTGGCAAACCATAGGACCAATACTGAGGTTAGGTACAAAATTATTATCCATCACATCAAAATGTAACCATTGAGCACCTGCTGCTAGCACAGATTTGGCGTCACGACCTAAATGTGCAAAATTCGCAGCTAAAAGCGAAGGGGCAATAATTGGCGATTGTTTCATTACAGATTCACTCCTTTGGATTGCATCACATTTTCATAAGCACTACGAATTTGATATATTTTATCATTTGCCGCCTTAATTTCTGCTTCACTTGCACCTTTTGAAGCTAACTTATCCGGATGAAATTTATTCATTAAACGCCGATACGTTTTCCGAATAGTAGCAACATCTGCATCGGCTTTTAATCCCATTAATTTATAATCATCAGCAAGCGAATTTTTTTTCGGCGCAGTATATTGATTATTGTATTGAGAATAAGAATATTGTTGTTGTGCTTCTGGAATTGGAATACCGAGTTTCGCACAAATTTCTTGTAACAAGCGTTGTTGCGCAATCGAAGGCGCGCCATTTGCATAAGCAATATTCATTAAACACGTCAGTAAAATTCTGGTAAACGGCGGCTGACGATACAGACGTAATTTTTGAAAAACTTCTTCTATATCAAATTGCTGATTTTTTCCATCATAAAACCAACGCATTGCTTGGTGTCTTTGATCGTCTGGTAAACGTAACTGCGTCATAACATTAGACGCAATCCTAATTTCATTAGGCGTGACTTGACCATCTGCTTTGGCCAAGTGGCCCATTAAAATGAAAACACCACGAACAAAAGGCTGGCTAAACGCTTGACGCCAGTTCCAATGCCAATTAGATCCTTGGCCAGGGCCAGCAGAGCCAGAGCCTGTAGTTTTATTGACCGATTGATCCATCATAGAACCAATAAAAAAGCCAATGATGGCACCAATAGGTCCACCAAAAAAGAATCCGAGGATAGTTGCGATAATTCTACATGTCATAGTGATAGTGTTGCTCTTGTTGGGCAAGTCCGTACAATAAACCCCAATTTAGGCTTCAAGGGGCGCAAATGCGCGTATTGTATAATATTCTGGCATATATGAGTATGCCTATTTTATTCCTTCGACTTTGGTGGCGCTCGAGAGATGTACCCGCTCGTTGGGAGCGCTGGCAGGAGCGTTGCGGTTATTCTCCTATATTAAGACAATGTATTTGGGTACACGCAGTTTCCTTGGGCGAAACGCTCGCTGCGTTACCATTAATCAACAAAATCATACAAAATTACCCAAACACACCTATTCTGGTCACTAACATGACATTAACAGGCTCAGATCAAGTCAGTAAACAGCTTGGCAATAGAGTCATTAATGCTTATATCCCTTTTGACACCCCCCTGTTTGTACGGCGATTTTTTGAACGATGTCATCCGAAAATAGCGATCATACTAGAAACAGAATTATGGCCGAACTTATTTCGTCAATGCGAATTGAGAAAAATTCCACTGGTAGTAACGAATGCACGCTTATCGCAAAAGTCCGCAGAAGGTTATCAACGTTTTTTTACATCATTGATGCGTTGGATGATGAGTTGCGTCACCCTGCTCGCCTGCCAAGCGTCAGCTGATGGCGAACGCTTTCTTCGATTAGGTTTAGCGAAAGAAAAATTATTTGTGACTGGAAATATAAAATTTGATATTGCAATTTCACCAGATATTTTACAAGAAGGTCTAAATCTTAAGAAGCACATAGGCAATAGTCGATTCATTTGGGTGGCAGCAAGTACGCATGATACCGAAGAAGAATTAATGTTAGATGCCCATAAAATCGTATTGAAAAAATTTCCAGATGCATTATTAATTTTAGTACCTAGGCACCCTGAGAGATTTGATGCAGTCGCAGAATTATTGCAGACAGAGGATTGGAAATTTTCTCGTCGAAGTTTACAGCAAACAATTGCCCCAGAAACTCAAATTTACTTGAGTAATACCTTGGGTGAAATGATGATTGTTTTTGCTGCATGTGATGTTGCCGTTGTTGCAGGAAGTTTTAAACCCATTGGCGGACATAACGTACTAGAACCCGCAGCATTAGCAAAACCAATTATTAGCGGTCCACATGTACGCAATTTTTTACAAGCAGTGAATTTATTAAAAGAAGCAGATGCGATTGATATTGTAGAAAATAGTGCAGAATCTCTCGCTAACACACTTTGTAGTCTTGCGGCAGATGCTCAGTTGTGCGAAGAAAAAGGCGCTCGTGCATTAGATGTCGTTGAAGCCAATCGCGGTGCTTTAGACAAACAATTTGCATTAATTGAAAAGATTTTGAAGCAGCAATAAATCCCGATAAGCGTCTGCTTTTGCGCTGGGATTTCGTAGCAAATACGCAGGGTGATAGGTAATTAACAATGGTATTTTTTCTTCGCCGTACGCGTGCACCGTTCCACGCAATTTTCCAAGCGATAATGTTGAGTCGAGAAGATATTGTGCAGCGATTCTTCCTACTGCGCATAAAACCGTTGGTTGAATCAATGCAATTTGCTGTTTCAAATACGGCGTGCATTGCGCCACTTCTTCAGGAAGAGGATCACGATTTTCTGGCGGGCGACACTTAAGAATATTCGCAATATAAATTTCAGAGCGCTCCAATCCTATCGCATGCAGCATCGCATTGAGTAATTGACCCGCACGCCCAACAAATGGCTCACCTTGTTGATCTTCATGAAAACCGGGAGCTTCACCAATAATCATTAATTTGGCTTTGGTATTTCCCACGCCAAAAACCGTTTGCGTGCGCGTTTGATGTAACGGGCAGAGTTTACAATCCGCAACACATTTTTTTAGTAAGGGCAGGTCTTGTACCTGCCCGTCTTGTGGCCCTACGTCTGACAGAACAATACGTTCCTTCCAAACCGGAATATCTAAGGCATGAAGCAGTGCTTGTTTTTTAATTATCATAATTTCCTGCTTGAAATGTATATTTCCATAATATACAATTTTCTCTATGAAAGAGATTATACTAACAGAATGCAGTGGTTTCGAGTGGGATGAAGCCAATTGTATGAAAAATTTCAAAAAACATGGCGTTTCTTCGCTGGAATGCGAACAGGTGTTTTTTAATACCCCTTTGTTAATGCAGGAAGATAGTAAACATTCAGCGCTAGAAAGAAGATTGTATGTTTTAGGCAAAACTGACGCGGATCGAAAACTTTTCATTGCATTCACTATGAGAAACGACCAAATAAGAGTTATTTCTGCGCGAGACATGAGCAAACAGGAGCGCCGTATTTATGAGCAAGCTTAACAAATTACCAAAATTTAAAAATGTTACTGAGGAAGCTAATTTTTGGCAAACTCACGACTCTAGCCAGTATATTGATTGGACACAAGCAAAACAGGCTGTATTCCCTAATTTAAAGCCTTCTACAAAAACAATTTCTTTGCGTTTACCTGAAAACTTGCTTAACGATATTAAAATATTGGCAAATAAAGAAGATATTCCTTATCAGTCATTGATAAAAATATTACTATCTCGCGGTATTTTTGCTTTTCGAAAAGTGGCGAGTTAAGACATTTTCTCATAAGGATAATATTTCGCTTGCCAAATAACCTGTTGAATGGCTTCATCTACACTATGTTCATTTTGATAAGTTGCTAATCCTTGGTTTCTCGCTTCTTCGATAACGCGTTTCGCAATCGCCAAACTGATTTCTCGCACCTTTGATAAATCAGGTAGCAAAGGCGCATCCTTATCTTTGAAAACAGGCGAAAATTGACTGAGCGCTTCCGCGGCTGCCCAAATCATTTCATCCGTCAGTTTTTTGGGTCGACATGCAATCACCCCCAGTCCTATTCCAGGAAAAATAAACGCATTGTTACTTTGAGAAATGCGGATTTCTTTTTCTTGATAAGTAATATCGGCAAATGGGCTTCCAGTCGCCACTAACGCTTTTCCCCGGCTCCACTCATAAATATCGGCAGGGTGTGCTTCTGCACGTGAAGTTGGATTGGATAAAGGTAAAATAATCGGTCGGTCGGTATACTCTGACATTGCGCGCACGACTTCTTCACTAAATGCACCAGTGACAGCCGAACAACCGACAAGAATGGTGGGTTTCGCATAATGAATAACGTCCAATAAATTAGGATTTTTCCCACTGATTTTCCAAGCTCGCACTTCACTAGCAGCACGCGCATAGGGTTGTTGAAAATCGGTAAGTCCATCCATATCATCCACCAGCAAACCTGGTTGATCAATGAGATAAAAACATTTTGCCGCCGCTTCGGGTAACGAACCTTGTCGTACCATCGCTGCAAATAATTGATCAGCAACGCCAGTGCCCGCCGTACCTGCGCCAAAGAAAACAATCCGCTCTTGTGATAATTCACGCCCTGAAGCATACAAACCGGCTAAAATAACCGCTAAAGTGACCGCGCCGGTTCCTTGCATATCATCATTGAAGCTACAAAATTCTTCTCGATAACGTTCCAAATTACGTCGCGCATTATCTCGACCAAAATCTTCCCAATGCAAAAAAGCATTTGGCAAATATTTGCGAACCGTGCGAACAAATAAGTCGATAAAATCATCGTATTCTTTTCCAGTAATACGCTTGTGCCGCCACCCAAGATACATGGGGTCATTCAGCAATTCTTCATTATTCGTGCCAACATCTAAAGTAATAGCGAGTTTGCACAATGGATTGATGCCCGCGCAGAGAACATAGACCATCAATTTTCCGATAGAAATATTCATGCCGCCGATACCTTGATCGCCAATACCTAACACACGTTCACCATCGGTCACTACCATTAAATCAATTTCTTGATTAGAACGATTCGCAATCATCGTTTCCATTTGATCGCGATCAGGATAGGCAAGATACAAACCACGCGGTCGCCGCAGTTGCAAACTAAATTGTTCCACAGCATTGCTGATGGTGGGCGTATAAATAATCGGCAGCATTTCTTCTAAATGTTCACCAACAAATCGGTAGAAAAGTGTTTCATTGGTATCATGCAAGGCATTCAGAAAAATATTTTTACCTAAGTCAGAATCATAGGATTGGTACTGCTGATAAATACGAAAACTTTGCTCTTCGATAGTTTCGACGTGATGAGGCAACTTTCCTTGTAGCTGAAATACCTGGCGCTCTTCTTGAGTGAAGGCACTGCCTTTATTCAAACGAGGATTGACGAGCAAATCGTAGCCAGTTTGGTTGGTATTGAGTTTTAAAATATTCCCTTCTGCGTCACGAATGAGCTCAAATTGGCATGACATTGGTATTTTCCCCGAGATGATCGCTGGAAGTACTATAGCGTATTCATCACTTGACCTTCAACAATACCTTTCTCAGGTTTTTTATGCTAATTTGCCTTAACTTTTATTGTTAATAGGTGATTGCCGTGGAAGTCAAGCGTTCGGTCGGGATTTGGGGTCTTCTTTTCTTAACTGTCGGTGGAATTATCGGCTCTGGATGGTTATTCGGACCGTTTTTTGCGGCACAAATTGCCGGCCCTTCCGCTGTTATTGCTTGGGTACTCGGTGGCTTATTGATGGTTGTGGTGGCCTTAACGTTTGCAGAATTGGCGGCAATGTTTCCAGTCACCGGCGGATCTATCCAGTTTTTACAAGTTAGTCACGGCACACTGGTGAGTTTTACGTTTGCCTGGATTGGTTGGATTTCGTCAGTAGCAATCGCACCAATCGAAACCCTCGCTCTACTACAATACGCTACTCATTATATTCCTTGGTTAACCTTTCAACAGAAAAACGTAACACTATTAACGGGGCAAGGAACGATTGTTGCGGCAGTCATTATGGGGCTGATTTGTTGGGTTAATATCGTTGGGATCAATTTACTTTCGAAATCCAACATATTACTGGGTTGTTTCAAATTGTTTGTTCCAATATTGACAGCAATATTATTATTGTCTTTAGATTTTCATCCACACAATTTTACTAGTCATCAATTTTTCGCAGGTGGTTTGCATGGTTTATTAGCCAGTTTACCCTCTGCAGGGATAATTTTTTCATTTATGGGCTATAGTACAGCCGTTCAAATGGGCGGTGAAGCTAAGAGGCCTCAATTTGCCATTCCTTTTGCAATTCTTGGGGCATTGTTAATTTGCACATTATTATATTGTGGCTTACAAACCGCGTTTATTGGCGCAGTGCCAGAAAGCAGTTTAGTCAATGGCTGGGAGCATCTTAGTTTTTCTGGTGATGCTGGACCCTTCGTGGGACTATTGACCATGCTAGGTATTGTATGGTGCGTACACCTGCTTTACGTCGATGCTGTGCTTTCACCTTTTGGCAGTGCGTTAATTTATACAGGGTCAACCGCACGTATGGCATACGCTATGGGCAAAAATGGATATATGCCTAGCTTCTTGCGCAAATTGAATAAACAAGGCACGCCTTCGCGTTTGGTGTGGGTAAACTTTTTTATTGGTATGTTGTTATTTTTACCCTTCCCCACTTGGCAAACGATGATGAGCTTTTTAGTCTCTGCTGTTGTGTTTGCTTATGCGGTGGGTCCATTAGCGCTTGTGGTGCTGAGAAAAATTGCGCCTGAGCAACCAAGACCATTTCGTTTACCAAAACCAAAACTGCTGTCGTTTATAGCGTTTTATATTTGTAATTTGATTTTATTATGGGTCGGTTGGAGCATTATGTATAAAATGCTAATTATGATTATTTTAGGATATGTATTGTTATGGGCATATCGAAAATATGGTCATGGTGAACGCTTTCCTATGGAATGGCATAATAGCGGATGGTTGTTTATGTATCTATTTCTATTAGGCGCAGTCTCTTATTCTGCTAGCTTTGGTGGCGGCCGCGACTGGATTACCTTTGGCTGGGACTTTTTAGTGGTAGCTCTTGTAAGTTTCTGGATTTTTATCTGGGCTTATACCAGCGGTTGCAAAACACCTGCGCAATTATCCGTTGTAGGGAAGTAGTATGAAACAAATCGCCGTTTATCCGGGGACGTTTGATCCATTAACCAATGGACATGTGAATATTGTTCAGCGTGCGCTTAATTTATTTGACGAAGTCGTCATTGCTGTTGCCTCAAACCCCGATAAACGCCCGTTTTTATCCTATGAGCAACGCGTGGAATTGGCACAGCAAAGTTTTGCAAATGAACCGCGAGTTATTGTAGAAGGCTTTGATACCTTGTTAACCGATTTCTTGTGTGCAAAAAATGCTGTAGTTGTGATAAGAGGCTTACGAGCAGTGTCTGATTTCGAATATGAATTTATGCTGGCTGGGATGAACCGCAAGCTTATGCCAAAAATTGAAACGATCTACTTGATGCCATCGGATGAATACATGTTTGTTTCTTCAACTTTTGTGCGTGAAGCCGCAAAGCTCAAAGGAGATGTCAGCGCTTTTGTACCACCAGTCGTGCTGAAAGCCCTACAAAAAATGTAAGACCTGCTGAGGTATTTCGGCTCTAAGAGAGTAGAGCCGGTATTTCTATAAAGCACTTATAGTACGTCGCCTCAATACTAAAAGAGTAAGCAGGCCGCATAGTAAATAACCTAAACTTAAGCTAAACACTTCATTACGCAATGCATTCGGTAAAAGCCAGGGCAGGTATACCTCTCCAGATATATAGACTGAATGAATAATACCAAAAAATGAAAATGCGCATAAAGCAACAGCGCATGCGACACTCTGCCAGCGCTTATGATCGATGATGTAGCAAAGCCAGCTTCCCCATAAAATAGCCGTGATAAAAAATCCATTCCCCAGTAGTGTAATTAAAAATTGGTCCGTCACGTGAGGTAGTTGTGTCACATAATAGTTCTGAAAAATATCAGAGGTAAGCAAATTGCCATCGGGTATTTTTATTTCCAACAATCTAGACAGTGAAGGCAAGAATGCAAATAAAATAGCGACAGTGTACTTTTTATCCGATTGAACAAACCCTTGCATCGAAATCTCAAACGCTACAAATAATAATACGGGTGCCACGGCGGATTCTGGAATGACATTGATGAATAACCCAAATAACCCCAGAAGCCCTCCTATCCCAACTACCACGATGTTAAGCATCAAAAATCCAGCGCGAGCATCCAGTTTTTTATAGGCGGTGAATCCGGCGTAAGGCGTGGTCTGAGCAATGCCACCCAATAAAGAACCACATAGAGTTGCAAGGCCATCAATAGCGATAACTTGTTTGATGCTGTAACGTTCATCACCCATGCTATCGATACTTTTCACCACTGATATAGTTCCAAAAATCACTAATAAAACAAAAGGTAAGAAGATTGGAAAATACAATAAAGAAGCGTGCGATTGATTAAACATCTCAAGATGTAGCATTAAACTTAATGAAAAATCTGTGTTCAATACAAGCTTAGGGACCTCTCCAATTAAACCAGTGGGTGCCAACACGTAGTAGATTAATACTCCAATAATAATAGCGCCCGGAACAGTTGGAATTTTAAACGGCAATTTATATTTCGCATAGATACCCGCCAAGATAATAGCGAGCACAGGTACGCCAACAACCGGCACCTTAAATATCGAAATCAAAGGTAAGAACCCAATGATGGCTAAAGCTAATCCGCCAATAGCCCCTAATAATGCAGGAGATGGAAAAAGCGTACTGAGCCTATGAATGATAAGGCTGCTACCTAACTTAATAACTCCGACAAAAAACACACAACACGCTCCAATATGCCACGCTTGAAGTGCTGCAGTATGAACATCCGTATGTGCATTTTGTAACAGTAAAAATGCGGGCCCAACAATGCAAGAAGCAAAACCGATAGCTGAGGGGGCGTCTAAGCCGTGAGGCATGGCCGTCACGTTTCTGTTCTCTCTGCGCGCGGTGACAAAAGCAAGACCAATAAAGAGTAGATTGCCCAGCAAAATACTAATGACCGTACCAGGTACAATATTTTTAAGAATAATGTCTAAAGGGAAATGAAATCCGAATTGCAAAATTAATGAAACAAATAAGAGAACCGTTAAATTGTCAAAAATAATCGTTGCTGCTGCGCCAATATCACCGCTTGAAAACCACTGATACCTGAATTTACTCATGTTTTTCGCCTTATTGAGAATTACTTGCGTGTAAACAACTCGACTCTTGTCATTTTAGGCTTATTTTTAGGACTAGGCCCCAGCCTGCGCTGGGGTGACACAATAATTAGTTAAACTCAAGACACTAAATGTCAAGAGACTAGTTAGTTTAATTTATAGACGAAAAATCTCAATACAGCCTAACTATTTATTTAATTTTGTCTTCTTTGAACTCGACATGCATTCCTAACTTACCTGTTTCAGTATTATAGGCGCGCGGATCAAATGCTTTCTTTGCTAGCTTTTCTACCTTCGAACCGCCACTGCCGCCTTTCGGCTTAGAACGCTTCGTCGTGGTCTTATAAAAACCTGTTTTTGTACCTTTTTCTGTGGTTCCTGTAGAAACCAACTTCACTTTAACTCGATCACCCATTCTACTTTCCTCTCAATAATTGGCTTCTAAACCTGTTCGCCGCGTGCACGGATTTCTTTGATAACCGCTTCAACGCCTTTTTTGTCGATGGTCTTCAAGCCTTTTCCACTGACGAGTAAAGTAATATAGCGCTTTTCGCTCGTCATCCAAAAACGATGTTTATGCAGGTTTGGAAGGAAGCGACGACGTGTTTTATTATTTGCATGTGACACATTATTGCCTGACATCGGTCTTTTCCCGGTCACTTGGCATACCATTGACATTTGAATCTCCTAAAATTAAGCCCATTACGGCAGTTAGCCCGCCTTTATATCAAAAATTGACTCGAGTTGCAATTATCTATAAGTCTCCATGCTCAGAAAAAGCATAAACCGCACTTTGAGCGATAATAATATGGTCTAACAAGAGAATGTCCATGGTGCTCAAAGCTTGTTTGATCTGCAGCGTAATGGCCAGATCTGCCGCACTCGGGCGGGCTTCTCCCGAAGGATGGTTATGCCCCAAAACCACAGCATGGGCGTTGTGGCTCAACGCGAGTTTGACAATTTCTCTTGGATAAACAGGGACTTGGGTTAAGGTGCCCTGAAACAACTCTTCATAATGTATAACTCGCAACTGTGGACTAAGAAATAAACAAACAAATACTTCACGTTGCTTATGCTTCAATCGCATTTGTAGATATTTTTTTAGCGCAACTGACGTATTGGTCACTGGCTGCTCACAAGCTTGCTCCCAAAGATAACGCCGACACAGTTCTAAAATGGCTTGTAACGTGACCGCTTTGGCATTACCAATACCATGAATACTCTGTAATTCTTCATTAGAGGCATGCAAAAGAGAAGCAAGTGACGTATAGCGTGTTAATAACTCACGCGCTAAAGCAATCACTGTTTTCTCTTTGGTGCCTGTGTTAAGAAAAATTGCTAATAATTCAACATCGGATAATACTTCTGCGCCGTAAGTCAACAGTTTTTCTCGAGGTCGTGCATCAATGGGAAATAAATCGTTGATCATGGAGATCTCCGCAAGAAGGTGGTGAGGGAAAACGTTAAAAACACGGGAGGGAGATTATAACGACACAATGGCTGCGTGTAAAACACGTCGCTGTTCAACACTTTCTGCCAACAAATCCAATATCGGCAAAGTTTGCTCCCAAGACAAACATGCATCTGTAATGCTTTTTCCATACTGTAACGTTTGCTTGTCTTGAAGTAACTGTCGCCCTTCTTGCAAAAAACTTTCTATCATGACACCGGCAATGTAACGATTACCCTGGGCAATTTGTTTAGCCAGCGAACGCGCGACAACCGCTTGTTTTAAGTGTGTTTTACTACTATTGCCATGGCTACAGTCCACCATAAGGTGTGGATTAAGACGCTTAGCTTTCAGCAACCTAACGCTTTTTTCAATTGCACCTTCATCATAATTTGAGCCTGTATTTGAGCCTCGCAAAATAATATGACCACTGGAACTGCCTTTTGTTTCAATAATCGTTGCCATACCTTCATCATTAATACTAAAAAAATGGTGGGGGTGACTGGCTGTTTCAACTGCATCAATCGCAATTTGAATGTTGCCATCGGTATTATTTTTAAAACCGATTGGCATCGGTAGAGAAGAAGCAAGTTCACGATGCGTGCGACTTTCTGTCGTTCGCGCGCCAATAGCACCCCATGTGATAAAATCACTGAGATAGTGCGGTGAAAATGTATCCATAAACTCTGTTGCGGCCGGAACGCCCAGTGCGCTGATATCTGACAATAATTTTCTTGCCAGCATTAAGCCATCATTAATCGTATGACTACCATCTAAATGCGGATCATTAATTAAACCTTTCCACCCCGTGGTCGTACGTGGCTTTTCGAAGTAAACCCGCATGACCAAATGTAATTGTTTTGAATAGGTTTTGATTGCGTCTTTTAAAAAATGACCATATTCAAGCGCAGCATCAATATCGTGAATAGAGCACGGACCAACGATCATTAATAAGCGATCATCTTGCCCAAGCAGGATTTTTTCTGCTTGTTCTCGCGCACTTTTTATCGCTTGCTCAGCAACAGACGTGCGTGGAAAGGCCTCGATAACCTTTTTAGGTGACACGAGAGATTGACGTGATTTAACGCGCCAATCATCGATGTTTTCGAACATGGTATTGCAAAGTGTCTAGGACAATACGTAGAATTCTATCAGCTTTTTTACCCTGGGGCGATTAAAAATCAACGGGTAGTTTGTCTAAGTTTCTACCGTAAAAAATTTCCAACATCTCACGACGCACTCCCGTGCGGATTTCACGCAGCTCTTGTGGGCTAAATTCTTCCATGCCCGCGCCAAATAGGTAGTTGTTAAGATCAAAATTTTTCAACAACATTTTAGTATGAAAAATATTTTCTTGATAAACATTGACGTCAATCATTTGATAATGACTGCGAGTTTCAGAGGAAAAGTAGTTTTGTATGGAGTTAATTTCATGATCTTGAAAATGCTTAATGCCATCCGTATCCCGAGTAAAGCCTCGAATACGGTAATCCACTGTCACAATATCGGAATCAAAGCTATGAATGAGATAATTAAGTGCTTTTAAAGGGGAAATGATACCGCACGTCGAAACATCGATATCAGCACGAAAAGTCGATATTCCCTCATCAGGGTGGCTTTCTGGATAAGTATGAACGGTAATATGGCTTTTATCTAAATGCGCTACCACGCTTTCAGGCAGCGGGCCAGGAGATTCGGTATTGGGTAATTTTTTTTCGTGCAAAGGGCCTTCGCTAATCAACATCGTGACGCTAGCGCCTTGAGGCTCATAATCCTGCGAAGCAATGTTTAAAATATTGGCGCCGATAATATCGGAAACATCAGTCAAAATTTTGGTTAAGCGTTCGGCATTGTAAGCTTCATCGATGTAGCGAATATACTCATCTTGGTGTTTTTTTGTTTTCGCGTAACAAATGTCGTAGATATTAAAGCTCAGCGAATTCGTTAAATTGTTGAAACCATGTAGTTTTAGCTTTTTTCGATTAATTTCTACCAACGCAATGCTCCTTTAGCTCAAAACGGGTAGGATTGTGACATACCCTCAGCGCTAAAAACAGTCTCATGCTTTCCAGTAGCAATTTATACTTCGTTACTATCAGGGCGATGAATGGGATGATCATACATATCTATCGAACTTTCAGTCGATCGAGGCCAAAATGATGGCAGCCATGATTGTTTTTTTTCCATCAAGTCCTTACAAACACATTCTTTCTGTCTTTCTTCTTGCTGTTGATCGGTGCCTTGCAATTTAGCTAAAACTGCCTGTATTTGCTTATTTGTGGAAAGGCAACCCACAGAAGAAAGTTGCAAACTTGGGCAAGAACCTTCTTTTGGCAACAACTCTCGTGCCTGCCAAATTAATCTTTGTGTCTTGTTGAGTGTAAAAAGGCCAGAAAAACATGCTGGTTTCAGCAGCGCAAGAGTACTGTTGCTCGCAACTAATGCATTAGCAATATACACCACCGCCTCTTCTAAAGGATATTCGGTTTTTGCGTAACGATACAAAGTATTTAAAAGCAAATTTCTTTTTGTCTCATAAAGCTCAGGATCATCGTTGTATTTTTCAGTGACGTGAATAATCGCTTTTTTGTAAAAATGTGCCAATTTTTCAAAACGCTCGTGGGGGAGCTGCTTTTCTTTTAATGCTTGCCATACTACAGCAGGCATGCTTATACTTTTATGATCCAAATTATTTGACGCATCAAATAATTGACGCGCAATTTCTACTAATTCTGTGGAATTTAAAGCAGGTTCATTGAGTTGATTAAATAGTGTTGAAAAATTCTCATGTTGCTTTTGACGAATCTTGTTTACATAAGACGGATTAAATAAATTGTCACCTCCCGCCTGCGAATCAAACAGCCAAGTACACGCAATTAAAAGCAAAAAGCTTGCTTTCTCATTGCGCTCTTTTATCTTTTTCAGTGTTAGTGAAAGAAGTCTGTCTAAACAAGTGTTATCTTTGGCATAAGTTAAAACTTTGATAATGAGAGAAAAATCTTTAGACAGAATAGATTTATCTAATGCATTTTGTTTTGAGTTATCTTCATATAACACATCCATAGACTGCGCAAGTACTCGCATTATTAAAGCTTGGTCTGCTTTATTTTCTTTAACCACAGGTTGTTGTTCAAAGGCCTGTATATTTCCTCCGATTGAGTCGAGACACTCAAGTATTTTTATAGTAAACTTGATTTGTTCATCTTCTATTCTTATTTCTGTCCGTTCCAAAAGACGATGGTGTCTGCATAACTCTTCGATTGAGCACTCAGATAATGCTGCAATATTTTGCAGTTGAGGATTACTATCTAGGTATGTCTCCAGCTCTCTCGCTGAATCACATGCAGCCTTCTTTTGATCATCGCTTAGAGAAGCTACATTTTTCACTAGCTGTTGATGATGATGCTCGATAGTTTCACGTTTTTGTATTGAAATATAATCTTCTACAGACACTAAAAAAACACTATTGTCTTCAACCTCGATTGCGATACACTGATGTTTGATCGTTTCCAGCTCTTCAATGGTTTTATTATCAGACAAGTTTTCTACTAATTTATCACGTTTAATGAGGAGCGATAAATAGCTGATTAAATCATATTGCAGATTTCTCTGAACATCGTCATCTGATATTAATTTTACCGTAGCTGAGAGAAGAGATTGTGCATATTTTTTGACTTCACTCTGTACAACAACATCCAATATTCCATATACATTGTTCTGGTCACTCTCCTCTAAAGCTTTTGAACTAGCAGTTTTTATTAGCTCGTCAAAAAAATTAACTTTTATGTTATAAACTCTAGTCTTAACTGCAATTCTTAATTTTTTTACTTCTTCAACAATTTCTTTTAACTGTTTGGTGGTTTTACTTGATAACAACCCCATTAACTTTATTTTTTCATTTTTTTCCTTCAAAAAACTATATAGCTCTTGATTGTTGCTTGCAGCAGACAAAGCTTGATTTATTTGCTCTAGACAAGTGGCATCTCCAGAAGCGTTATAATACGGACTAACATGATCTATGATTTTTTCCACAACAGTTATCACATACTCTTGCCACTGATTTTCAAGCCAAAGTTGTTTTTGAACAATGACATTCTTAGTAATATGCTTAATTAAGGCGGCCAAACGCAACTCGCGGGTTACTGCAGACTGTTCTTCTGTAAATTTTTTTCGTAAACTCTCATAGTAAGGCGTATCTTTTGTATTTGAGAAAATAAGATTTAGTCTTTCGCGTGATTCTTCTTTTTCTTCATAGCCAGCTTTGGGGTCATTTATTATATCCAGATCACTTAGAGCAATATCCGCCAGCGTAATAGGTCCATCAGGCTCTTCTGCTTTGGTTGGATCAGAAAGCGAAACTTCACTTGCACTGCCTCTTGATGGAGTTATGCCAAAAGTTGGCCGACGAGATGAGCCTATACTATTTCTAATAGGCGTTTTGCCAGAAAATGATAAACCTTCTTCCGAAAGCCTTGAGCCTAAACTCCAAGACAATCGATGCTCCTTGTATGAATTTGAATGAGAAGGTAAAGCTGCTACCGAACCCTCCGAGGCCAAACTTACAGACTGTCGTTGATCCCCCTTGGAAGTTTTGCCATCATCCACCTGCCCCTCCTGCCACATAACCGCCCCTTCGTGCTCTTGGCACAGTATCGTTATTTTTTAATGTATTAAAATTTAACAGAAGCCTATATAAAATCAAGCTATTATCTCACATTTTTGTGAGATAATAACATTTTTCGGTCATAAGAGAAACGATGTGACCAATACAAGGACACCATTAACTATCACTGCACGGGGCAGTCGCTCAGGATTGTTTTGTTTGCATTGAAGTCTTTGTACAATAACTTGGCTGATTTTGGCCAAAATGGCCAGCACCCTCTTTTACTCATCAACGTGGTTTCACCATCAGATGACGGCCGTGCAAACTGAGCTTGAACTTTTGCGATAAACTCATCATAGCTGATTTTACTGCTACTGTAGGTAGCAATTAAGCCGTCCATAATTTCCTTTTTAGCAACACTCGTCGAATCTGGTTTTTCCTTATCACACTGTTTTTCTAAATACTGTAACGTATTCTTGAACGCAGCGCGTGCTAAAACCGCACGTTGTCGTGTGATTTTTTGTTTCTCGTCACTTCCTTCCAAACTAACGAGCATTGCATTTATTTTTGTCTTTGTAAAATTGGATTCTGTTGCAGAAATAACATCAGACTGTAAAGTTTGAGGAACTACCGAGCTCGCTTCTAATTTATCTCTTGCGTTTTTAACAAGTCTTTGCGTTTTCGAAAAAGAAAAAAGAGAGCAGCTACGCTGTGCTAGTCCATTATTGGACTGGGTAAGTGCATTCGCAATAATTTTCGCTTCTTGTGCTAAATCATTTTGCCTGTCAGCTGCATCACTTAACTGCACTAAGAGCGATTTTGCTTTATCAGCATAATACTTGGGTGCTTTCTTATATTTATCTACCACATGAATAATGGCATCTTCATAAAAATGTGCTAATTTTTCAAAACGTCGATGTTTTTTCTGCCTTTCTTTTAACGCTTGCCATACTTTATGTGGCATTTTTTCATTTTTCTCAACATAGCGACGCTTCAATTCTGCATCTATTCTTGTCCATTGAGCCGCATCATTGTGCGGCCATTCTTTATTGCCAGCGCTTTTTATGTAAGACACAAGTTTTTTATCGTCTGCTCGCTTTAACATTTGCTTGGCGATTTCTGAAAACTGCTCATCTGTCAAGCAACCCTTAGAGGCGCTCCCTCGATCAGGACTAGGTAAAAAAGGCATAGCTCTTGTCGGATCTATGTATTGAGTTTCTAGATAAGCTTCAAGTGAGTTACCTACAGAGTCTGCATAAGCTAACATATCAGCAATGAGAGTGAGATCGCCAAGCTCAACAGCTTCATCGAGTAAAGTCATGCCGTTTTCTTCTGAAAGCATATTTATAGGTTCGCGTACTAATACAGACGCAATCTCTTTGGAGTTTTTGTGTGTCTTAACTGCAGAATGCCGTGAAATTTGTTTTTTCGCATCTACTAGATCAGCTTCTCTGTTAGCAACAATTGCTTGTAGACGATCAAATTTTTCTCGAAGACACTGACGCTCCTCGAACACCTTACTCAATCTTTCATCAAGTTGTTCAGACGTTTCATTTACTAACTTCTTTGCTAACTCGTTTTCTTCAATCTTATATGTTAGGTAAAACATTAAATCCGCTAAACAATCTAGCTGCTTTCTACCTTCTTCTGGAAGCGGATTACCGTGTCCTTTCATCGCCTCTTGATAGGATGCAAGTACTTGGACTAAAACTTCCTTGATCATATTATCTACATTTTCTCTCGATGAGCGACTCAAAATTAATGGATCGATCGTTAGCTCGCATAGTTCCAGATAACGATCTTCGCGCGTATAGAATAACAGGGTTGGATTTACTTTTTCTCTTAATTTCTGATCATAATCCAAGCCTCGTTCCGTAGAAAAATAAAGCGCTAATCTTTCACGCAAAACGCTTTTTCTAGCATTATCTTTATCAACATCTGCATTAGAATAATCTGATAACTTTAATTTTTGCAGCTCTTTGATGTCATAGCGAGCCAGATGCTCAAGAGCCACCTCATCGCTATGATCACGCGCTGAGGAGACAGGAAAAAAAGAAGGAGGAGGAGGGGTAGGAGGAGGTGAATCATCTCTTAATCCATCTCCGCGCAAAACACTTTTATCACTAAACCACATATCTCCCCCTTCGCGCTATTTAGCACGCATCGTTATTTTTTATGTGTTAAAATCTAACAGAAGCTTGGGTGAAATCAAGCAATTATCTTACATTTTTGTAGGATAATTGCCTTTTGCTTAATAAAAAAACATGCTGGTTATCGCAGGAACAATTTGTCCCTACATTCATTTTTCCTCCCCCACCTGGTAACTAGAATAGACTTCGTTCAATTGTTGCGACACTCGCACAAACGTCGTGCGTTTAGTAAGTTCTTTTAAGCGATTTGCTCCTACATAAGTACATGCTGAGCGCAATCCACCCAAAATGTCTAAAATCGTATTTTCCAAGGCGCCACGATAAGGAACATGGACCAATCGCCCTTCACTCGCACGATAATCTGCAACACTACCATAATGGGTATTCATCGCTTGTTTTGAACTCATGCCATAAAACGCTTTAAACGGCTGACCATTTTTTTCAATAATCTCGCCACCGCATTCATCATGACCGGCCAACATTCCACCCATCATCACAAAATCTGCACCAGCAGCAAAAGATTTCGCGACGTCGCCCGGGCAAGTACATCCGCCATCAGCACAGACTAAACCTTGTAATCCATGCGCAGCATCAGCGCATTCAATGATTGCAGATAGCTGTGGATAACCCACACCGGTTTTATATCGAGTGGTACAAACCGATCCCGGCCCAATCCCAATTTTAACAATATCTGCGCCAGAAATGAGCAATTCTTCGGTCATCTCACCTGTCACCACATTACCGGCCATAATGACTTTATCGGGGAATGTGTCACGTAATTGACGTAGAAAAGTCACAAAATGCTGCGTATAACCATTGGCTACGTCTAAACAAATAAATGGCGTATCCACGCGCGCAAAAACTTCTTTGGCATGCAGAAAATCGTCCTGGCTTGTTCCCATAGAGACAAAACAATGTTGCAAAGTCTCGGGCGAAGCTTGGCTATAATTTTGCCAATCTTGCAAGGAAACAAACTTATGCATCGCCGTCATTAAACCATGCCGCGCCATCACCTGCGCAACGTCAAAAGTCCCGGTGTGATCCATGTTAGACGCCACAATCGGAATGCCGCTCCAGGTGAGTGAGGCATATTTAAATTTATAATGCTGTTCCAAACTCACTTCTGAACGCGAAGTCAAAGTGCTACGTTTGGGACGGATTAAAACGTCTTTAAAATCAAGTTTAGTATCATTTTCTATACGCATTGTGAGCTCTCTGTTAACAAGGTCTATTTTTTAATTACAAACCATAACATGAGACATGCCTAATGAAAAGAAGCTTGGACGCCTTTACTCTGCAATGTATGGAACAAGGTATTACATGCGAACCTCTAATCCCATTGTGGTTATATTCGTAGTACCAAAATTGGAATTGCTTGTACTGCTAACGGCAACAACACCAGAATTTTCTAAATAGAGCGCAAACTTTTTTGAAAGGTTCAATTGCATTCCAATGCCGTAATATGGCCCAACATCCACAGGCATAATCATTTGCATGTCTTGCATAGCCATCCCATCCATCATCGACTCTGATGTTTCAGTACCTTGTCCTGAATTAATACCTAAACCGAGTTTTCCATAGAGATTAAATTCACTATTAAGTGGCAATATACCCTTGGCGGCTAAGTGGAAAGCATTAATCATAGCACCACTATCATCATATGTTCCATTAGGGAGCATATCCATCCCCAACTCTACGCCTAAATTTGGCTTATAATAAAAGCCCATTGTCATGACATTTAGAGCCATTGAGCTCCCTGACCAATTCTTTGCAGTACCCAGACCCAGACCGAAATCCATGTACATCATATTACTCATGCTCATCATATTTGACATACCAGAAGAATTTGAATCTGTGTTTGTGGTAGTATTTTCTGCATAAGAAAGCACCGTAATCGCAGATAAAAGTACAAATAATAGTTTTTTCATAATCTTGCCTTATAAATTTATTGAAACTTAGTATAACTAAATTTAGAGAATTAATTTTGGCAGAATTCTACAGTGATTTGATTTTTTTACCAACAAATTAAACTGTTTCAACTCTGTACATGACAAAAATTCACGTTGCGCACCCCGCTAATATATCCGTCGAGCGATAATTGATTTTTTCAAGACATTGTTTGAACAAATCAGGCTGATAAAACACTTTCATTAGGGCA
>JAIXPZ010000025.1 GCA_027486005.1 Legionellales bacterium
CATCCGCCGAATCTACTTCCAGCGCCTACCTAACATGGCGACATTGGATAGAAAGCTATCAGATTTCAGGCGGGGTTAGAGCGGCAGGCGAATGGTCAACTGCGGTTTCTAGGATAATCATTGGTTGATTTTTTCTGATCTTACGGGATTTGAGTAGGTTTCTGAAGTTGTTTTTATGTTTCATTAAACCGTGGTAATATGACCGAATTTTTCCAGCCTCAGATTCAGGGAGATATCGCATGCGTACAGCGCTCTATGATCATCATGTCGCTCTTGGCGGCAAAGTGGTCGATTTTCATGGCTGGGATTTGCCATTAAATTATGGTTCACAAATTGACGAGCATCATGCGGTGCGTCAATCTGCAGGCATGTTTGATGTATCACATATGACGGTGGTGGATTGTCGCGGTTCAGAAGTGATTTCCTATTTAAGAAAAATATTGGCTAATGATGTCGCCAAATTATCGCCAGGCCAAGCAATGTACAGTTGTATGTTGAATGAGCAAGGTAATGTGGTTGATGACTTAATTGCTTATAAAATCGATGATCAGTATTTCCGATTAGTCGTTAACTCTGCTACTCACGATAAAGACATGGCATGGTTAATGCATTGGTCAAAAGAGTTTGATGTTGCTGTTGTGGAGATGGTTAAAAAATGTATTATTGCCATTCAGGGTCCGCAAGCGATTACTCAAGTGACACGTTTGTTAGGCGGTGAATCTGCAGAAAAACTAATTGCCTTAAAACCATTTCGGTTTTTTTCTACTGAAGATTATTTTGTGGCTAGAACCGGTTATACTGGTGAACAAGGCGTAGAAGTCATTGCTCCAGTTATGCAGGGTAAAGCATTTTGGGAAAAGTTGGTTGCTGCAGGAGTCCAGCCATGTGGTTTAGGTGCGCGTGATACGTTACGTTTAGAGGCAGGTTTAAACCTTTATGGTAATGACATGGATGAGACGACATCACCTTTAACTTCTAATTTAGCATGGACAATTGTGTGGGATGATCAACGCGATTTTGTGGGCAAAGAAGCGTTAGAGCTAGAGCGAGCCCAAGGAGTGAATGCCGCTTTAGTGGGATTGATTTTGCAAGACAAAGGCGTATTGCGTACGGGCCAGCGAGTGGTGTTAAAAGATGGTCGAGAGGGTGTGATTACGAGTGGCGGTTTTTCGCCTACACTAGAAAAAGGCATTGCTTTGGCGCGGGTGTCTTTACCATTGATGTCAGCGAGTGTTGATATTCGTGGGGTGTTGAAACCAGTGTTGGTCGTCAAACCTAATTTTGTGCGTAATGGTAAAGCGGTTTATGAATTATTAGTAAAAGAAGAGGGCTAAAAATGAGTACAGTTCCTGATGAATTGAAATTTACACCGAGTCATGAGTGGGTGCGTATTGAAGATGATTTTGCGATTGTCGGCATCACCGATTTTGCACAAACTTTGCTGGGTGAGTTGGTATACGTTGAGTTACCGGATGTCGGTGATGTTATTGCGCAAGGTGAAAGTTGTGCGGTGGTGGAATCGGTTAAAGCAGCATCGGATGTTTACTGCCCGTTGAATGGTCAAATTATTGAGGTTAACGAAGAACTTGCGGATCAACCTGAATTAGTCAACGATGATCCTTATAGTAATGGCTGGTTGTTCAAGATTCAAATGGATAACCCTGATCAAGTAGAAGAGTTGTTAACGCCAGAAGAATATCAAAAACAAGTTGCTGAAGAAGCGCATTAAAAACGAAAAACGTAGGGGCAGCGCCTTGTGCCTGCCCTTGATGATATGAGGAAAATATGCCATTTATTCCCCACACGCATAAAGATGTTGAAAATATGTTTCTCGCAGTGCCTGGAACAAATTTTTCAGATTTATTTGACGAAATTCCCTCTAGCATTCCAAAAGCTAATTTAACTAATATCCCTGAAGGAATGAATGAATTAGCAACTGCGCAACACATGGAAGCAGTGGCGAATCTTCATCCCAAAATTAAAACTTATATTGGCGCAGGTGCGTATGAACATCACATTCCTGCTGCTGTTTGGGATTTAGTGGGTCGTGGTGAGTTTATGACGGCCTATACCCCGTATCAGGCAGAAGCGAGCCAAGGTAGTTTGCAGCTTATTTACGAGTTTCAATCCATGATGACGGCGCTAACAAAAATGGATGTTTCTAACGCATCACTTTATGATGGAGCAACGGCATTAGCTGAAGCGGTGTTAATGGCCATTCGTGCGCAAAAGAAATCGAACAATAAACGCATTTTGATGCCGCAAACGGTACATCCTCATTATCGTGAAGCAGTAAAAGCTATCGTGCATCAACAAGGTATTGAATTAGTCGAATGTCCTTTTGATTTGACGACCGGCCTGATTGATCACGCTGCATTAGAACAACTTGCGCAAGAATCTTTTTCTGCACTTGTTCTTCCTTTTCCTAATTTTTTTGGGAACTTAGAATCTGTTGATAAGTTAACCGATTGGGCGCATGCGCGTGAGATGTTAGTGATTGCAGTCGTGAATCCTATGGCATTAGGATTATTAAAAGCTCCGGGTGATTGGGGTATGAAAGGCGTTGATATTGTTTGTGGTGAATTGCAGCCTTTTGGAATGCCATTGGCTTCTGGTGGACCGTATGCAGGATTTATGTGTTGTCGACAAGAGCTAGTGCGGCAAATGCCAGGAAGAATTGTCGGACAAACGGTTGATCAAGACAATAAACGTGGTTTTGTTTTAACCTTGCAAGCGCGTGAGCAACATATTCGACGTTCAAAAGCTACATCGAATATTTGCACCAATCAAGGATTGCTGGTGACAGCGGCAACTATTTACATGAGTTTGCTGGGACCGCAAGGTCTGCGAGCGACAGCGCTTAAAAGTCATCAAAATACACAGGCATTATTAGTTCTATTAAAAGAAATCAAGGTGATGCCTGCTTTTAATTCCTCGAATTTTCATGAATGTGTCATACGCATTCCTAATGCGATAGAAGTTGCAAAACAATGTGCTGAAAAAGGCGTATTAATTGGATTATGTTTGGAGCCTTATTATTCAGAATTGAAAGATTGTATTTTAGTGTGTGTGACTGAGACGAAAACCGATGATGATTTACGCGCATATTGCGCGCAAGTAAAAGGGCAATTAGCATGATGAAACCAGAACCCTTAGTCTATGAATATTCCGTTGCAGGCAGGAATGCGCACGCGCAATGTCCCGTTTTGCAAAATAATGTAACGCTAATTCCTTCTGAGTATTTGCGCACAGAAGCACCTGCGTTGCCTGAGTTATCAGAACTAGAAGTTGTCCGTCATTTTACTGGATTATCAAAACGTAATTTTTCTATTGATTCGCATTTTTATCCGCTAGGCTCGTGCACGATGAAATATAATCCGCGTGGCGTGCACAAATTAGCAATGCTGCCTGAATTTTTGCGTTCACACCCACTTGCACCTGAAACAACGACGCAAGGATTTTTGCAATGTATGTATGCATTACAAGATATGCTGGCAGATATTACCGGGATGACTGCAGTATCTTTATCGCCTATGGCCGGTGCGCAAGGTGAATTTGCAGGCGTCTCTATGATTGCTGCTTATCATCGTTCGCGCGGCGATCATTTGCGTACTGAAATGCTGGTTCCAGATGCGGCGCATGGTACAAATCCGGCGACTGCTGCACAATGTGGTATGACAGTGAAAGAAATTCCTACTGACAGCCAAGGTGATGTTGACTTAGTCGCATTAAAAGCAGCGATTGGCCCGCAAACTGCCGGTATTATGCTCACAAACCCATCGACATTAGGTGTGTTTGAGCGACAAATTCCAGAAATTGCAAAGATTGTTCATGCTGCAGGCGGCTTGTTGTATTACGACGGCGCAAATTTAAATGCGATTTTAGGCAAAGTACGTCCAGGTGATATGGGGTTTGATGTCATGCATATGAACTTACATAAAACATTTGCAACCCCTCATGGTGGTGGTGGACCAGGTGCTGGCCCTGTAGCATGCAATGATCGCTTAAAACCATTTTTACCTATTCCTCGCGTGATGAAAAATGATAAATCTTATTGCTTAACAAGCCAAGCAGATGCGCCGCAGAGTATTGGTCGCCTATCTACTTTTATGGGCAATGCGGGTATTTTATTACGTGCCTATATCTATATTCGGATGTTAGGAAAAAAAGGTTTAGTGCGCGTGGCCGATCATGCAACATTAAATGCTAATTATTTAATGATGAAGTTACAAGCCGCAGGCTTTGAATTGGCATTTCCTAAGCGTCGTGCGACACATGAATTTATTATTACGCTAAAGTATGAGCTAAAAACTTGGGGGGTGGGCGCGCTGGATTTTGCAAAACGTCTACTTGATTATGGTTTTCATGCGCCGACAATGTATTTCCCCTTGTTAGTGCCAGAATGTTTGTTGATTGAACCGACAGAAACCGAAAGCAAGCAAGTGCTCGACAAGTTTATCGAAGCGATGATTGCGATTCGGCGTGAGGCTGAAACTGATCCTAGTTTATTGAAAACTGCGCCACATACTTTGCCGGTGAAACGTTTAGACGATGTACGCGCAGCGAAAGAATTGAATTTGCGTTATCGTGGAAGTGATTAGCTATAGGAATATTTAGCAAGGATTGTTCGTTGGTGTTTCTACGCGAAGTGTCAGTGTTGACGTTGCCTGATTATAAGTTGCAGTGGTCATTGACGTAGGAGGGTATGAATCTGCTGCTTTTAAATGGCTCATTAATTTATCTGCCATGGCTTGTCCCTGTATGAGATTCGTTTTGATGCCTTTCCAATCGAGTTGATACGACGGACCTTTGTTAACAATGATAAAAGAGCTTGTCGCTGTATAAGATTTATAGCTAATATCCACGCCATCACAGACAGCTCGTCCTCCGCTCGTCTGAGTGCTTGTAGCATTACAAGTGAACGCGGTAGGATTTGTTGAGGCAAGTGGGGTAGTACTTACTTTCGTGCATGAATCAAAAGAGAGCTTTATTGTTCCTGATTGCCCTGTTGTTTTGTCGGTGTAAGTGCAAGATGCGTCGCTTGCCGGGATTGTGCCGCATGGGTTACCTGATGATCCTGTGTAGGGAAAAGTTTCACCTGGTTGTAGCTCAGCGCTTGAGCAAGAAAGCGTCAGGACATCATGGTCGGTGCCATTTTTTATATTCATCGTCCAATTTACTGGCGAATAACAGCTCGCAACAGCGATATGTTGACAAGCGAATAAACTGATTATTAGCAAGACTTTTTTCATAGACTATCTCCGACTTCTTGCCAATAAATTACAGTGTAGGATAAAAAAGGTAGCATTTCATCACTCTATGCAGCACTTTTTATATTTTTTTCCACTACCACATGGGCATAGATCATTTCTGCCTATTTTATCATGGGCTTCATGAGGAGCTGGGCGGTGATGGCTATGATCATGGCCGTGGTCGTGCGAATGCGAGCTACATTGATGTTGATGACCTGCATAAAACCATTGCCCATTTTGTTTAATGAATTTGCTATTTTCATGAATGCGTTGTTGTTCGCCGTCGTACATAAAGTACGCTGCAAATTCAACATTTCCATGAATGTCATCAGATGCAATAGAGGTAGCATGAATAATTTCTAGTTTTATCCATGAACTCACTTCTTCAGCGAAATCTTGTAAATCTTTACGGTCAGTATGCTGTTGCAATTCTGGTGTCATGCTCGAAAAAAGATAATCAACATTGGATTGCGTAAAAGCCGTGTAGCGTGAACGCATTAAGGCCTCGGGTGATTCTGCCATCTTCGTGCCAGTAAGAAGGGATTCGCAGCATTCCGAATAATTTTTTTGACTGCCACAGGGGCAGCGTAATAAGGTTTTTGACATCACGCTCTACTATTTAAAAAAATGTTGAATAAGACCGCTGGCAACAAAAAATCCAGCTAACCAAATCACAAGCTCAAACTTAGATTGATGTATTTCGGTTCTTACTTGCTCAATTTTTAAATCAAGTTCTTTTATCTCTTTTTGAAGTAACTGCGTATCTTTTTTAGTAGCTAGCTCTTTATTTTCAAGATCCAACCGTGCGGTATTCACGGCGATATCAATCACTTGCTCCATTTGCCGCGCTTGGTACTTAGCGACACGTTCATCAACACCTAAAGCTCTCGCTTGGTCAACATAATCCAAGGCATCAAAATGTCTTGCTGCAGCTGTCATTATCTTGCGCTCCCAATTGAATGGGTGGATTATAGCATAGGCTTTGCTAATTCTTCCATAATGGCTTGTAATAACCTGACTGCCTCACCGCCAGTCACAAGTCGATGATCCACGGTAATCGAAATAGGAAGAATTCGTCTTACTGCAGGTTCGCCATTATGTGCAACAACGGTATTGCGCGCGCTACCAATACCAACAATGGCTACCATGGGTGGAATAATGATCGGGTTAGCATAACGACCAGCAATGGTACCAAAGTTAGAAAGAATAATCGTAGCATCTTTCAAATCTTGTGGTGATAATGATTTGTCACGCGCTTGTTGTTTAAAGCGATTAATCGATTCGCGTAACGCTTCATTCGATTGATGAGCAACATCTTTTAGAACAGGTACAAACAATCCGTGCGGTGTGTCGACAGCCATGCCGACGTTGATTTTTTTATGCAATTGGTAAACCATTTGCTGTCCATCGAAATAAGCATTGGCGATTGGCACAGTTTCACAGCCGGCTTGGATTGCGCGTAATAATCTTACGGTAGTATCTTGTTTTCCTATCCAGTCATGAATATCTGCATCGTCAGAAATAGAGACCGGGACGATGTGCTGATGCGATTGCGTCATGCTCATCACCATTGCGCGGCGGGTAGGAGTAAGAGACTCAACTGCGTCAGTAAATTGTACATTCAATGGTGGAATAGTATTTGATTGAAAAAGATTCGCGGCTTTCTTCACATCATCTGCCGTAATATTTTTTCCAGAATATTTTACTTCATCAAGATCAACGCCCAGTTGTTGCGCTAACATTCTAACGGCGGGTGTGGCGCGATGGCTAGCTTGTTGTGCTGTTACGCTTACGCCTGTCGCACACTCTTCAAGTATGCGATCAGAGGCTTCAATATTGCCGACAACAGTTCCGGCGTCAGTTTCTTCCCCCTCAACACCAATGAGTGGGCTGCCAGTGATGACAGTGTCGCCAGTCTTTCCAAACAATTTTTCAACTTTCCCTGCGAAAGGCGAAGGTACATCAACCAATGCTTTTGCAGTTTCCATTGCCACAATGGTTTGATCGATTTGTACTTCATCGCCGGGTTGCACATACCATTCACGAATAATCGCTTCGGGCAAACCTTCGCCAAGATCAGGTAAACAAAAAATTTTCATGCGAACTCCATTAGTTGTTTTGCAGTGGCAATAATTTTCGCGCTGCTGGGTAAATAATATTTTTCCATTTTATAATATGGCATGATGGTGTCATATCCTGTGACGCGCTTGATGGGTGCGTGTAAAAACATTAGACCATGTTCTGCTATAGTGGCAGCAATTTCTGCGCCCACGCCACAGTGTCGTGCAGCTTCATGGATAATCAAACATCGGCCAGTTTTTTCAACCGACTGTAAAATGGTGTCAAAATCGATGGGCTTGATGGTTGCGACATCAATAATTTCCGCGCTAATGCCGTGTTGTTCTAATTGTTCTGCCGCTTCCAAAGTTTCTTTAATCATTGCGCCCCAAGTGATGAGGGTGATATCGCGTCCTTCGCGCAAAATAAAACACTTATCTAATGGTAATGCTCTACCATCATCTGGAACTTCTTGTTTGACCCAACGATAAATGCGTTTTGGTTCTAGAAAAAGAACAGGATCAGGGTTGCGGATTGCGGCAAGTAATAATCCATAGGCTCTTGCGGGCGATGAAGGAATCACAACACGTAAACCGGGAATATGCGCAAATAACGATTCGGTGCTTTCAGAATGATGTTCTGGCGCATGAATACCGCCGCCGTAAGGCGCACGAAAAACCGCGGGGCATGATAACCGCCCACGAGTACGATTTCGTAAACGTGAAGCTTGATTTAAAATATGGTCTACTGCGGGATAAATGAATCCCATAAATTGGAATTCTGCTACTGGCTTTAATTTTTGCGCTGCCATCCCAATCGTTATTCCAGCAATCATGGATTCAGCGAGAGGTGTATCAAGTACACGCTTGGGGCCAAATTTTTCCAATAAGCCTACGGTGGTTCGAAATACTCCGCCATTTTTTGCAATGTCTTGGCCAAATACAATCACGTTTTCATCGTGGGCCATTTCATAGGCGAGAGCTTGGTTGACTGCTTCTACTAAAGTGATATTAGCCATATTCTGCCTCCAATTCTCTACGTTGGAAATGAAATTGCTTTGGCAGTTCGGCGTATAAGTAATCAAACATATCAGTGATTTGTGCTTTGGGGCGTTCTAAGAATTTCGTTACAATTGTATCGAGTGTTGCAGCGTGTTGCGTTAACATATTTTTTTCTTTTTCTTCAGACCATAAATTATTTTTTTCTAAATAGCGCCGCAATCTTTTTAAAGGCTCAAATTCAAAGGCGGCATGATATTCATCTTGTGGAATATAACGTCGAGCATCGTCTGCAGTGGTATGATCACAGATGCGATAAGTTAAGGCCTCAATCAGTGTTGGGCCTTTGCCACTTCGCGCTTTTTCTAATGCGTGTTGCATGACATGATGTACCGCAATGACATCATTGCCGTCCACTTGCACGCCTTCAATTCCTGCAGCAATAGCTTTTTGAGCAATTGTTTTACAAGCAGTTTGTTCGCTGATGGGCGTAGAAATCGCCCACTGGTTATTATTGATCACCAATACCAGCGGTAATTTCCATGCGCCGGCGAGATTAATCGCTTCGTAAAAATCACCTTCAGAAGTGCCGCCTTCGCCAATGGTTACAACGGCTGCGCGAGCTTGATTGCGATATTGAAAAGCAAATGCGGCGCCGGCAGCGTGTAGACACTGGTCCGCAATAGGAACGCAAATCGGAAAATCTTCTGAGGCACGATTTTCCATATTTGCACTACCGCGTTCATCCCCGCCCCAGTAGCTTAAAATATCCGACATTGGCGTGCCGCGTAACAAAAACGTCGCGTGATCACGGTAGTAAGGGAAAAACACGTCAGATGCCTGCATCGCATGTCCAACCGCTGCGCCAATAGCTTCTTGTCCATGACAAGAAGGGTAAGTCCCTAATTGGCCAGTACGCTGTAGATTAATCGCTTTTTTGTCAAATAAACGCGTTAAAGCCATGGCCTCGTACAATTTGATCAGTGTCTCATGATTGATTGTTGACGGAAGTGCTTGGGTTAATTCACCGTGGTGATCCATGAATTGCAAGTGTTGGATCGAGAATCCAGCCGTTGTCGTTAAATGAGGTTTGCTCATGACGGTTGTTGTTGCCCTGTGAGTCGTTTTTGATGGGCTAGTTTAGCGGAATGGACAGGGGTCCACAATACGGTTTTTTGAAGTGCCTTGACAAAGTCTTTGCTGGGCGTAAATCAGTGCTGATTCTCATTGTTTGATTGTTATTAGTTTCGGCTGTAGGGTCTGTTGCGCTTTATGCGTTTTCAAGATTGCGTCAATTAGATTAATGGCCGATGATAGCTTTCTTTGATGAAACGTAATGCAAACAATGCAATTAACGCGCAAACGATGATATAGCCTGCTGGCGCCAAATTGCCTATTTCTTGTCGCAATGTTAATGAAACTAAAGGCGCGGTGCCGCCAAATATAGCTAAACAAATATTGTAACTGATTGCAGATCCACTGTTTCGAATGTAAGTGGGAAATAATTCTGCGAGCATAGTCGGAATTAATGCTGCGATGGGTACTAATGCGACGCATAATAAAATCTCACCAGCGAGGGCATAGTAAAAATTAGATTGTGATAGCAGCCAAAAAATTGGAAATGCGCAAAAAACCATACTCAACAATCCACATTTAAATATCGGTTTTCGGCCGTATTTATCGGATAATAAGCCCATGACTGGAAATAATAAAACGATTACGACAAAACCGAGAAGATTAATAATATTCGCTTGCTCAGCAGTTAAATGCGTGAATTTCACTAAAAAAGTCATGACATAAGCAAAAATGGTATGATTTCCTACGGCCATAATGCTGGTCAATGCAACAGCAATGCACATTTGTTTAGGATAATTTACAAAAACATAACTCAAGGGTAAGCGCTTGGCGGTTTCTTTCTGAGATGAAAAATGCGCTGATTCTTGCATACGTAAACGAACTATTAAGCCAATAACGCCAGCGAGTCCACCTAAAACAAATAATAATCGCCATCCCCATGAGACGAGTGCCTCAGGAGTTAATATCGCCGTTGATAAAGTAGATAATGCTGCACCAATTAATGCGCCAACGAACACTGTTCCCATGACTAACGACCCTGCTAAGCCACGGCGGTTTTCTTTTGCGTGCTCCACTAAAAAAGTTGCGGCGCTGTTGAGTTCGCCGCTAATCGCAATACCTTGTAATAAACGCAATATGAGTAAAAAAAATGGTGCAGCAATGCCGGCACTGGCATAGGTTGGTAAAAAGCCAATGAGTAATGTTGGGACGCTCATTAAGCTAATAGATGTAATTAATGCAATGCGTCGACCAAAGTGGTCGCCAACATAACCAAATAATACTGCGCCTAGTGGACGGACTAGAAAGCTGGAGGCGAAAATCCCAAAAGTAAGTAGTAAGGCAGCGGTGGGATTCTCATTGGGGAAAAACAGGCGCGCAATAATTGTTGCAAAATTGGCATATAGAATAAAATCATACCACTCAAGAGCGTTACCTAATAAGCCTGCTAATAATGGTGTTTTTCTGGTGTTCATGTTGATGTGGCTCTTTTTAATTTAAATTTAATCGATTTTTGAGGGAATCAGTTGAATTTTTGTTAACCATGGAATCAATGAGCGTATTTCAAGACCGTTAGGGTAAGTTTTTTCACGCGTAAGTGTTTTCACTAGTTGTAGATATTGTGCTGATTCAAAATAGGGGGCGAAATGATTAAATCCTTTTGCAGGGGTGTCGTCAGAAGATTTCACTTCGATCAGATGAGTAATTTTATTATCAATGTTGATTAAAAAATCTAATTCTTTACCATCTTTAGTGCGTAAAAAATTCAGCGAGGTTTCTACGCCTTGTGTATCTTCAAGATAATGTAATTCTTTTAATATAGCGCATGCGGTTATATTTTCTAAGCGTGCACCTAGGTCTTCTGCTTGTGTAAAATCATAAAAATAAAATTTAGGTTCTTTTAATAAGGAGCGTGCAATTTTTTCTGAATAGGGTGTGACTCTAAAAATAATATATAGGTTCTCGAGCAATATTAGCCAGCGTTTTATAGTGTTAGGGTCACTTTCTAAGTCGCGTGCCAAACTGCTGTAGGAAACGGTACTACCAATTCTTTGTTTAAGTAAAAGTACGAGTGTTTCAATTGCTTTAATATCACGCACTGCATGTAAATCAATTAAATCTTGTCGTAAAATAATATCAAGGTGGCTTTTTCTCCAACGACGATAAAAAATAGGATTGCCATTAAGAAAAGGCTCTGGAAAGCCGCTGCACTTCCATAAACGATCAAAAATCACTTCTGCAGTTTCATTTGGGAAGATAGATTGCGCAATGGCCTCTTTAAGGTCCAAAGGGTGCAAGCGATATTGAAAGTATCTGCCTGCCAAGGAATCACCTACTTTGCGATATGTGTCTAACTTGGCGCTTCCGGTGACTAATAAAGGGGGTGAAATTCCCTCGGTGTCATAAATACCCTTTAACCAACGTTTCCATTGGTGCATTTTATGTAGCTCATCGAAAATAATGAGGTCTTTTTTTCTGTCCCAGCTTTTCTTGCGCAAGATAAGCCGATCTTCCGCCGAATCATAATTGAGATAGTCGGCGGTTGGGCGTAATTGCTTAGCGAGTGTTGTTTTTCCACACTGTCTTGGGCCCGTGAGCAAGACGATTTTGCTGGGAAAATCGGCTAAAATATGTGTTTGTAGGTATCGTTTCATTTGACTATTTTGACACCGATTCCGAAATAGTCAAGACCAAAACGGAATTAGTGTCAAAATAGACAGAATTTAATTCCTTATTAAGTTGTCTTTTCAAGGGTCGACATCCTTGAAAGTTGTCTTTTTAAGGAGTCAAGGTTGTGTTTGATCGGGTTTTAAGCATTTCTTTACCTTCCAGGCAGTCTGCCTTTTTGTGGGGGGCTAGACAATCTGGGAAGTCGACTTACTTAAAAAGACATTTTCCAAATTCAATACTTTGATTTATTGAAAGCACTAAATACGGGATTATTGCCGCCGCATTATTTGTCATCACAACCTAAAAAATCACTTCAAGCGTATATTGAGAATTATTTAACACAAGAAATAAAAGAAGAAGGTTTGGTCAGAAGCTTGCCGAGTTTTTCTCGACAGGTTATGGTTGCATAATTATTTCTGACGAGCCTGCTCTAAACGGCGCTTTGCAATTTTAAAAGAAACTTCAGTAGTAGAAATACCCTCTGAGTGTGCTTCTTCAAAAATATTCAGCAATCGTTTATAGATCGCATTCACTTGCAATAAGATTGCATCTTCAGATTTATTGCCATAAGCCAGCGCGGCATAAATCACACCGCCGGCATTAAGCACATAATCAGGTGCATATAAGATATTTTTTTGTTCTAACAATTGAATAAATCGTACATGGGCTAATTGATTATTCGCAGCCCCGCCAACGATGGAAGTTTGTAAACGTTCGATAGTATGTTTATTAATCGTGCCGCCAATCGCTGATGGGGAAAAAATATCGCAAGGTACGTCGTAAATGGCTTCTGGCTCAACAATGGTCGCACCAAACTCTTCTTGATAGCGTGGCAATGACAACGGGTTGGTGTCACAGATCGTAATTTTTGCTTTAGCCGCATGCAGTAATTGGCAGAGCGCGTAAGAAACTTTTCCAGCGCCTTGCAAAACAACGTGGATATTTTCTAGTGAATCACGATGTAATTTAAATTTTACAGCTGCTTCTAGGCCGCGAAATATGCCTAATCCTGTGTATAATGATGGGTCGTTATGTAAGGTAGTGGTTGCGCCAATCACATACGAACTGCGTTCGTAGATCATATCCATATCTGCAGCTGTGGTGCCAACATCCATGGAGGTAATATATTTCCCCTGGAGTTGATTAATAAAATCTCCAAATGCGTGCATCAACTTTTTTCTGTCAAACGCATGTTTCGGATATAGAATGACTCCTTTTGCACCGCCATGCGGCAATTCGCTGATGGCAGATTTAAGCGTCATCATGTACGCAAGGCGTAATACATCTTTGTAAGCATAACTAAATGAAGTATAGGGATAAAAACGACAGCCGCCGATTGCGGGACCTAGAGTCGTGTTGTGTACAGCAACAATTGAACGCAACTGGTTGGTATCGTCTATTTTGGTATGAATATCACCAAAACCCAGCATGTCGGCATAGCGCATTAAAGTGTCAATACGAGGGGGTTTACGAGTTAATCTAGGCATGCTGTATTGTTATCCTTCTAAACAAATATCCAAACCGTAATACATACGATTGAACGATGTTACTTTTTGGCAAGCAAGGATCAATCCAGGCATATACGCTTCACGATTCAGAACATTATGCACGATACTGAGCGTTTCAGCTTCTGCGCCAAATATAATTTCTTGTTGCGCCACTAGACCGGGAAGTCTAACCGAGTGGATGGGGGTCTTGCAAGCCGAGGTTGGGTGAGCCTTCTCTATACGTGCGGCGGTGGCAAGTGCTGTGCCCGAAGGTGCGTCCAGTTTTTTCTCATGGTGCGCTTCTATAATCTCTGCTTTGGCGAAGTAGCGAGCAACTTGCTCTGCACAACGCATTTGTAAGACGGCGCCTAAAGAGAAATTCGGAACAATTAAGCCGCCTAGCTTCTTCTCTTGTGACTGCGACAAAATAAGATCAATATGTTCTTTTTTTAACCCTGAAGTGCCAATAACAGGAAAAGAGCGATGCTGTAGCATGATTTGAACATTTTCCCAAACACTGCTTGCGCTGGTGAGATCCAGCACAATATCAGGACAAAAAGTGGCTAACGCTAGATTGAGGTCATCACTTCGCCCTGTTTTGGCAACAAGAGTAAAGTCCGAATGTTTTTCAATTATGTCACAGGCTAATTGACCCATACGCCCGAATGCGCCGTTGATGAGGATTGTTTTTGGCATGATGTAATCTTCTTTAAAGATACCATAATACCTAAAATATATCGGCCAGTGTAGGGCTACCGGCGGTCGCCCTCTTGGCCGAAGATTGGCTAAAACGTACAGGTCTGTATATAATCTCGCGCTCGTTCTTACCCGGTGAGTGCAATGTTTCGACACGATCTAAATAGAGATTACCAATCCCTTTTTCGTTTTTTTTTATTTTGCTTTGACATTGCTTTGGTGGTTTTCGGAGGGGTGTTAGCGCATTACGTCCGCTTCCAGCACGCAGCAATTGATTATCGTTATTGGCAGGTTTTGGGTTTGGCCTTAGTTGTATCTTTGGTGATTTTTCGTTGGTGTGGTTTATACAAACCATTAAGAGAAAAACGTTTACTATCGTATTTATTGCAAGGCACCTTTGCGATTTTTTTAGTATTTAGTGTGCTTAGTGTATTTGGCGTGCTGAGCAAGAGTAGTGTGCACTACTCACGTTTGTGGGTGGGATACTGGCTTTTTTTTCTTTGGGCGGGATTTGTTTGTTCACGCTTATTTGTTTATGCGCTATTATCTTACTTGCGTTATAAGGGAGTGAATGCAAAGCGCATTATTGTGATTGGCGTCAATGCGCGCGCGCAAGCCCTGGTGAAAACTTTATGCCATACGGCATGGTCGGGTGTTAAACCTGTATTGTTTTTTGCAGAATCAGAAATTCATGAAAAATTTTTCTTGAATATTCCAGTTGAAACATTTGAATTATCACGCTTGCGTGAATTTGTGCATAGTCTTTTAGTTGACGAAGTATGGATTGTTTTGCCTTTGCGTGAAGAAATGCTTATTAAAAGCATTGCAGAAAATTTAATGCATGAAGTTGTTGCGGTGCGTTACGTCCCTGATTTTATGGGTTTATCTTTCCGGCGTCATACTATGACAGAGATTTCTGGTTATCCGCTTATTAATTTGTATGCAACACCTATGGAGGGTGGTAGGCGTTGGTTGAAAGCTATTGAGGATCGTAGTTTGGCGTTGTTATTTTTATTAATAGCATCACCATTAATATTATTCATTAGTTTGTTAATTAAGATCACTTCACCCGGCCCGGTTTTCTTTAAGCAACAACGTCATGGTTGGAATGGAAAAAAATTTATGGTTTATAAATTTAGATCCATGGTTGTGCATCAAGAGCAAGTTGGCGTAGTTTCTCAGGCAATCAAAAATGATAGTCGTATCACAAAAATTGGGCGCATTTTGCGCCGTACAAGTTTTGATGAATTACCGCAACTATTGAATGTGTTGCAAGGCGATATGTCTATTGTTGGTCCAAGACCGCATGCTGTTGAGCATAATGAATATTACAAAGATTTAATAGAATCCTATATGCAACGTTTTAAAGTAAAGCCAGGCATTACAGGATGGGCGCAAGTTAATGGTTACCGCGGAGAAACTGATACTTTAGAGAAAATGCAACGTCGTGTGGAATATGATCTGTTTTATATCGAAAACTGGACGCTGTTATTTGACATTCGAATTGTATTTTTAACTTTGTGGCGCGGATTTTTTCATCGCAATGCGTATTGATTTTTAAGAGGGAAAAGTTATGCAAGATTTTTTTTTAACACCAAGGCAGCGTTGTGATATTGAATGTTTATTGAACGGAGCTTTTGCGCCTTTAAATAGTTTTTGTGATCAAAAAACTTATGAAAGCATTCTTGCGCATCGTCGTCTACCAAGCGGCGAAGTGTGGCCGATGCCAATTACCTTGGATGTTTCTCGAGCTCAGGCAGAGTCTATTGCTCTTGGCGAAGTGATTGGTTTACACGATCACGAAGGAATGCATTTAGCGAATATGACAATCACTGATATTTGGGAGCCGAATAAAATAGCGGAAGCCAAAGCGGTTTTTGGCACAACTGATGAGACGCATCCTGGTGTTGATTATCTGATGAATACTGCAGGTGATATTTATTTGAGCGGTGATTTGGAGAAAGTAACCTCACCTGGTCATTATGATTTTACGCATTTGCGATTATCACCAGTGGAACTTAAGCAGCATTTCAAAGCAAATGGCTGGAAGAAAGTGGTTGCCTTTCAGACAAGAAACCCAATGCATCGCGCGCACCAAGAATTAACATTGCGCGCAGCCAAAGAACATGACGCGCATTTATTAATTCACCCCGTGGTTGGCATGACTAAACCAGGAGATGTTGATCATTATACTCGCGTGCATTGTTATCAAAGTATTTTAAAGTCTTATCCTGAAAATACAGCAACATTGAGCTTGTTGCCTATCGCCATGCGCATGGCGGGTCCGATAGAAGCATTGTGGCATGCGTTAATTCGTAAAAATTATGGTTGTACGCATTTTATTGTCGGGCGTGATCACGCTGGGCCAGGCAAAGATAAAAATGGCCAAGATTTTTATGGGTCTTATGATGCGCAAGAGATGGTTCGCCAATATCAAGATGAAATTGGCATTCAAATGGTGCCTTTCTATGAACTGGTTTATGTGCAAGAACGAGATGCTTATCTTCAGGAAGATGAAATTGAGCCAGGTGAAAATGTGTTAAAAATTTCCGGAACAGAATTTCGTCGCATGCTGAAAACAGGTGAAGAAGTTCCTGCATGGTTTTCTTACCCGGGAGTTATCCATGAGTTGCGAAAAACCTTTCCTGCAAAAGAAAAGCAAGGCTTGACTATATTTTTCACGGGTTTATCAGGCGCAGGTAAATCTACTATTGCAAATGCTTTGTTAATAAAACTGATGGAATTAACAGATCGTTCCGTTTCATTATTAGATGGCGATTTAGTAAGAAAAAATTTATCTAGCGAATTAGGGTTCTCAAAAGAGCATAGGGATCTCAATATTCTGCGCATTGGCTATGTCGCAAGTGAAATCACTAAGCATGGAGGTATTGCCATTTGTGCGCCAATTGCGCCGTATCGTAATACACGACGCCAAGTGCGTGAGATGGTTTATGAGGCAGGCGCGTTTATTGAAGTCTATGTTTCTACATCGCTGGCAGTATGTGAAAGCCGCGATCGAAAAGGGCTTTATAAAAAAGCACGCCAAGGAATTATCAAAGAATTTACTGGCATTAGTGATCCTTATGAGGTGCCAGAAAAAGCAGAAGTTGTGATAAATACATCAGAGCACTCGGTTGAACAAGAAGTAGCAATAATTGTGAATAAATTAATAGAGCTTAGATATTTAACGGAAAGAGCCAGTCACTAATGTTGTTAACGACTACTTTTTTAAATGCTGTTATAGATATCGCGCATCAAGCCGGCGAAAAAATTATGTCTGTATATAGCCAGCAAGCTACTGACATTAATATCATGCAAAAAGAAGATGGATCGCCTTTAACTAAAGCTGATTTACTTGCCCATCAAACTATTATTGATGGATTAAAATTATTGACGCCTGATATTCCAGTATTATCAGAAGAATCTAGTGAAATAGAATACGCTCAACGACATCAGTGGCCGCAGCTTTGGATGGTGGATCCTTTGGATGGGACTAAAGAGTTTATTCACCGCACAGATGAATTTACAGTCAATATCGCCTTGATTATTAATTACCGCCCAATGTTGGGGGTTGTGTTTGCGCCTGCTTTGGGCGTGACTTATTTTGCGATGGATGGCCATGGCGCTTACAAAAAATTTGCAGATAAATCGCAACGTATTTCAGCGCGTTTTCCTATTACGCTGCCATATCAAGTGGTTGCAAGTCGTCGACATGGCGGCGAAGCTTTGGAAAAATTCTTGCAACAACTTCCTGATCATGTATTAGTGAATGCGGGCAGCGCGCTGAAAATCTGCTTGGTCGCCGAAGGCGTAGCTGATTTTTATCCACGACTTGGCCCTACGAGCGAGTGGGACACCGCTGCGGGTCATGCGATTATCAACAATGCAAATGGACTCATTTATGACTCACAAATGCACCCGCTTTGTTATAATGCGAGAAAAAGCTTATTGAATGGCTCATTCGTAGTCAGTCATAAAGACGCGCCGCAGTTTGTGCTTTTTTAACTTGTTTCTTTATGAGGTGGTGGCCATTGTCTTGCGGAATGTACTAAAGCAAGTATCCATACAGTTTGCTGGTTGATTTCATAAACCAAACGATAGTTCTCGTGTGGAATGAGTTCGCGAGTTCCAGAAATTTTCCCTGGCCGACCTATGTTAGGATGATCGGTTAACTTGGCGACAGCATTGCTGAAAAGTTCGTCTATTTTAGCTGCAGCAAATGGATTATCAGAAGCAATGTTTTTCCAGATATCGAAACGATCTTGTTGTGCTTCTGGAGTCCAAATAATCTTCATATTTGATCATTTGCCACGCTGTTGCGTCGTTTTTTAAACGCGGCTTCAATCTCCTCATTAGGGCAGCCCAGGTTGGCGTGCATTGAGGTTCGGCTAATTTCAACTTTATTACGTAGAAACTCATCGTATTGTCGCGTTTCTCGCTGACGTTGAATAAACTCACGCATTAGATCACGTAATATTTGAGATGCAGGTCGGTGTGTAGCCTCTGCTGCTGCAAGAAAATCAGCTCGTAATGCTGATTCCAGTTTCATGGTAAAAACGGCTTCTTTCGACATCGCCCCACCTTCTTTTTAAAGTACTAACATAGTATATACATTTTAATTACACAATACAATTCATAGAATGACAAAGTAAGGCTCGCCTTTTTAACTTTAATCAGTATAAAATCACGTCTCTTTAAAAAAATTTATCAAGGATGCGAGTGATTATTCCCGTTATATTGTCTGGTGGTTCTGGTACGCGCTTGTGGCCAAGTTCCCGTGCTTTGTATCCTAAGCAACTGTTAGCGCTGGCTTCAGAATACAGTATGTTGCAAGAAACAGTGCTTAGGTTGTCTGGTTTTGAAGGAGTTTCTGCTCCTATCGTTATTTGTAATCAAGAGCACCGTTTTATTATTGCGGAGCAACTGCAACAAATTGGCATTTCAAATGCCCGACTAATTTTAGAGCCAGAGCCAAAAAATACTGCACCCGCAGCGCTTATAGCCGCACTTTATGCGCAGCAGGAGTATGGCGAAGATGTTACATTGTTGGTGTTACCTGCGGACCACTTGATTCGTGATGTTGCTAGTTTCCAACAAGCGGTTGATGTTGCGGTTGCAATTGCAAAGCAAGGATACTTGGTGACGTTTGGTGTAAAACCTCTACATCCAGAGACCGGATACGGATATATCCGATATGGTGAGTCGCTAGCAAATCAGGTTTATTCTGTGGATAGCTTTGTTGAGAAGCCGAATGAAATAAAAGCAAAAGAATATCTTTTGGCAGGAAATTATTTATGGAATAGCGGTATGTTTGTATTTCTCGCAGCTGAATATCAAAGGGAAATGCAACAATACGCACCAGCAATTACCTCTGCTTGTCAGTTAGCTTTGAGATCCGCTCGCAGCGATTTAGATTTTGTAAGATTAGATGGTGAAGCTTTTGCACTATGTCCTTCAGACTCTATTGACTATGCTGTTATGGAAAAAACAAAAAAAGCTGCAGTTGTTTCGTTGAATGCGGAATGGAGCGATTTAGGTTCCTGGTCGTCTTTATGGGAGGTAATGCCAAAAGACAAAAATGACAATGTATTGGTGGGTGATGTGTTGACGCACAATGTGACAGATTGTTATATACGTGCGGAACATAAATTAGTTGCCGCTGTTGGAATAAAAAACCATGTCATTATTGAGACAGATGATGCCATTTTGGTCGTTGATAAAAATAACACACAAGATGTAAAAGAGATTGTAAAAAATTTACAACTGCAAAAACGCTTTGAACATCATGCGCATAGCATTGTTTATAGGCCTTGGGGAAGTTATCAATCTTTAGACATGGGAAAAAATTTTCAAGTGAAACGAATTTGCGTTAAGCCTGGCGCTAAACTTTCTTTACAAATGCACTATCATCGTGCAGAGCATTGGATTGTTGTTAAGGGGACTGCGAAAGTCGTGCGCGGCGAAGACAGTTTTATTTTAACAGAAAATCAATCGACATACATTTCTATTGGCCAGAAACATCGGCTAGAAAATCCCACGTTACTGCCTTTAGAGATCATTGAAGTGCAGTCTGGTAATTACTTGGGTGAGGATGATATCGTGAGATTTGAAGATGATTATCAAAGAAAATAGTGAATCTGAAGAGTCAGCAATTTCGGGGCATCAACGTCATCGCGCAAAATGGCGTCACTACTGGGAGTTGCTGTGGTTTAAGACGTATATGGATTTAAAAATTGAAACCCAAATTACTTATTTGGGTTTCTTTTGGTGGTTTTTGGAGCCAGTTTTTTTTCTATTTATTTATTATTATATTTTTGCAATCATTTTAAAAACACGAACACCTTACTTTATCGAATTTCTATTTGTAGGGGTTGTTGCTTGGCGTTGGTTTGCGCCAGCAATGAGCCGTTCTTGCCGCTCTATCAAGTCACAGGCAAGATTAATGCGTGAAATTTACGTTTCTAAATTGATATTTCCCGCTAGCGTGGTATTAAATGATGCATTTAAATTTGTAATTATTTTTTTTATATTGCTAACTTTTTTGGCGGTTTTTCATAATAAACCAAACTTATTGTGGCTTGCCGTTGTGCCTAACTTTATTTGCCAGCTGACTATTATTTTTGGTTATAGTTTTTGTTTCGCTGCAGTGACTCCGTTTATCCCTGACTTTCCTCTTGTTATACAAACATTCACATTTGCTTTGATGATGGTTTCAGGTATTTTTTTTGATGTGTTAGCAGCTCCGCCACATTTGGCTTATATATTGCAACTTAATCCTATCGCCGATGTATTGATTAATTATCGCCTGCCTTTAATTAACCATCACTCTCCGCAGTGGGGGTATATGTTGTATACGTTTGTTTTTGGCTGCGTTCTGAATATTATTGGAATTTATTCCATCCGAAGAAATGAACGCATTTTTTCTAAGGTTTGCGCATAGTGAGCGAAATCATTGTTTCTTTAAAAAATGTAGGCTTGTGTTATAAAAAGCGCTTTTCACTTAAAAAAAGAAAGTCTACTACTTATTGGGCGCTGCAAGATATCAATTTGGAAATTTTTCATGGCCAATCTATTGGTATTTGCGGGCGAAATGGCGCTGGTAAATCGACATTGCTTAGAGTATTAGCGGGCATAGTTTCCCCTAGCAGAGGGATGATTACTATTGCTGAAGGGGTTCGTTCAGGATTATTGACGTTGCAATCAGGATTCAATCCTTATTTGAATGGAGCGGATAACGCCATTTTAAAAGGCTTATATATGGGCATGAAGAAAGAATATATTCAAAGTAAAATGAACGAAATTATAGAGCTTTCAGGTCTAGGCGTTGCTTTTTATAATTCTATAGAAACATATTCCTCCGGAATGGCGGCTCGTTTAGGTTTTGCGGTTAATTATTTTTGTATGCCGGATTTGTTGCTTATTGATGAAACGCTCAGTGTTGGTGACAAGCAGTTTAAACAAAAATCAAAGTTGCTTATTCGGGAGCTTATTCAATCCAATAAAACTGTGGTCATTGTGAGTCATGATGAAGATGCTTTGGCTTCTTTGACAAGCAAGGTTTACACTTTAGAAAATGGAATATTAACTTCTTAGGGCCCTTGCTCATTCATTAGATCTCTTTTCAAACCCTGGTTGTCGTCATGGCGAGTACTCGAAGCCATCCATCTTTTTTTTAAAATTAAGATGGATTGCCACGCTATGCTCGCAATGACGTCCCTTACGGGACGTTTGGAAAGAGCTCTATTATTGTTTGCGTGGCTGAGTAAGCTAATTAAAAATGCAATTTGAGCATAAAACATCAGCTAGCGCCGTTTTTCCTTGAAAATTATAAATTCGCGTCATGATTTTCAAGGAGAAAAGTGAGCTTAGTGTTGTATGGATTAGTTTGGACTGTAGTATTGTTTATACATAGAATAATCGTATCTATTCAGCAAAATCGAAATACGCGCTAACAATAGCGGCTGAAGCCCTTCTCCCTCCGTGATACTCTGCAGACACATATTTGCGTAGGATATGGTCAATTAGAATTGCATCGGCCTCTTGTAGGGGCGAGTGGCGCTCGCCCTGTCTAACCTCGCATTGTCTTTTCTATTAGAATAAAAACAACGAATCCTTTTTCCAAGTTTATGGATTATTGATCGTATAGGCACGTAATTTTTCTAATGCTTTAATGAATAATGAAACACTGAATCGTGAATCACGAAAATGCAAAATCGTAGGAAGGAAGGCTATCATTATAAGATAACGTTAATTTAACAACAGGAAGAAAGCGCCGTCATCTTAATATAAAGGTTAATGCAAGGCAAATTTAGATAGGGCGAGCGCCACTCGCCCCTACAAGAGGCCGATGCAATTTTCATTGAGCATATCCTGCGCAAAGATGTGCCTGCAGAGTGGCTCAGGGGTAGGGGAGTAATGTCATTATAGATGCAAATAATCAATTGATATTATGTGCGTTTCTGCAATAACCTGAGCTAGCTTTTGTTCAAAAACTTGTTTATGTTTTCCTATAAAAGCGAAACTTATAAAGTTTTCTCTTTAAGCTTGAATGTATTCTTTGTAAAAGCGGTGTTTCCCTTTCAATATCTAATTGGCCTTGTAAGCTTATTCGAATTTTTTCTAGTTGGTAATGGCTTGCTAATAATTCATTTGAAAATATTTTTCTTTTTTCAGGATAAAGTGTGGGGAATTTTGAATTTAATATCTGCTGTGGCGACATGTTATTGATACCCAAATGATCAAGTACACTGTCACACTCTTTTTCTACGCTTTCTAGCCACTCAATTTCTTCAGTGCTATATTTTTTTAACTCAGGAGTAATTTTTATTTTTTGGTAATCTGATATTTCATTTTTATTTAAGCCAGTAGTTGACGCTATTTTTTCTATAAAATTATCAAAATTTTCTACTATATCTTTTTCAAATTCTATTACCGTATGAGCGTGATGACGTGCAAATTGCTCACTCAATTTTGAGATAAAATAATGTAGGTGATAAGAAGAAGTGCTGGTGTCAATAATAAAAGGGAAGAATTCGTCAAGAGAAATGGCTAGTTGCACAAGTCCATAAGCATTAAATTGAAACATGTCTCTTTCATATTCCTTTGGAAGATGTGCTCGAGAGGATTTCCAAGAGTCACGAGTATTTCTTTTTATATTAATAATTTTTGCATCAGGAAAGTTTTTTGCTATCCATGGCAATCTAAAGTCAATTCTATTGAGCTTTATAGCAACCTGTCTGTCATCTTTTTTCTGAGTTAAATAATGAAGATAGTTTTTTAATGGCTCATGAGACTCGTTCTCTTGAAGAGCCAATCTTTCGAAAGCAAATGTTGAGGAATAAAAGCGATTCAAGTCAGTAAGCGAGTGATATTCTTCCCAATAATTACTAACGCCGTTATGTTGTTTTTTTGGAACAATGTATTGAATGCTCTCTAGTAATCCTTCGTGCAGAGCCTCATAGTATGCGCAATAATGCTTTGACCAATTAAAGAAATTCCACAAAAAAGTGGTTCCAGAGCAAAAGCGGCCGGTTATAAAGATAGGATTCATAATGTGTAGCCATATTGTTGTAAAAAATTATGTAACTGACTTAAGATTTCTGGATGCAGTTTTTCTATAATTTCATTTTTGCTGATTTCAGGTTTTTCATATGTTACGCCAATGTATTTTTTATTGGCGTTCATTATGGTATTGCATGATAAGTTAAAGTCATGTGGTATATTGTTGATTAAGTTTTTTTCTAATAGAAATTGAACGAGCTTTTCGTGGTCATGCTCTATTCTGAAGACAAGATCAGGTTTGCGATTACAGATTAGTTTATTCCAAGCAAGGTAGCTTAGTGCTGCTAAATTGATTTCATTGTCTTTTTTTGGTTTTTCTGGAAGATCTATGTTCAATAATTTTATCAAGTGCCTTCGCCTGAAAAAATAGGAGTCATTATTTCGAGAACATTGATTTTCAAGAATGATAGAGGGTATTGCGGAAAATGGATCTCGTAAAACATGAATGATATTGGCAAAATAGTAGCGATTAATGCCGCCAGATTTTTTTTTATTCCCAATGTCACCCCATGGGTAATCAGTGTCTTCAACAGCAAGCATCCAAGAGCTGACTCCATTGATACCTATTTTTTCATGCCCAACGTCCAAGCCAAGTTTCGTAAGTAAAAAACTGGCATAGCTTGAACCGCAGCGTGGATGAGATAAGCAGAGCACTTCTTTGTATTCTTTTTTCACAGCTACATTTTTTTGTCGCATTTTATCTTGGGCATCTATACCTTTTGGGCGAATTTCCGAGTAAAATTTTATCTTCCCTTGAGAAGAAGATAGTTCATAAACGGGAATAGGTTTAATGGTGAAATGTTGTATTTCTGAGTGTTGTTCTATGATTTGCTTATGAATATAAACATCTGAAGTGTGATTAATAACATGAATGTTTTTTAATAGTATTTCTGCCATAGCAGTATTGATAGCGAAACATGGATTAGACATAGTTTTTTCTTGTGTAAAACGATGGCGTTGCCATATTTTTTTTGAGTGAGTTTTTTTCTCAAATGCTTTTGCTAATCGAATAAGTAGCGGGCGTTTTTTGTCAATTCTATATTTTTTCAATGATTCTGGAGAAAATAAACTGGTTATGCTTTCGTTAAAATGATAAGTAAATTTTAGGTCATCTTCACAAATCAAACAGAAGGCATATTTGTTGTCTACCATATCCTTCCAAACTTTAATGAATGAACACCAATTGGCAATTTGCTGAGGGATAAGAAAGTTGTTGACGCAGTGACAGCGATTTTTTCCGCAACGAAAACAAGGAGGAAATTGTGCGATTTTTCCTGATTTTATCCATTGTAAAACTTGTGGGTCATCTTTATCGGCTGCTTCAATGAATTCGTAATGTTTAATGCCTACGCGTGCAAACTCTTTAATTGTATGAAGTCTTCTATCGGCGCATTTTTTTAAATTGACGACATAGACATGATTGAATATTTCACAGAAGTCGTTTTTTTTAGAGGGAAACAGAAAGCTAATGATTTTCAAGAGCATTTTATGGGGCATAAAACTATTTTCCGTGATCTTTGTAAATCAAATGACATAGTTGTTGTTTAGCTTTTATAAGCTTCGCTTGGTAGTTGTTTAAAATATAAGAATAAAGTTGAATATCATCCTGGCAATTTTTTTCCAAAAACGCTAGCGTTGCTTTGCTAGGAGTGGCTTTTTCGTTTTCTGCGCTTGGATTCACAATGCGGTTTTCTACTCTGGGTCGCTGTAGTACATCGGCCAACATGTTGGCGAGTTCATGAGTTTTATTATAAGGGACGACAGCAAGATAACTATGATCAAAACTCTTTTTGGCTTTTTCAAGCAGATTGGGTGAGTCGTGGCAGCGTGTTAGCTGTGAACAGATACCATTTTTTATTTTAGGGCTATTTTTTGAAATTAATATATCAATAAACTGATCAAAATTATTATTTTTAATGCCTTCATTATATGCATTATGGCCGGGTCTGGTTCTTAAATAGCGAAAAAAAGATTCCAGCCTATCGACAGGATGGCGCACGGAGGCGATATAAAGTGGTTTTTTGCGAAAATAGGGAAAAATTTCTAGGGGAATTATGCTATTTGACCATTTTGTTTTGGGAAAAACTTTTGCCAATGGAGTGCCATACCAAAGATGTCCAGAAAGTAGTTTGGTATCAGATAAGTGTTTGCTAAGCTCTGGATAGCGAGTATTTTTTTTTGTTTTAACTGGTTTACAAGATCTCGCATCAAACACATGCTTATCACCTAACAGTGTGCGTAAGTGCCGCACTAATGTGCTTCCCCCACATTTTTCTACATGCGTATGTATAAAAACATGTCGATTAAAAAATTTTTCCTGTGGTGAGGGCACGTGTAGTTTCCTGTTATCTATTGGTTTGGGTAAAATGCTTGCATACATTGTTAAACCGCGCATTCTACTTAAATAAGTTCGCATTTTCTATTGTTTATGCGGCGGTCTGTTTTTTTCTTTGAATTCACCTATAATGGTTGCTCTTTGGCATAAGGAGTGGTTGTGAGTAAGAAATTACATATTTGCATTGATGGGTTAAATTTGTCCTTAATGAAGCCAACAGGCATTGCCACTTATGCTCGAAATCTTGGCGCTCGTCTACATGATATGGATTTTAAAGTCAGTGTTTTATTTGATAAAAGACTGGATGAAAGGGCTCCTGAAATACTGTATGAGTCCACTTTCTACGAAGCAATTAACAAACATTCTGAGAAAGAGCGGAGACCGCGACAGAGTTTTACACATTACGCTTTGATTCCTTTTTATTTCTTAAAGAGCATTTCTTACTTCATTAGGTCTCCATTGGCCAAGGAACATACATTTTCTGGCGTTGTTGAGCAAGAAGGCATGAAAACCAGGCTCCCTGTTTTTGATACTATGTATAATAGTTGGGGCATATATCGATTAGCGCAGTGCTATTTTTTGATGTTTGGAAAATTATTACCGATACGATTGCATCCGACTCCTGATGTTATGCACTGGACCTGCCCAATTCCTGCGCGCGTTGTCGGCGCTAAAAATTATTACACGATACATGACATCATTCCGTTGCGGCTGCCATATGCGACTCAAGATAATAAAAAACTTTTTTATGATATGTTGTTGAAAATCGTAAAATCTTCTGACAAATTGGTCACTGTTTCTGAGTTTTCCAAAAAAGATATTGTCACTCATCTTAAGGTTGCTCAGGAGAAAGTGATTAATACTTATCAAGACGTGTGTTTGTCAGATGATTGGTCGTCAGATAAAATATCTTTTTCGATTAACCAACTGCAAGCACAATTTGGTGTGTCTTCTCAGGAATATTTTTTGTTTGTCGGAGCGATTGAGCCAAAGAAAAACGTGGTGCGTTTATTGGAAGCATTTTTAAGCGCTAATGTAGAGCAAAAGTTGATTGTTGTTGGACCATTGGCGTGGCTTTCTAGTAAAGAAAATGTATTGCTTCAGCAGTATCAAGAACGTGTCATTTATTTGAGTTACGTTTCAAGTGATACACTCAACGTTTTGTTGCGACATGCGCGGGCATTAATTTTTCCTTCTCTTTTTGAGGGCTTTGGCTTGCCGGTAATGGAGGCGATGTCGGTGGGGCTGCCTGTGATTACTTCAACTATTAGTAGTCTTCCTGAAATTGCAGGGGGGGCAGCCTATTTAGTCAATCCTTATAAGGTTGATGAAATTGCAGCAGCTATTTATCTTTTGTCAAAGGATGATGGATTGTGTGCATCACTTTCCGCAAAAGGCAAAGAGCGTACAAAATTTTTTAGCAGCAAAGCCTATGTTGAGCGTCTCAGGTCGGTTTATAACTAATTTGGTGATAAGCCTCATATAGTTTTTTCACAGAACTATCCCACGAGAATTTTTTTGCTTGTGCTAATGAACGTTGTACTTGGTCGGCGTATGCTGCATCGTCGGCGGTGAGAAATTTTTCCATCGCTATGGCGATAGCAGATTCGTTTAGCGGGTCTATTAATATACCGGCGTCCCCACATACTTCTGGAAGGCTGCTGACATTAGAGGTAATTACTGGGACGCCTGATTGCATTGCTTCTAACACAGGAAGTCCAAAACCTTCGTATAATGAAGGATAGATAAATGTTTTGGCGGCGGAGTAAAGATGAAAAAGTATTTTTTCATCTACGTAACGTAATAATAAAATAGTCGATGAGTGACTTTCATTGATTAGAGTTAACAGTTCTTCGTATAACCATCCTTTGTTGCCCACTAAAACCAATGGATATTCTTTTTGAAGATTGTCGGGAAGAGTTTGGTAAGCTTTAATCAATCGAATAAGATTTTTGCGTGGTTCAAGCGTAGCAACACAAAGCAAAAATTGCTTATAACCTAATGAAAATTTTTCTAGAGAAGCTTGTACTTCGCTTGCAGGTCTGGGCATAAAATCTTCTTTGACTCCCGGGGGAACAATATGTATTTTATTTTCAGGAATATTAAGTAATGCAACTATTTGATCTTTAATAAACTGGCACATAACAATTAATGCATCTGCTTCTTTTATATCACGTCGCATTTGCTGCTGCAGAAATTTTGCACGACCTTTGGGAAGAAATTCTGGATAAATAAACATCGAAACATCGTATGTCGTTAAGACTTTAAGCCCATCATGCGGAAGAAATACAAAGTTAGGCTCGTGATAAATGTAGTCTTTGGTCAGCTTTCTGAGCTTAAAATAATGACGACAATTATATTGCCATTGGATGATGGTGCGTGCAAAAGCAAACTGATTAATTATTTCAATGAGCGCCACTTTCCATACAGGAGCTTTTTTTGGCGCTTCAGTAAATTGAGAGCATACTTCAAGAATTTCTTGCTTAGACAGTAAGGTATTGTGACGGCAAGCAATAATTTCTACATCCGGATAGTAATGAATCATCGCCAAAACCATGTTTTGTGTGTAATACCCTATACCTGTCATTGGCGCGCGAATACAGTCAAGATTATAGATAATTTTCATGTGGCTGAGTTTGTATATTGAGATGACCCAGGATAAACACCTCGTGGAATATTGTCTAGTATGTGTCGCACAAAGTGAAGCTGAGCTTGTTTCGGCTGGCCTTGCGCCTAAAATCTCTTGTCGCAACTTCTTTGCTTAGGTAAGATCGAGCCCTCTTTCTAAAAAGGATTCCCTAAATGAAAACTGCCATCGTTGTCGATTGGCTGGTGGTTTACGCTGGTGCGGAGCGTGTCATTGAGCAAATGATTGCGTGTTTCCCAGGCGCGGATGTATTTGCGGTGGTTGATTTTTTGCCAGAAGAACAACGGGCTTTTTTGCAAGGTAAAACAGTCATCACTACTATGATACAGCGATTACCATTTGCTAAACGTTGGTATAGGCATTATCTGCCATTAATGCCCTTGGCAATTGAGCAACTGGATTTATCTGCATATGACCTGGTCTTATCCAGTTCACATGCGGTAGCGAAAGGCGTCATCACCGGCCCGGATCAACTACATATTAGTTATGTGCATTCGCCTATGCGTTATGCTTGGGATTTGCAGCACCAATATTTACAGGAATCCAATTTAGACCAGGGATTAAAGTCATGGATAACGCGTTACTTATTACATCGTTTGCGATTATGGGATTATGCTAGCGCAGCCAGAGTAGACGAATTTTTGTGTAACTCACATTATATTGCCCGGCGCATTGAGCGTGTGTATAGACGATCAGCCGCCGTTATTTATCCGCCAGTCAATATAGAAAACTGCATTTTTTCAGCACAAAAAGAAAATTTTTATGTGACAGCTTCACGTATGGTGCCTTATAAAAAGATGCCATTGATTGCTCAAGCGTTTAAAGCGATGCCAGAAAAACGTTTAGTGATGATTGGTGATGGCCCAGAGTTAGAGCGGGTGCAGGCAGTGGGGGCGGATAATGTCGAGATTCTAGGCTATCAGGAAACGTCGTCATTAATGAGTTATTTATCTAGGGCGCGAGCTTTTGTGTTTGCAGGAATGGAAGATTTTGGTATTACTTTGGTTGAAGCGCTAGCCTGTGGCACGCCAGTTATTGCGTTTGGCCAAGGAGGCGCTACAGAAATAGTACAGGATGGCAGTAAAGGATCTGCTGCAAACGGCGTGCTTTATTCGCAGCAAACAGTTGCAGCAATTATTGATGCTGTGCAGCGTTTTGAGCAAACTTCTTTTTGTGCAGAAGCTTGTGCAGAAAGTGCGAAAAAATTTAGTGTTAATCAGTTCACAGAACAATTAAGAGATTTTGTCAGTCATGCAGTACAAAAAAAGCTCCATTAAACCCTATTTTATAATGGTTCTTGCGACAATATTGCTTTATGTGTGGCAGTTACATTTATATCCAATGATTAACCCTGATGGCGTTATTTATATACAAGCTGCCGCTGCTTATTTAAAAGGCGGGATGCAGTCGGCGGTTGCCGTCAACGCTCAAGCGAAGTGGCCGTTTTATTCTATGCTTATTGCGGGCGTGTATTCCTTAACGGGCTTAACTATGTTTGCCGCAGAGCGAGTTTTGGATGTCACTTTAATTTGCGTGAGCGCTGGATTTTTTCTTTTTTTTGTGAGCCTATTTTCTCGGCATAGACACGCTGCTTGGTGGGCAATTTTAATTTGGGTAACGTATCATTCGTATATTAAATGGTGGCCAGTCGTTGTGCGCGACCATGGTTTTGTTACTTGTTTATTGATGTCATTTTTTTGTTATTACCGTTATACATTGACCTACCGCTTTTTCTGGGCGCTTGCGTGGACTGTTTCTATTATATTGGCCGAATTTTTTCGTATTGAAGCAATACTCTATTTGTTATTAATCCCTTTTTCTATTTTTTTTGTAAAAAATATTACATTGAAGCAGAAAATAGTATATTGGTTGAAATTAAATGTCTTGACCTTGGTTGTCGGCATTTACATTGCTATGTTGTTTGCAAATAAAACGTTGACGTCGGATAGCTTGCGATTTGGCTACATGTGGCAAGAGTTTTCACTGTTTTTTTCTACAATGTCTAATGGATTTATACAGCGCTATCAAATTATTCGTCACAGTATTTTTTACCAAGAAAATGATTTTGCAGTCTATGTTTTGTTGTTTTCTTATATGCTTGTCTTTGTTTCATATGTTGTTTCTCAGGTGAGCTTAGCTGCAGTGTTTCCGCTGTTGTTTATTAAAGATGCTTGGCGAAAACTTGATAACAACATGTGGCGACAGTCATTTCCGATTTATCTTACTGTTACCTGTTGTATCCCATTGTTTTTCTTTGTAGAACACGTATTTCTTAATGGCCGCTATTTAGTGCCATTAGGGATATTTATTTTATTATTTATTGCAAGTGTTCTGCCGCATATAGTTGAGTCACTATGTGGCCGAAAAAAAATGCTCGTTGTAGGCTTGATGAGCATTTTATTTTCCGTTAATTTAATTGCCAGTTTATTCCATTTTGGTCATGCCAACCGAGATGAGTTCGTTATGGGTCAGTGGCTAAAAGAGCGTTATCCTAATAAAACGATTTTTACTAATAACAAGGGCATTCTTTTTCATGATAGTGCATCTCCGGATTATCAAAATGGTGCTGTGCGTGAAATATGGGTAAAAGGTAATGAGGATAGCAAGGCTCTCTGGTTTAGGAAAAATGATGTATGGTGCCAATATGATTTTCTAGTGTTGGTGGTTCCTGTAGAAAGAATGGAACAGCAAAGTAAGCTATTCATAGAGCTACAAAACCAAAACGCGATCGGTTCGGTGATCAAGCGCTATAAGCGAAAATTTCATGGGGGATACATTGTGGTTGCACCTATCTTTTCTCAGGGATGCAGGGCCATGATTGAGGCGGAGCGCGATCGCGGCAGATTAATGTCAAAACGCAATATACTCGGAAATCGCTGAAGCTTGTAAAAAAATAGTTGATTGTCGTGGGCGCTTGTCGTAAGGTAATTGCCAATTATACTTTATATCGGGGTCGTTGTGATTGATCCTGCAGGGTACCGCGCTGGCGTTGCCATCATTATTTTCAATCGGCAAAAAAAGCTTTTTTGGGCGAAAAGAGTACGTCAGAATGCCTGGCAATTTCCTCAAGGGGGGGTTAACGAAGGTGAAGCGCTTAAACAGACCATGTTTAGAGAGCTGAAGGAAGAGACGGGTCTTGACCCTGAAGATGTCAAAGTTGTGACCATCTCTAAGCAATGGTTGTATTATCGTCTTCCCAAACATTTGATTCGTCATCGCTCGGAGCCGTTGTGTATAGGGCAAAAACAAAAGTGGTTTTTGTTAAAATTTGTGGGTGATGAAGCCAAATTTAATTTTAATTTATCAGAGAAGCCTGAATTCGATGATTGGCAGTGGGTGAGTTATTGGCAGCCTATGAAAGAAGTTATTTTGTTCAAAAAACAAGTTTATCATAAAGCATTGAAAGCTTTTGCGCCTTACGTATTTCGTCACAAAACTGGGGCAATAGAGAAAAAACAAGAACCGCCGCCATCTTCAGGCGAGTAATGGACTGAGAAATATGTTAGCTGTCTTAGATAAAATCATGAAAGAAATTCGTAATGCTCATGATTTTGATGAGGCAGTACTTATTCTTGTGCAGCGTGTTCGTGAAAGCATTGAAGCTGATTCTTGCGCTATTTTTATACACGATCACCATCTCTCTCAGCTGGTGATGTTGGCGACCAAGGGCTATAAAGTTAAATCTGTAGGTACTATTAGGCTAGATCTTAATCTTGGGCTTATTGGTGCTATTGCGACACATAAAGAATTGCTTAATGTGGCTGATGCCCAACTCCATCCTGCCTTTTACTCTTTTCCTGAGTTAGGGGAAAATCAATATCATGCCTTTATTGGGGTTCCCATTGTTTACCAAGGACGCTTGTTAGGCGTCATTGTTGCGCAAAGAGAGGTTGCTGAGTGTTTTTCAGATCGTGAGGAATCTTTTCTTGTTACGCTTGCCTTGCATTGCTCTCAAGAAATTGCGCGTGCAGAGATGCTTGGAGCTATTACGCAATTATCTCATGCAGCGATTCAACATAAGGAAGTACTGCTTAACGGCAGCCCAGGTTCCCCAGGTGTGGGGCTAGGGGTTGGTTTTGTTGTTTTTCCGAAAGCCGATTTGGATGTTGTGCCGGATAAGGTGATGCAAGACGTTGTTAGTGAAATAGAATTATTTCGTTTAGCCGTTGAGACTATTCGTGAAGAAATTACCGATTTGAGTGCGCGTTTAGAATCTAATTTAGCGCCTGAGGATAGGGCATTGTTCGATGCTTATTTGTTGATGTTAGACGAAAATAGCTTGGGCTTTGAGGTGGAGCAAGAAATTCGTCGTGGAAATTGGGCGCAGGGAGCGTTGCGAAAAGTGATTAAATTGCATATTCGACAGTTTGAAAGCATGGATGATCCCTATCTACGCGATAGAGCCGAGGATGTGCGAGATTTAGGTCAAAGAGTTTTAGCGGCATTACAAAAAAGAGAGAAGCAGGCACCCGTCGATTATCCTGAAAAATTAATTTTGGTTGGAGATGAGATTACCGCAGCAGATTTGGCAGAGGTTCCTATTGCAAATTTGAAAGGGATTGTGTCGCGGGCAGGCTCTAGTAATGCACATATTGCAATTTTAGCCCGCACATTGGGTGTGCCAGCTATTATGGGTGTTGAAGGGTTGATTCCTAGCCGATTCGAGAATAAAAATGTTGTGGTTGATGGTTATTACGGGCACGTTTATTTAGATCCTTCAGATATTATTGTGCGAGAGTTTAATCGTCTGCTGCAAGAAGAGCATCAGCTCAATGAAGATTTAAAGGGATTGCGCAAGCTACCCGCAGAAACAACAGATGGTCATGTGGTGACGTTGTTAGTTAACACCGGTTTATCATCAGATTTAGGGTTGTCGTTAAGTGTTGGTGCTGATGGTGTGGGTTTGTACCGTACAGAAATTCCTTTTCTTGCTCGCGAATTGTTCCCCTCTTCAGAAGAGCAGAAAATTATTTATCGACAGTTGTTAAATGCATTTTTCCCAAGACCCGTCACAATGAGAACCTTGGATGTTGGTGGCGATAAAACGCCTGATTATTTTCGTGTCAAAGAGGACAATCCTTTTCTTGGTTGGCGTGGCATTCGCATTTCATTAGATCATCCAGAGCTTTTTTTGATGCAAGTACGAGCGATGCTTAAGGCCAGTATTGGTTATGATAATTTAAAAATCATGTTACCCATGATTAGTGATGTAGCTGAAGTTGATGATGCGATGCAGTTAATTAAATTGGCTTATGCAGGTTTACTATCCGAAGGGCTGCAGGTAAAAATGCCGCAAGTTGGCGTGATGATTGAAGTGCCTTCTGCAGTTTATCAAACTTATGCGATTGCTAAAAAAGTGAATTTTATTTCCGTGGGAAGCAATGACTTGACGCAATACTTATTGGCTGTAGATAGAAATAATGCCAAAGTTGCAAATTTATATAATAGCTTTCACCCTGCAGTACTGATGGCGTTAACGCATATTGTTCATGAAGCTCATCGAGCAGGTATTCCGGTTTCGATTTGTGGTGAAATGGCTGGAGACCCTCTCGCGGTATTATTGTTGCTGGGCATCGGTTTTGATGCATTGAGTATGAGTGCTTCAAGATTACTAAGAATCAAATGGGTGATTCGACAATTTTCTTTTGAAAAAGCTAAGGCATTAGTGGCAGAAGTTTCGGATATGGAAGACGCCGCCGCAATCCGAACGCGATTAGAATTCGAACTCGAGTCGGTGGGATTGGGGAGCTTGATTCATGCAGGTAGAAATTAAATAACTATTTTCATTAGGGCGTGTTGTGAGTTTATTAATGCTAAGCAGTCTTCTGTGTTGAAAAGTTCAAGCTAATCCTTTTTTAAGCATTGCTAGAGAGCTTCTCACTCCGATTTCAAATTTAATCTATTTGCTTTTGGTTTAGAGGGGCTTTTCTAGCTATGCCAAATCTCAGTACTCATGTCACTTAAGACTCTAGTAAAAGGTAGCATAGGCGGAGGGAATAAAAACCAGGTTGCGCCGAATATCTTATTATTATACTTATTCTTCTTTTTCTTCGTCTCGTTGCAACCCAGGGCTACAATGCACTTATTGTTATTAGTATTATAGTGTTCATAACACTTGGTCTTTAAGCTTCCTGCGGTTGACCGAATCCTTGTTGAGATGCGATGAATTCGTGCCAAGTGAGTATAGTACAGCATGGTGATTTTGCAGGTTTATTTTCATTAAAAAAATAAAAGCAAAGCTCCAGAAATGCCTTAAGTTTTCTTTAATAAAACTTTAATTTTTCTTTAAGTTTTCTGCTGAAAATTTGCCGTAAAATTAATTTTTGTCATCTCGCCCTCTATCCAATCCTGGGTTTCTTGGAGAATAGCATTCGTTTTTTTATCTTTAGTTTCAATGCAAGGACCAATAATGACAGAAATAATGCCTGGTTTTTTTAAAAACCCTTTTCTTGGCCAGCATTCTCCTGAGTTCAGCGCTATGGGAAGAATAGGCGCCTCTGTTTTACTTGCGAGCATTGCGCCGCCTACTTTATAGTCCGGGACATCGCCGGGGGATTTTCGAGTGCCCTCAGGGAAACATAAAATAGACAATCCTTGTTGTAAGCGTATTTCTCCTTGACGATTAAGTTCAGTGATTGCCGCGCGTCCGGCGTTTCTATCGATAGCAATTGGTCTTAACGCTCTTAAACCCCAGCCAAAAAAAGGAATACTTAATAATTCTTTTTTTAAAATGATCGACATTTTTGGGAAGTAAGATAATAAAAACAGGGTTTCCCAAGTAGATTGGTGTTTGCTAAAAATAATAAAGCGATGATTTTTAGGAATGTTTTCTATACCGTAAATTTGATACCGAATGCCACATAAGTAACGCGCCGTCTGTATGACAAGATAGCCATATTGTTGTGCCAGATAACATGCGAGATTAGGGAAATAGGGCAGTAATGAGCAAACAAAGCCAAAAAACATCGTGAGTATAATCATGATGATTGAAAATAGAGATGACGTCAGATAGCGAATAATAATCATGAGATTTTTCCTGTAAGCGTTTGAACGAATGCCAATAAATCATTATAAACTGGCAGGGTTGATGCGTCAGTTATCCTGGTGTTGCTGCCATTTCCTGAGCGTACTAAAACAGGCTGACAATGTGCGGCAATTGCCGCATCAATATCACGCTGCGAGTCACCCACAAAATACGTGTCTTCTGGTGCGATATTGAAATACTGCATAGCTTGAAGTAGTAATCCGGGCTTAGGCTTTCTGCACTCACAGTGATCATTGGGCCCGTGGGGGCAATAGAAAATTCTATCAATATATCCTTGATGTGCCATTAGTTCATGTGCCATTTTTTGATGAATAGCATCAAGCGTAATTTCTGAAAATAAACCACGGGCAATACCAGATTGATTGCTGGCGATCGCGACTGAAATATTAGCGTGATTCATTAATGCAATGGCTTCTAGGCTTCCCGGGATAGCGTGCCATTCTTCTGGAGATTTAACGAAATCAGGGGAGTCTTCATTGATGACGCCGTCGCGATCGAGGATGATGAGTTTCATATTTCTTTTACAGTTAATAGTTTATCGAGTTGTTTTATTGTTTTTGTAAAAGGTAGAATTTGAATATCGTCAACCATTCTTTCTTGTTCTCCTAAATATAACAAATAACAATTTGCTTGTGGATAATCTTCTTTGAATACTTTTAACCCTTTTAAGTCTGATGAGTCGTATCGATCACGACTTTTTACTTCAATAGCATATAATCCATGCGGCCCATAAGCAATAAAATCGACTTCATATTGACTGCTTGTTCTCCAGAAGAAAAATACATATTCTAAATTAAAATAGTCGTTAATCGCACGCATTTCTTGCAACAAGAAACTCTCTAGTGCGTGACCATTAATTTCCTGATTGCTGTCTAGTGGACCGCGTGGACGTATTGTTTGATAAATGCCAACATCAAAAAAATAAAATTTTGGCGCATGACTCAATCGTCTTTTGGCGCGTTTATTAAATACGGGTAAGCGGTGGCCAATCAGAAGATCTTCCAAAATGTCATAGTACGCACTCACCGTTTTATTATCTATGCCTAATTCTCTTGCAATAGATGCATATTCAATTTGCGTGCCATGTGAAAAGCTTGCTGCCTCAAGAAAACGATGAAATGTTTGTATATTGCGTGTTAAACCTTCTTGTAAAACTTCTTCACGAAGATACGTTGTTACATAGCTGGAGAGGTATGCTTTAGGCATTTCGTGACTTTTAGCGGCAGGAAGTTGCCCGAATTGCAAGCTCATTTTTAAATTAAAATGCTCGCCTTCTTCTTTCGCTGTCAAAGGATGAATCATAGTTTGTAATGCTCTACCTGCAAGTAAATTGACTCCCTTTTTACGCAAGGCACGCGCACTGGAACCAGTAAGAATAAAGCGTCTACGTTCCGACTCAATAGCACGATGGACTTCATTTAGTAACATGGGGATTTTTTGAATTTCATCAATAATAATCCACTGCTGGGCATCTCTAGGATAGAATTCCTTTAGTTTTCCTGGGGCAGCCGCTAATTCTAAATAAATAGTTTGGTCAAGTAGGTCTATGTAATGCGCCGTAGGGAATGCTTGCTTGACCCAGGTTGTTTTTCCGGTTCCGCGCGCACCTAGGATTAGGTAGCTATGTTGGCTATTTATATCTATATGCAGCAATCTTTTGTACATTTATAGATCAAATAAGTTTATCGTAGAGAAATGATAGGCTATTATTTGTAAAAATGGAATAGAAATCCATTTTTACGTGTAATATTGGATTTCTATTCCCTTTTTGCTTAATTAAGCAGCATTAGCTAACTGTAACTCTGCAAGATCTGCGACTCTTAAAAAAAGCGCACGTAATTTTTTTAATAAAGCCAAGCGATTGTTTCGTTTGTCCAGATCGTCAGTCATGATCATTACCTCTTCAAAAAATTGATCAATCGTGGGTTTAAGTTCAGCAAGTAATAATAACCCTTGCGAATAGCTTGAGTTTTTAACTAATGGCGAAAGATTATTCTCTGTGTTGGTAATTTGCTGACTCAATAGTTTCTCGATTTCAGTGTCGCATAAATTAAGACTGAAATGAACATTTTGATTGTCCACGTTGTTTTTGATTAATAAATTGCTGACGCGCTTATTAGCTTGTGTTAATGCTGGTGCAGAAGGGTGGGTTTTAAATTTTTGTACCGCTTGCATCCGTGCCAATGCATCGCAGAGTATCGGTGGTGATATGGCGGTAACGGCGTTAAATACATCAATATCATTGCCTTTTTCTAAAGCGATAGTTTTAAAGCGCTCTTTAAAGAAAGCTAATATAGCTTCATTTAAATTAAGCTCTTGAAGATTAATGGTTAATTGGTTTTCAATGATAATTTTCAACAAGCCTAATGCAGCGCGTCGTAACGCGAATGGATCTTTATCGCCAGTTGGAATAAGTCCAATGCTAAAAAAGCCGACAATCGTATCTAAGCGATCGGCCAAAGCGAGTGCAATACTCACAGGTGCCGTTGGGATTTTATCCTCGGCAAAACGCGGCCAATAGTGTTCTTCAATTGCCGTAGCAACTTCAGGATTTTCTCCAGCGTGCAGTGCATAATATTTTCCCATAACACCTTGGAGCTCTGGAAACTCGCCCACCATGTGGCTTAATAAATCAAGCTTGCATAACTTCGCGGCGCGTTTGACTAATTCAGCATCTATTTTCAAAAGATCAGCAAAAGAAATAGCGAGTTTTGTAACGCGATCGACTTTATCAGCGAGTGAGCCTAATTTTTCTTGATAAATAATAGCACCCAATTTGGGCAAATAAGATTCTAGTGATATTTTTAAATCCGTTTCATAGAAGAATTTTGCATCTGACAAGCGTGCACGCATCACTCGCTCATTGCCGCGTATAACTTCTGATTCGTCTCTGCTGTCAAGATTGCTGACAGTCAGAAAGTACGGTAACAACTGATTGTGTTGATCAGTCATCGGAAAACATTTTTGATGGCCTTGCATGCTTGCAATTAACGCCTCTTGTGGAACCGTCAGAAATTTTTCATCAAATTGGCATAATAATGTTTTTGGCCATTCAACTAAGGCGGAGACTTCTTCTAGTAAATCTGCATCAAGTTTTGCAAGTGTTTTTTCTGACAATTTATTTTCAAGTATACTACTGATTTGATTAACAATAATGTATTGACGTTTCTTCGCACTGGCAACGACAAAACCTTTTTGTTCAAGCTCGGTTTCGTATTGTTCAGGAAAGCCGATCACAATTTTTTCGTGACACATTTGTCGATGACCCGAAGAAATTCTATTGCTTTTTAGGCCGAACAGTTTGATCGGGATAACATGTTGACCATACAGTACGATAATAGAATGTACCGGCCGGATAAACTGAAAATCATTGTTGCCCCAACGCATAGGTTTTGGGATGGGCAATCCTTTTAATGCAGTATTAATAATTTCCGGAATAAGTGAGGTCACATCTAAGCCAGGTTTTTCGCCGATAAAATGTAAGCATTCGCCTTTGTCAGTTTTTATCGTGCTAAGTTGGTCTTGAGTAATGCCACAAGAGTGTAAGAAGCCTTTTCCTGCGGGAGTCAATTGGCCTTGCGCATCATAGGCTTGGGTTACATTGGGTCCTTTGCGTTCAATGGTTTGTGTCGGTTGTTGTTCTGCAAGTTGATAAACTAATACGGCTAATCGACGCGGAGTAGAAAAGGATTTTATGTCTGAAAAATCGAGTTGAGCTTCCTGCAGTTGTTTTTTAATGCTAGAAAAAAATGCTTGCTCTAACATGCTTAAGCGTTTTGGCGGCAATTCTTCTGTGCAAATTTCAATAAGTAAGTCGTGATAATCAGTCATGTTTCTGCTCCTTGTTGAGCAATGGAAAGCCAAGGGATTCTCGAGTTGCAAAATAAGCTTCCGCGATTTTTTTAGTCAGCGTACGCATGCGTAAAATATAACGTTGTCGCTCTGTCACGGATATTGCTTGGCGCGCATCCAATAAATTAAATGTATGTGAAGCCTTTAATGCCATTTCATAAGCAGGTAAGGGCAAGTTTTTTTCTAATAAGTTTTGGCAATCGATTTCGTATTCAGCAAAACGTTTCAATAGCACCTCGACATTAGCGAGTTCAAAATTATACGTCGATTGTTCGATTTCATTTTGTTTAAACACATCGCCGTAAGTGACAATGCCCTCAGGCGTATGCGCCCAAACGATGTCAAAGATACTATCCACGCCTTGAACTGCCATCGCAATGCGCTCCAAGCCATACGTAATTTCGCCCATCACGGGCTTGCACTCTAGCCCGCCGATTTGTTGAAAATAAGTGAATTGCGTGACTTCCATGCCATTGTACCAAACTTCCCAGCCAAGACCCCAGGCGCCCAAAGTCGGCGATTCCCAATTATCTTCCACAAATCGAATATCGTGAGTATCAGCATCAATCCCAATTTCAGCCAGAGAAGCCAAGTAAAGTGCTTGAATATTTTTCGGCGAAGGCTTAAGCGCTACCTGAAATTGATAATAGTGCTGCACCCGATTAGGGTTCTCGCCGTAACGACCGTCGGTTGGGCGACGCGAAGGCTGCACATAAGCCGCATGCCAAGGTTCAGGTCCAATCGCCCGTAAGAAAGTCGTGGGATGAAATGTCCCCGCGCCGACCTCAAGATCTAAGGGTTGCATAATCACGCAACCTTGCGCTGACCAATAAGATTGCAACCGCGCAATCATGTCTTGAAAAGTGAGAACAGCCATGGGTTCCTTAAACATCAATATTTTATGTGACATATTCTAACGGATTGGATGGCTTATGCCACTAGCTTTCAGTGGTGTTTTTTTAGATTGAAAAAAGCTCAAAACAAATCAATAGGATCAACATCTACTGTCCAACGAGCACCTTGTAGCGTTTTATTGCCCGCCAAACTGGGTAACGTTTTGCTGAGAAGCTTTTGTAATTGTTGGCGGTTTGATGCTTGAATTAAGAGCTGCATATGATAAAAACCGGCTTTGCGTTGCATCGGTGCAGGGATGGGGTCGTAGGTGGTGACTTTTTTCTCGCTGTCGCTTTTTTTTAAGAGTGCTTGAATCATACATAGCGCCTCTGAAGCTTTTTCCATTTGCTTGGCTTCTGCTCGAAACAGTGCCATGAAAGCGAAGGGGGGTAGATGAAACTGTTGTCTTTCTTTTAAGAGATTCTGCAAGAAAATGCCATACGGCTGTTGCGTGAGAGTTTGTAATTGGGGGTGTTCCGGTTGCAAAGTTTGCAACAATACTTTGCCTGCTTTATCGGCACGGCCGGCGCGTCCTGCGACTTGTAAGATCAGTTGCGCGGTTCGCTCTAACGCGTTGAAATCATTGCTCATTAAGCCGTTATCGATACCTAGAATTACTACTAAAGTGACATTCGGAAAATGATGGCCTTTTGCCAGCATTTGCGTACCGACTAAAATTGCGGAGGTATGTAAATGAATATTGTCTAGTTGTTCTTCAAGCTGGCCTTTGTTTTTAACATTGTCACGATCAATTCGAAAAATGGGCGTCTCTGGAAAAAGCACGGTTAAAGTTTCTGCAATACGTTGAGTGCCTTCCCCCAAAGCTAATAACGAAGAACTTTGGCATTTGGGGCAAGTCGTTGGCATGGGTGTTTGGTGACCGCAATGATGGCACATTAATCGACGTAATGTTTTATGCAATACCATGTGGCTATCGCAACGCGTACAATCCGCTTGCCATTGACAGCTTTGACAAAACCATGCGGGCGCATAACCGCGACGATTAATAAAAATCAGCACTTGCTCTTGTTTAGACAAATGTTGTCGAATGGTGTGAACGGTTTCTGGTACAAAGCCATTTTCAAGCGTTTTAAGTGGCATAGCAATTAATTTAAAATCAGGAATAATGGCATTACCCGCGCGTTGTGTGAGTTCTAATAAATAATATTTTTTAGCAAGAGCATTTTTATAGCTTTCTATCGATGGAGTGGCGGAGCCCAAAATAATGGGAATATTGAGTGCGTGCGCGCGTTTGATCGCGAGATTGCGCGCAGAATACCGAAAGCCTTCATGTTGTTTAAAAGAAGGATCGTGTTCTTCATCGATAACAATTAAGCCTAAATTTTTAAATGGCGTAAAAATTGAAGATCGCGTGCCGATAATGATGGCTGCTTCTCCCGTTTGCGCATACGCCCAAGCTGTTAATCGCTCTTTATCGGTTAATCCTGAATGCATTGCATAAATGGGCAGAGAAAAACGTTTATGAAAACGTTGTATAGTCTGTGGTGAAAGTGAAATTTCAGGAATTAAAAACAGCACTTGTTTTTGTTTTAGAATCACTTGATCAATTACTTGAAAATACACTTCGGTTTTTCCGCTTCCAGTAACGCCGTGTAATAAAAATGGTGTGAAAGCATCTAAGTGTTGGACAATTGTATCGAGCGCGATTTGTTGTTCTTGATGTAAATGTAATTGCTGTACGGGGGGGGCGATATTCGTTATGCTTTGTTTAGATGTAGAGATGTTGAGTGTTTTTCCTTGACGTAACCGAGCAGGCAGAGTCCCTAATAAAACATCACCTATGGGGTGTTGGTAATATTGGCTTGCCCAGATACAGAGTTGCATTAAATCAGGCGAGAGCAGCGGCGAGTTATCCAAGCGTTCTAAAATAGATTTTATATCGCAAGTAAGTAATGTGTCGGTTTTTGTAGATATAACCATTCCTGTCACCGTGCGCCGTCCAAAAGACACTTTCACGCGCATGCCGGGTTGTAAGGTCATGTTTTCAGGAATCGTATAATCAAACGTATTTCGTAGTGGGCAGGGAATGGCTATTTCGGCGTAATTTTTCATAGTATCATTAAGAATATACGATATTGACAGTTGTCACTATTTTGCCACAGTTTGGTGGTTGGAAGGAAAGAGTATTGTGATTATTTGGCTAAGTCTACTTGGGATATGTTTCTTGATAGAATTGCTTTGGAGGAGGGGTTATGCGTTATGGCTGGCAATGATTGCTGGATTTAACGCTTTGGTCCTGACTGGCGTCACTTGGAAAATCACATTACCGTTGTTTGTTATGTTAAGCAGTGTGGCGCTTATTTTGTGGCATTATTATTATCGTCGCCCGCTGCAATATTTTGAAAAACATCTTGAAGAGCGAAAGGCGCGAAATTATTTGCACACAACTTTTCGTCTCTTACATAATATTAAAAATGGTCATGGGCAGCAATTAATTGATGATTCTTTATGGCATTTAAAAAGCGATCAAGAACTTTCTGCGGGCACTTTAGTGAGAGTAAAAACAGTAAAAGGCATTTTTTTACATGTGACGCAGTTACAAACTTAAGGCGCTGAATCTAGGTAATTGATTATCCCGCCAGAAAAGATTTTGGTTATATGCTCACTTGTGTATTATACTTGGTGAGCACTATAAAGATGGAATGAGCTTCATGAATAAATTCAAACGCTCCTTGGCGAGTATTATTTTTGCCAGTCGATGGCTACAAGCACCGCTGTATCTTGGTCTGATGCTGGCATTGGGCATTTATGTCTATGATTTTATGCTGCATTTAGTGGGGCTTATTCGCGACCTTCATTCGCTGGATGAAACCCAAATTATGATGCGAGTGTTGGATTTAATCGATGTGGTCATGATCGCAAATTTATTGATTATGGTCATTGTTGGAGGGTTTGAAATTTTTGTTTCTAGACTTAATATTCATAATCATCCTGATAGCCCAGAGTGGTTGGGCGCGGTCAATGCAGGCACAATGAAGGTCAAGCTAGCGACTGCATTAATCAGTATTTCTTCGATTCATCTGCTAAAGATATTTTTTGATGTCGGTAAGATGAGCAGTACAGCCATTATGTGGCAGGTTTTAATCCATCTGACCCTGCTCATATCGGCTGTAGCAATTGCCATAGTCAATAAGTGCTCAGCAGGTGACTACGCTTCTCGAAAGTCCAGTAACAAGAGCCAACAACACCTTAGTGAATGAGCTTCATAACTATGAGCAAAATTTTTGTAGCAAGCGGAGCCTGTTTATCTGAAAAAAAGCTGGAGTAATGATCTTAATAATAGCCTAGCATTAACTGTGTTATAATAACGATGCTGCGGTGGGTGCCTAATTTGGGAAAAACGAATACAATGCTGCACATGATACCCTCAATTATAGAAGTGAAAAAGCAGTGTGAGTACAATAGCTAACTTTCGTCAAAATCACCTGATTGGACTGTATTTTTTTATTGTCTCATTGGATTCCATCAGTTTTTCCTTTTTGGGGCCGGTACTCGCGCCATTGCTTGCACATCACAGTAGTTTTTTTAGCAAAATGCCTTCCCCTTTTTTAGCCTATGTTATGTATGGGTTGGTCATTGCGCTGCTTCCACTAGTATATTCATTGAGCTCGCCGCTTTTAGGGTCATTGTCAGATCATTGGGGGCGAAAGCCTGTTATTTTGTGTTGTTTGGTGATGATTCTTCTGAGTTTTCTGAGTTATGGTTTTGCTTTTTATTTTAGTAATTTATTATTGCTCGTGGTCGCCAGAATTTTTGCCGGCATAGGTTGTGCAAGTGAATGCATTGCACAAGCAGCGGTGATGGATATTGTTGAGCCAAAGATGAAACCACAGGCGGTTAGTTTGATTGCCATGGCTATGACCATGGGGTTATTGCTTGGGCCATTGATTGCGAGTATTTGGACGGATCAATCAAGCATATATATTTTTGGTTGTATTGTGGCGAGTGTTTTGTTGGCCATAGTGTTGCTTTGTAAAGTGTCAGTACATTCCACTATTGCTCAGCCGAGCCAGGCGCCTGCCTGGAGTTTTTTGTGGAATCATATGGCAATTAAACGCTGGCTATTGGTTTTTTTATTGTTTGAAATGGGGTGGAGTCTTTATTTTCAAACGATCCCTCTGACGTTGAGTATTCATTGGCAGCAAGGGCATGCTTCGGTTGGCTTGATTGGATCATGTATTGGTGGAATGCTGATCTTATTTCTGTTTACAGCAACACGCGTGGGGTTGCGAGTTACGTCTTCTCAACAACTCATTCGCTTGGGTTTGTTGTTAGGAATAGCTTCTTTTTTAGCAAATATTTTAACGCCAAATCTATTGTTGTTTGCTTTATATGCTGTGCCGACGGTGTTATCAGTCGCGTTAATTTACCCTTGTATTATTGCCATGCTATCGAATTTGTCAGAGCGACATCATGGTTTCATTATGGGTGTGGCGGGCACGCTGTTATCATTTTCATTTGCGCTGAGTGGATTATTATCCAGCTTAATGACGTATTTTTATCACGGTTTGCCGTTTATTGTGGCAGGTTTATGCTGGGTAGGCGCTTTGTTGATGATGAGGAAATGCTGACTTTCTTACTGAAAAAATCCCTGCAGACGCAGGGATGCGCGAAGATTGTTGTTTGCTATGGTTGAGTGCTCGCTTTGCACACTGCTTGTTGTTTTTCGCTGCAAGTCATTGTTGAACGGTTATCATTTCTGCAAGCATTTAGGGTTTTTACCCACTGACACCTGTTAATTTTTTTATCACTCGTTTTGTTTTGTGTGCTGACATACGACCAGGAATTGTTGCAATCGCCGCTATTCGTGATTGAAGTGCAGGCATCATATGTAAAGTCGCAGCAAGGTCTTGATTCCGCTTGTGCAGAAGAGCCGATTACGAATAACAATGTGGACACTATGCATGCATTTTGTAGACGGGTTGTCAGTTTTTTCATCATGGTTCTCCTTGTATGATGTTGTTGAGTTAATGTATAACCCAGCTAATACTATAGGCACAAAATTTTGCATTTTCCAGTATGTTATGGCACTCCAGAATATGCTTTACCCGTGAATATACAGCGACACTCCATTCAACAGCATTTGTACAGCAAGTGTTGTTAGCAACATACCCATTAAACGTTCTATCGCAATAAGGCCGCGTGTCCCAAGAATTCTACTTAATGATTCGCCAAAATAGAGGAATAACGCAGTAAAAAACCAAGCAATTAATATGACAGCGCAGCTTGCCCATATCTGATTAGGATATTGTGTATGCAGTAACATCACCATGGTCATACTCGCTGGTCCAGCAGTTAAGGGGATGGCCAGAGGGACGATAAAAGGATCAGCAAGAAATGACTGCTCTTTGCTTGCTGGGCTAGGAAAAATCATTTTAATAGCGATTAAAAATAAAATAATCGCACCAGAAATGCTGAGGGCCGCATGAGAAAGTTGCATGCTGTTAAGGATACGGCTTCCAAAAAAAAGAAAAATGAAAAGCACGAGTAGCGCAATGAGTAGTTCGCGCAAAATAATTCTTTTGCGTTTTTCAGCAGGAATATGATTAAGAATGGCTGCAAAAACCGGGATATTACCCACCGAATCCATAATTAACCATAGCATCAATGCTTCTGCGTAAATATTCATCTCTTTATTCTCCTGGTCTCTTAACTATAGCCATTTTTCGACAGAGCTTGCGAGTAGCATGCGCTCTTTTATTAAATCTTTATTTAAAATAAAGCCATGTAATTTATTTTGTGCATCTCTTAAGTGGCCTCGCAGTGCGCCATTTTTTTCTTCAAATTGCCAGGTGGCATCAATCGGATAAGGGGGGCGGCAAACTACGAGGGGATAACAACTGGTTTTAATCACCACGGCCATAGCCGGTAAAGAGAGGGCGGTTGCATCGCCAGTGAGGGTTTTAGCGAGTGTTTTAGCCGCTTGCATGATAGGAGCGATATAGGGCAAGATCCATTGATTGATTTCCGCACAATCGCCCATTGCATAAATATTAGAAATATTAGTTCTCAAGTATTGATCGACAACGACACCGCGGTGCGTATGAATATGAGCTTGCTTGGCAAGATCGATTCGTGGTTTTAAACCTATTGCAGAGAAAACCACATCGGTAGTAAAAGTAGTGTTATCTTCTAGAGTTATTTGATATTGATCATCATGGTGATAAATGGATTTTGCAATATGGCCGAGATGCCAGTGAGCGCCTTGCTGAGTAAGCGCTTGCATTAATTCTTTGCCAATCCGTTCCGGCAACAGCGATGCGATTGGGGAGAGGGCCGGGTCAACAATATGAACTTCATAGCCTGCATGCGTAAGATCATTGGCAAATTCACATCCCACAAGGCCGGCGCCTAATAGCGTGATATTTTTTTTGCCTGAGATTTTTTCACGAAATGCTTGATATTGGTAAACATCATTGACTTGTAGAATCTCTGCCGAAGCATCGCCATCCATCGTAGGAAGATGTGTATCAGCGCCGGTGCACAAGACTAATGCAGTATATTCGATCGGGAAGGGTTGGCTACTTTTTTCTGAGGCAATAACCATGTTATCCCCGGGGATAATTTTTTCTATACAAGTGTGGGTTAAAATTTGCATGTTATATTGTGCCGCCATTTTCTCGGCATTCATGCTCATCAGCATTTCAGGCGTTTTTGCCATGGATAAGGAGGTTGATAACATCGGTTTTGAATAAAATGCCCCCGCGTCTTTAGTGATCATGATGATAGAGATATTCGCATCGTGTTGTCGAATCTCGCGCGCAAGATTGTAGCCTGCAAGGCCACTGCCGATGATGATGATGGGTTTTAACATAGATTTGCTTTTAAAATGCGATTGGTGTGAGTATATTGCACTTTATGTATTTCATCTATGCTTGTTTTTTTTATGGTTACTCACTGGAAAAAACTTTTTCAAGATGCTGATATCCCGGCTGTTTGGCGGCCATGGTTAGCCAATGCGGATTCAATGACGCGAGCGCTAGAAGAAGCGTCTGGAGTTCAGTGTCAAATAGTTGTGCAAAAAGAAGGCTGGCAGTTGCCGTGGCCGGATGAAGTTGAGTTATTGTTATCAACGGTAGGGGCGAGTGGCGGTTCACCCTGCTGGATTCGAGAAGTTGTTATAATCACTCGTCAGCCCGTAATGTTTGCCCGGGCAGTTTTTCCACAGAAATTAGTGGAGCATTTTCCAAAATTAATGACCTTGGGCACGCAGCCTTTAGGAAAGGTAATTTTTTCTGACTCTAGTGATACGTTCAAGCGTGGCGCGATTGAAGTCGCTGAAATTTCGACTGGACAGACTTTGTGGGAGCAGGTGCCATTATCTCTGCGACCAGAGAAATGTTGGGCACGGCGCTCATTATTTCATTCTTCTGTTTCGCCTTTTCTTTTGAGTGAGGTTTTTTTTCCGTATGTTGCAACGTTATAAATATTATTTTGAACTCATGCGCTTTCATAAACCGATTGGCACTTATCTATTGCTTTGGCCAACGCTTTGGGGGGTTTGGGCGGCGGCTGATGGCTGGCCAGCTACAAAAATTCTGATCATATTTATTTTAGGATCAATTTTGATGCGTGCTGGAGGTTGTGTCATTAATGATATTGCTGATATAAAAATTGATGGTTATGTAAAACGTACCGCTCAGCGTCCGTTGGTGAGTGGCAAAGTCACCCTTCGTGAAGCGTGGATGCTGTTTGCTGCATGTAGTTTTTTTTCTTTTTCTCTCGTGCTCTTACTTAATAAGATGACAATATTATTGTCTTTCATTGGGCTAGCATTAACTATGGTTTATCCTTTCACTAAGCGATGGATTGATGCGCCGCAGTTAATTTTAGGAGCAGCCTTTGCCTGGGCAATTCCTATGGCTTATGCAGCAACACAACAAAGCCTGCCTTGGTCTTGTTGGTATCTCTACGGATTGGTGGTGATTTTGGCGGTAGCTTATGACACGCTCTATGGAATGGTTGATAAAGAAGATGATTTAAAAATTGGGGTCAAATCGAGCGCAATTTTATTCGGTCGTTGGGACAAAATGATCGTGTTAGCTCTTCAATTACTCGTGTGGATTGGTTTACTTGTTTTTGGGCTGTGGCAGCATTATTCCAATTATTATGAAGCATGGGTATTGATTGCAGTAGGGTTTTTCATTTATCAGCAGATTTTGATTGCCGATCGTATTCCTGAAAAATGTTTTAAAGCATTTTTAAATCATCACTGGTTTGTGATGTGGGTGTGGATTGGATTTGTTGTTGCATAGTATATTAATACAAATCACTCAAGCTTGGATTTTTATTTTGTTGAGAATCATTTTGATTGCTCATGGAGGTTTCTGTATTTTCAGCATCGCCTTCCATCGGCGGTTCAGTTCCTGCTTTGAATATTTCAAAAATGGATGGAGTGTGACTGGCAGGTACGCGCAATCCATTTTGTGGGTCAATGCGTACTGAAATAATTCCTTCAGGGCGTTGCAGTGAAGTTTCTGGCATGCCTTTTAAAGCCGCGCGCATAAAATCAATCCAAATAGGAAGAGCAGCTTGTCCTCCATACTCACCCAGTGATTTTGGTGTATCATAGCCAACCCAAACAACTGTAACGATGTTTTGATTGAAACCCGAAAACCAAGCGTCACGTTGATCGTTACTGGTGCCTGTTTTGCCGGCAAGATCTTGTCGATTTAAAATACGTGCTTGTTTCCCTGTGCCTCGTCCAATCACATCTTGCATTGCAGAGTCGAGTAAGTAAATAATTTGAGAGTCAACCGTTTGGGTTGCGCATTGGTATTGTTCTATCGTTTGATCTAAAACATCTTCATTGTTTTGGCAAAGTTTAATTTTTTTTGCTTTATAAAGCATTTCTTGATGGTCGTCGGTAATGGAATGAATTAAGTATGCATTGAGTTGATAACCTCCATTAGCGAAACGCGCAAAACTATTCGCTAATTGCAGCGGCGTGAGGTCAGGTGTTCCAAGCGCCAGAGATAAACCTTCAGGCATTTGTTTGGGATCAAAGCCAAATTTTTCTAGAAATTGAATCGTATATGGGATGCCGGTTTGTTGCAAGATGCGGATAGACGCAAGATTGAGTGAATCCACCAAGCTTTCTCGCATACGCACTGATCCATGAAATTGGTGGTCGTCATTTTCTGGACGCCATGTTTGGTCGCTGCCATCTTCAATCACAATAGGGGAATCATTTTCAATCGTGGCTAATGTCATACCTTTAGAAATTGCAGCAGCATAAATGAAGGGTTTGATGCTAGAGCCTACCTGGCGATGCGCTTGTATTACGCGATTGAAGTGGCTCTTGCTGAAATCAATACCACCCGCCATTGCTAAAATGGCGCCAGACTTAGGATCCATTGCAACCAATGCACCTTCAACTATAGGGCTTTGGCTTAACATCCAGGATTTGTTAGGAAGTTGGTAAATACGAATAATGTCGCCAACATGAAGAACTTCATCGGCTGTTTCAGGAATCTTGCCAAGTTGATGATTCTTCATGACGGGTTGTGCCCAGGAAATGCTTTGCCATGGAAGTGTTATGACTTCTCCATCAGCCAGTAACGCTTGAGCATTTTTTCCATCAACTTGTATCACTGCCGCGGGAAGCAGGTCATATTGATTGGGTAACTTAGCGAGAATTTTTTCCCAGGCGCTTTGCTGCTTTGGGCTATAAGTTCCTATATTTTTCTCAGGGCCTCGATAACCATGTCGCCGATCATAGGCTAAAATACCCTCTCTTAGGGCGCTATTAGCTTCGCGTTGTAAGCGGCCATTAATCGTGGTGTGAACATTAAGGCCTTGGCTGTAAATAACGTCGCCGTATTTATCATAGAGTTGGCTGCGAATCATTTCTGCCACGTAGGGGGCTGTCAAGGACACGCTGAGGCCGTGATATTTTTCCACCAGCGGAGCTTCATTAGCTTCCTCGAATTCCTCAGAAGTAATAAACCCGCCTTCTAACATCCGCGACAGAACGTGATGGCGCCGTTCACGTGCTTTTTTGGGGTTGACAATAGGGTTGGCGGTTGAAGGCGCTTTCGGGAGGCCGGCCAGCATAGCGTATTCTGCTAACGTTAGTTCATTCAATGGCTTACCGTAGTAAACTTGCGCTGCTGCGCCAAAACCATAAGCGTGCTCCCCCAGAAATACTTTGTTAAAGTACAGTTCTAAAATAGCTTGCTTCCCAAGTTCGTGGTCAATTTTAATGGCCAGTAAAATTTCGTTAAACTTTCTTGCAAACGTTTTTTTGTTAGAGAGGAAAAAATTGCGCGCTACTTGCATTGTGATTGTGCTGCCACCTTGAGTTTTATGCCCAGTAGAAACGAGTACAACAGCGGCGCGTGCTAGCCCGAGAAAATCAACACCAGGATGTTCGTAAAAGTGTTGATCTTCTGTGGCTAAAACCGCATTAATCAGCGGTTGTGGAATGTCTTTATAAAGAACCGGGGTGCGACGAATATCACCAAATTCTGCGATCAATTCGCCATCGTTGGAGAAAATGCTCAGTGGTGATTGAAGATGAATTGTTTTAAGCGATTCAACAGAAGGAAGGCAAATAGAAACATAGGCAAAAAGCAGCGCAAGCAGTAATAGAGCCGCGAGCAAGGCCCCGACAATCGACTTTCCAATAAAAATAAGAATACGCATTAAACTCATAATGAAGAAGTAGGGCTATTTTTGGTTTTTCTCTGGACAGGATTCTACCATTAGTTTTTGTTGTACAGTACCTTATTTTTGTACTTTCATAAAATCATCAGAATACAGTTGATTTTGGTGGAAAATAATGCACAATTATCTCCCTCCAGTCCTGCGCAGCTGCTTTCAGCTAACTCACCTGTAAATGCTATAGTTTTGCTAGAGACTGCTGTATGTCCAATATAGACACTATTCATATTTATTATCATCACGATCAACGCCTAGTGGCGAGTTTTCTTCGGCAAGGAATAGTTGTAGAAGAGCTTTCAACGATGTTGGATAAAAGTGATGGTCTTCTAGAGAATTTTTTGCGCCGCAACGCTAAAGAAATCGCACATCTTTTTGTTTTTCTTCATTCTACGCATGTGGCATTGGTGGAGGCCAGCATCCCTGTAGTGTTCAACGATGATGACATCTTACAGTATATCCACATTGAACAAGCAAAACTTTTTCCCATGCTTGAAGAAGAAATCTATTTTGATTTTTTTGCGCCAAATATAGATGAAGAAAATAAGAAGCTACTAGTGGCCGCGTGTAATGTTAAGAAATTTTCAAGACTAGAGTTAGTGTTGAAAGCATTGAAAATCAATTGGGTGAAATTAGGAGTTTTTCAAGATGATTTGAAAAATCATGAGGGTAGAAATTTAAATAATTTTAATTTACTTCCCTGGAGACAATTCGAGAGAAAGCGCGCAACAAAAGTACAGCTGAAAATTTTTGGGAGTGTTGCGTTAATGACAGGTGTTATTATGCTGATTGCTAGTATTTTTTTTATCAAAATAGATAGGCATGATAAAGAAAAAGAAATCCTTTTTTTCACTCAAGAAAAAGAAAATTTATCAAAGTTTGCGGCGCTTAAGAGTGTTAATAAAAACCTTTCTACTCTAGCTGAACGATGGAAAAATCAAGTGGAAATTGCACATAGCCAAGCTCATTTGGTTAATTTGTTGATGATGGTTGAATCTCAAAGACCAGACAATCTCGTTCTCGACACGATCACATGGAGTAACAATGGATTACTTTTGAAGGGGCGAGTAAAGAAGACGATGATGATTAAAGTCTATCTGGCAATGGCACTAACCTAACCGATAACACTTACGCAGCCTGCTGATAATATTGCCGCGCTTTTGGTAATCGCGGAAAAGATTTTGGCCTGCGTTTCACCATTCTAGGCTCAGAGCGACCC
>JAIXPZ010000052.1 GCA_027486005.1 Legionellales bacterium
ACAAAAAGCGACCACGCTGGAGGCAGTTTATGCTTTTAATGAGGAAGGCTACACCTACCGCCCAGACCTTTCAGAGGAAGGCTCACCCGTGTTTGCACGCCCCAGCACCAAGGCATAATGGCAAGATAAATTTTTTGGCTTGACTAGGCGAATAAATTGCCTATGTTCACCCCACTTTTGACGGCCATATTTGGCAGCGTTGTGGGGGATTAGCTCAGTTGGTAGAGCGTCTGCTTTGCAAGCAGAATGTCGCAGGTTCGATTCCTGTATCCTCCACCAATTTTCTCACCGACACTCAATATTTCACAGACACGCCCCCTCAGGCGCGCGTTCCGCCGCGTTTTTTCTGCCAGAATGACTGGAGAACTTTGATGGTGGGGTGAAATAGGACCTATTTAGGCTTGGTGTCTCTGAGGCCGAATGCGCCAGTCAAGATAGCCCTCTAGATTCAATTCCACCATTTCGCACTACTTCTTCGACCAAGATTTGAGTTTTGCAAACATGTGCGGCAGCTCGCTAATTCTTTATTCCAGTCTTGAGGAACAAGGGAAACATGCTTTTTTGCAGTTTGATCGTGAGTATATCGTCTGGGCGTATGGTATTAGCTTTACGACGCTCACCACCCGCTTGAGTAAGAACCTGCACATCAGGGTTTTGTATCATCATTTCATGAATATCGTCGCTATGTGCAGCCGTTTCATTGTAAGCAGCCGCATAAAACTCCTCTACTGTCAGCGCATCACCATACTCTGAGATTAAGCGAGGTATATCATCGTGGAGTTCATTTTTGGCGCGTTGCCGCGAATTATCATCGAAAAGGTATAATGCACCCTCATGCGCGGGATCATACGAGAGCATATTCAGACCAGACCTACCAAAGTGCGCTTGGGTCGAGCTATTGGCGTGTAAGATATCGTTATAGACCTGTCGTGCCCGGTAACTATTCGCAAAGTGTATAAACCAGTAACGCCAACCATCCGGATTATTGATCGAGAATGGGCTTGAAAATGGCGCGAATCCTTTAAGCGTATCGAACACTATTTTTTCTGCCCTACCCAGCCACTCTGTTTTGCTTAATGCGGATTCCATATCTTGCGTGAGTGCGTGTATTTCACGTGAGACTTCTGGGATTTTGCCCAAGGCCCTGTCTTTTTCTTTTTGTGGAGATGCATAAGCCAATAATGCGCCGATCATGAAGGTCAGAAAGATTTCCGCCGATTTCCATGAGGACATTATGTCCTTTATGGTCGTCAGATTTACATGTGAATGGCTGTACTGATCCAAGTTAAAGAGAACATTTCTATAACTGCCCGAATGTATCTTTGCTTTGATCTCAGAGAATGCATCGTCAAATTTCTGGGTGTAGTATTCAACTTCAATATGAAGTTGCGGGACAGTCATTTTTATTTCTGCCAGCAAAGGAGCGGCACTGGTTTTTAGCAAATTGATAGCTTCCGGCTCTGCATCATTAAACACAAAGAAGCATTCAATCTCCATTGCCTTTAAGCCTTGTGCTGCACGTCCAATGTTAATTTCATTAAGTGTGTTTTTCAGCACTTCGATAAAAATCAGCGGAGAACCATAACTTCCGCACCCATAGATACCCGCACCGGCAAAACCATCAACAACGGCAAGTCTAAACTTTTCTTGCTGGGGCAGTTTGCAGCGGGTGACCAAATACTGTCTAAAATACTCCCTGAGTATTTTATGTTTGCATTTGCTATGGTCGTCGAGATTTGCCCCTTCTGCCCACTGATATGTTGATTTTACCATCTAAGCATCTCTACAGTAGGGCATTTATTTCAGGCATTTCATCCCAAGTTCTGCCTTTGTACTTGCGACCATTCTGCATTTTTGAGCGTTTCTTGCCATCTGCCCCCCAGCCGCCCCACTGCTTAAAGAAGAAGGCAGAGTCCTGAGCTTTGCATTGGACTCGAATGTTTTCTACCCATTCGGGTTTCATAGGACGTGCCTTTGGCCCACTTTCGCCACCCACGATTACCCAATGGATATCGGTTAAATCGACTTGGCCAATATCTCCCAATAACGGCTCTACGGATAAAAAACGAACTGTAGCTCTTACGCGGCGTAAGTAGTCGATGCGTGGCACTCCATATTTTTTATCTTCAACTGATACACCCAACCACACATTCTTAGGCAGAGCCTTTTTCCCAAAATACTCAGGGAGACGCTCTGCTCTTTTAGTGAGGATTTGGTATGTATGATGCGGCGTTTTACGAATCACATCAAAAACGCGGTCGAGAAATTCATCAGGAATACCTTCATGAAACAAATCGCTCATAGAATTTACAAAGTAAATTGTCGGCGATTTTCTTTTTAACGGCTGGCTTAGTCGATCTTCAATTATTGAAAGGTTAAAGCCATTTTCATAGCCATTTGCCCCCATAGCCATCAAGCGCCGGGAAAGTGTCTCGGCGTAACAATGCTTACAGCCAGGAGACACCTTAGTACATCCCGTGGTGGGGTTCCATGTCTGCTCTGTCCATTCGATTTTGCTTTTGCCTGCCATACACCTAATATTTTACGAAAAATGTAGCAGTGCTCATCATATCAGATTTCTCGTCACACTCAACCACCTAAAATTGTTGCCATTCTAGCTTGAAGATTGTCGATAAGTGTCGCCAATCCTTCATTGTTGTTTAAGTACCGGATATACCGTAGATGTCGCAAGTCGAAGGGGATGTCATGGTCACTCTGCGTTATTAAAATTACCTCTCTACCTAAAGTATGTGCAATGCCTGCTTCATAAAAGACATTAGGATTACGACCAGTGCAATCGCAGATTACAATTCTCGATCGATCAATAAGAGCAACTACGTCTTGGATAATTGCGGCATTTTCCCAAATATCATCAGCTCGCCTGCAGCGTAGCCCAGCCAAATGTGAAGCTTCTCGGATGCTATCGTAGACTTGGTTAAACTCTGCATTAAATGGCATCATTGCGGATGCCAAAGTTGGTTCAATATTTTCATGCTCCGAAATATTAAATACCGTAGGCCGCTGGCGACGTGGGCGAACTGAACGTAGTAAAAAGCGAAATAAATCAACGTCCTTTATTGCCCAATGATTTCTGGAGAATTCAAAATCATGAGGCATATGAAGTGGCAGCCGATTTAGATAAATATTTCTATTTAGAAGCGGCGGAACTTCAGGATCAAGGGAATATTCAAACTCAACTTCACCATTAACTATTCGTGCGCGGAAAATCGAACCTACACGAGCAACTTCATCTTCTCTACCTTCCTGCATAAATAAACAAGGCATTTGGGCTAAGCGATCGAGCAATGGAATATTATTTGTATCTTGAAAAATAGTAGCTAGCCGCTCCTCGGTATACTCAAACATCCGGCCCAAACTAATTGTTGCATGGCCAGCATTCTCCCATTGTCCATAACGCATGATCAAATTAAACATAGTCTTCTCCATTCAAACTTTCATTGTTCTTACTGGATATTAGTATTACTCACTACGCCAGAGTAAAGCTTTCCTTCATTATTCTTAGAACTACACCGGTATTTTCATTACTAATGTATTCACCGTCCAATCCGCTGGCTGGGTGCCGGCGACGATGGATTCGATGGCCTTTGGCGGTAGGAAGGCCAGCTTCAGCAGGCGGCTGACATAGCCTTTGTCGATATTCTCTCGCCTTTCGATTTGCGCGATGGAGACAACTTTGCCAGTTGCAAGCTCATCAAACCACAGGTGCGCGCGGGCGACGGCCTTGAGGAGCGTTGGGTCTGGTTTGCCTTTCGATTCGCCAACGACCATACGCATCTCAATGCCGCGACGTTTGATTGTCATCGGCAAATCAGTGGTGATGATTTTCGCAGGCGCGCCATCAGCTATCAGTTTGATGTGCAGGCGTAGATGGTTTGATTTTAAATCAATGCGCTCAATGAGCTGCTGTAGCAGGTGATGGGTTTGATCTAAATCGAGACGTTTGAAGGCAAGCTCAGCCGCCGCCAGATGATTCATGATGTATTGTGGCTCGACCTCTGCTTCCTCAAGCAAGGTTGCCAGTTTCGCCTTATTTTGTAGCACGCTCCGCAATGCCTGAAACACTTGCTGTTCAATCTCGAAGGCTGGCACTCGCCAGCTGTTGCTGCTATCCGCCACCAGATTATTTCTGATGCTCTTGGAAATATAATAACGATAACGCCTGCCACGTTTTTCTGAATGAGAGGGCACTAGCGGCTCCCCTGCTTCATCAAAAATTTTGCCGGTGAGGATGCTACGGTCGGTGATTCTATTGCGCTTACGAAGCTGCGGGCCATTGACTAGCAATTGCTGCTGCACAGCGTCCCATAATTCCTGCTCGATGATGGCGGTGTGCTCACCGTCATAGATATTCTCTTTGTGGCGAATCTTGCCGAGATAGACGGGATTACTCAGCATCCCATACAGCGCACCACGAGAGAGGATATTGCCTGAGCGGGTTTTGATGTTCTGCTGTTTGAGTTCTTCATGCAACGCACGAACCGAACCCAGCACTAGGTAGCGCGCAAAGATTTTCTCGACCAATGGCACCTCGTCTGGTGCAGGCAGTAGCATTCGCTCCTCTACCCTGTAACCAAGCGGTACCGCACCACCCATCCACATGCCTTTCTTTTTGGAGGCTGCGATTTTGTCGCGGATGCGCTCGCCCGTGACCTCTCGTTCAAACTGCGCGAATGAGAGTAGCACATTCAGCGTCAAGCGGCCCATAGAAGTGGTGGTATTGAACTGCTGGGTGACGGAAACGAATGAGACGCCGTGGCGGTCGAACACTTCGACCATCTTCGCAAAATCATGCAGCGAGCGCGAAAGCCGATCCACCTTGTAGACGACTACCACATCAATCTTCCCTGCTTCAATATCTGCCATCAGGCGGACGAGCCCCGGGCGGTTCATATTGCCGCCACTATAACCGCCATCGTCATACTCTCCCCTCACTACCTGCCAGCCTTCGTGCTTCTGACTGAGAATATAGGCTTCGCTTGCTTCGCGCTGGGCATGCAGGGAGTTAAAGTCCTGCTCTAGCCCCTCCTCTGATGATTTTCGGGTGTAGATGGCGCAACGAAATATCTTGCTCATGCGCGCACCTCCTTGCTCAGCAATCCGAAGAATTTAGGACCAGAGCGTTTGGAGCCAGTGATGCGATATGCGGCCTCGGTCAGGGATTTGAGCTGCTCGCCGTTGAGCAGCACACCGCCTGGAATCACAATAACCTCATAGGTCGTACCATGCCACTGTCGGATAAGGCGCGTACCAGGCTTGATAACCAGCGGCGGCGTGATGCCAGCTTTGCCAGCCGCAGCTTCCTCCGCCACTTTCATCAGGTAACGGCGGGTGGCGGGTTTGAGGCCCCCATGCTCGCGTTCCTGCAACCTATACGCACAGGCCATCCGCAGGAACTCTGCACCAATTTTGAATGGTGGCTCGATGTTATAAAGCTGCCGCCAGAGGTTGGCGAGTTGCTCGCGATGCATGCCGGGGAGCCTCGCCAATTGCTTGGCAAGGCTCTGCTCAGGCTTCGCGCTCATTAACGCGTACCAATGCGGTAGCTGCGACCATGCTCACCAAACTCAGTGATGAGTGGTAGGCCGCGCTTCTTTTTGATGGTGCCAGACAAGGTGCCGTGCACGCTATGACGCTGCCAGCCGGTCGCTTCCATCATCTCCTCCAGCGTGGCGCCTTTGGGGCGACGCAGCAGGATAATGATACTCTCAATTTTTGAGGCAGACGCAGATTTTTCTTGTCCTGCATTTGGCAAAATTTCTGCCATCTGCTTTGTTCTTTTTCTCTGCGTGATGTTGGGAATGATGGTTGCTGATTTGTTTTTCGACATAAAACTCTCCTTTGGTCAGTGGCCTGACGAAATGTCTGGGCTTGTACTGACACAAGCCCATGATGGGCCAAAGGTGCTGTGCGGTTATGCGATAATCACAGCAATGCTTCCTTTGCACACAAAGTCGAGTGGTTTGTTCGAGAATATCTAATATTTTTTGTTTTCTATAAACTCGAGTTGATATCCACGGGCACAGTGGTAGTGTGACTGTGGATCTGCCGTAGGTAGGTTCGGGGCTTAGTAACCTCTCAATAATCGGTGACGTGTCCGTCATCACGTCGCTTCTCGTCCTTAGGGCCGGGAGGCGACGGCGTATGTCCAAGCCTTGCGGCTAAAGGCCGTCGCGGTCGTATTATTGCGGCTTACTAACTCCCGCGCCACCAGGAGCAATCCTGGTGGTTCGTTTTTAGGGAGTAAGCAATGCTAGAAAAAGTAACCGCAAAAACTGGGCGGTATATCAAACTAGGTAGCGGCGGCCGCTGGGAAAATTTGTGCCTTAAAGATGGCACACTTCGTTTGGGTTATTATGAAATACCACACGAAGCCGCTCTAAAAGGTGACCTACAGGCGATTAAATCACACTACCCCGACTCTAAAGCAGGGGCCGCATCCAATCATGCGCGTCAGATACTAAATTTTTATGACGTTTCTGATGATGTCATCTGGTTTACATTCGCAAATGGTTTTCTGTGGTGGTGCAAAGCCGAACCAGTCATTGAATATCTTGGAAACGACAAACAGAAGTTTCCTGATGGCAGCCGTCTGCGCCGTACAAAAGGCCAATGGTATAATACAAACATCAATGGCACCCCTTTACGCATGACAGAACTTAATGGAGAATTTGTAAAAATAGCCGGTTTCCAGGGCACGATTTGCGATACAAAACCTCATCTACTTAATTATATTTTGAATAAGATTAATAACGAGAACTCATCAGAAATGGAGACGGCACAACAGGCCGTAAGCCATCTTTTGGCTTCACTGCAGCCCATCATCAAGAGTCTGCACTGGAAAGATTTTGAAACACTTGTGGATCTGATTTTTAGCCGCAGCGGATGGCAACGAGTCAGTATCGTGGGTGAGACTATGAAAACGGCTGATATTGAGCTTGTTATGCCAGTGACAGGTGAACGCGCAATGGTGCAAGTTAAATCGCAAACTAATCAGGTAGAATTAGAAGAATATATAGATGCATTTGATTCTTGGGAAATCCCACGACTATTTTATGTTTATCATACCTCTAAACACCCGATTAGTTTGAAATCACCGGATTCACGGATTACTCTGGTTGGTCCCGAGCAGATTGCTTCTTTCGTCCTCGATGCTGGCTTGGTAGAATGGCTTCTAAAGAAGAGCCGCTAATTTCACCATTTGCAATTTTCCCTAGATACGTCCTGATTACTTGAATATCTCCTGCACTTTCAAAACGATCAATAAAATTCTGTAAACTTTTCTTACTTTCTAACTCGGCTTGTTGCACTTGATACGCTTCGAATAAATCTACTCTATCAATGAATACTTTAAAGAAACGATAGTCACCTTTTAATGCTTTCTGAAAACCATTGTTTATCATAGCATTTACAGCTGACATGGTTATTTTACGCTGACCATCATTCACCACTACCTTTCGGAAAGCTGCTTTCTGAATTAACATCATTAAATTTTCATCGTTCACGGCATTAGTGGATCCTTGAGGTCTGCCACTACGATTACCAGATTGTCCCTTCTTGAATTGAGTATGTTTAGGTGGCTTGCAATAACCCACCTCATAGTAACCATCTTTTCCTAATGATCCATTCTTTTTATCGCGACTCATAAAGACTCCTGCTTAGTGGTATAAGAAATACGCTCAGCCTCATCATGGGCATATGTTTCCCAGCGCTGTATGATGCGGTCACAATAGACTGGATCAATTTCACATAAGTACCCACGTCGGCCTGTTTTATGCGCAGCAATGAGTGTTGAACCACTGCCACCAAATGGGTCGAGTACAATGTCTCCTCGCTTTGAAACGTCTTTGATTGCGTCTGCGATCATTTGTACCGGCTTCACCGTCGGGTGCAGCGCTAGCTCATCCATACGGCCTGCATAGATCGAATTCACTCCACGATATTGCCAAACATTCGTGCGGTAACGCCCGTTCTGGCCAAGCTCAAAGCTGTTGATATGAGCGTTAGTCCCGTGCTTGAAGGCAAAGATCAACTCATGGCGGGAACGATAAAACGTTCCCATACCACCATTGTCTTTGGCCCAAACAATCAGATTTTTTAGCTCATTATAAACAGCATGACCTGCCGCCAACATCTCCTGCATGTGACGCCAATCCATACAAATGAAATGAATGGAACCATCAACACTATGGGTCGCCATATTATCAAATGCTGTTTGCAGAAATTGAGTGAACTGCGCAGCGTTCATTTCACCAGAAGCCATCGCAAACTCACGATGCTTGATCGCCCCTGCCCCACACACATGTCCATCAATCGGGACATTATAAGGCGGGTCAGCAAAAATCATCTGCGCTTGTTTGCCATCCATCAATGCAGCAATCACCTGCGGATCAAGCGAATTACCGCAAACCAAACGATGCTTACCTAATTGCCAGATATCACCAACGCTGCAACGAATAGGCACCTGCTCCGTTGGCAATGCATCTTCACGCGGATTCCCGCTTTCTTCTTTGTTATTTTCCTCAATAATCAGATCTACTTCTGCAATGGAAAATCCCGTCATATCGATGCTGAATTCATCCTGCAGCAAAAGCTCCTTTAGCTCCTCCGCCAAAATCTCTTCATCCCAGCCTGCATTAAGTGCAAGCTTGTTATCTGCCAACACATAGGCGCGCTTCTGCTGTGGCGTCATATGTTCTAAGCGGATGCAAGGCACTTCATGCCACGCAAGCAGCTTTGCCGCTTCTACTCGGCCATGGCCAGCAAGAATGGTGTTTTCATTATCGATAAGTACGGGGTTAGTGAACCCAAACTTCGCGATACTATCCGCAATCTGGCGTATCTGCTTTTTTGAATGGGTACGGGCGTTTTTTTGATAGGGTTTTAGGGTAGCGATAGGAAGATTTTGAAGATGTGAGTTTAAAATTGACATATTGGCTCCTACACAGGCAAAGCTCTCCCCTCCCTTCCTCATATCGCTATGGAAATAGGCAACGTAAAACGCTGACAGGCTGGAAAAACAAAGCGTGTCTTACAAAGTTAAAATAAAGGTAGTTCAAATACTTAGGCGCAGATCAAGAAATACACCTATATAGCTACCGCACATGGGGTACAAAAAAGCAGCCCACGTTCGATATGATTCTTTCTAAAGTTTTATGAAAAACAATAAACCTTAGAAGATTTTTTATACTAACATTGGCACACAAAAAACTCAAGTTTTAATGTGATTTTTTGAGCATAAATTTTCTATTTTCTTGATACTCACAGCCATTCTCAGAAAAAAACTCAGTTATTCTATTTTCTAAATTTTTAGTTAAAAGATTTTATGCTAAATAGCGCGCCCAAAACTCCCCCAGCCTCAAAATGATTTATCTAATCATTATAATTAAAACTAGCGTGGCTTGAGTATCAATCATCTCATTCAGCTCCCCCTAAAACCACTAAATCTAGCAACCAAATAAGTTATCCACAGCAGCCCTAGAACATCCTGAAATGAGACGCATTTTCTGCGCTAAATCGTTGCCTCCCCTGCGTTTTCTGCTATCCCTTTAGGAATCAAGAAACACTAAAAATCATTTTGAAGGCACCCCATTGAACGCGGTAGAAATTGAAGAGGCAATTACAGGATTAGCAGAACTGCCGTTTGACCCGGCTGAGTTCCCTTATGCCTTTTTGGAAGCATTTGGAAATAAGCCGCCTACAATTAAACGCCTCAGAAACGGCGACACAAATCAATCCGACATTGAAGGAGGAGTTCTTCAGCGGAATCACATCCACATGGCTGTCAGCCCTGCAGGTGAAGTTCTAAAAACGCTGGAAAGGCTCAAAAGTAGCCCTGCCACCACCCGCCAGAAAGCCAAATACATCCTCGCCACCGACGGTGAAGATTTCCAAGCCGAAGACATCACCAGCGGCGAAACCATCGCCTGTGACTACAAAGACTTCCCAAACCATTTCGGCTTCTTCCTGCCGCTGGCGGGAATTACCACTGTTAAGCAAATCCGTGAAAGCTCGTTCGACATTCGCGCCACCAGCCGACTAAACCGGCTGTATGTGGAACTGTTGAAAGACAATCCCCAATGGGGCACCGCTGCCCGCCGCCACGATATGAATCATTTCATGGCACGGCTGATCTTCTGTTTCTTTGCGGAAGATACCGATATTTTCAACGGCGAAGGTATATTCACCGCCACCATCGACCAGATGAGTGCCAAGGATTCCTCCAACACCCACGAGGTGATTAGCGAATTATTCCGTTCGATGAACACCAAGCCGCAAGACCGCGCTAAAGAGAAAATCCGCAGCTGGGCGGATGTATTCCCTTATGTGAACGGTGGCCTTTTCTCTGGCAGCACGGATGTGCCACGCTTCAGCAAAATTGCGCGTTCCTACCTGCTGCATGTGGGCAACCTCGAATGGCAGAAAATCAATCCTGATATTTTCGGCTCGATGATTCAGGCGGTGGCCGAAGATGAGGAACGCGGCGCACTCGGGATGCACTACACCAGCGTGCCGAATATCCTAAAAGTGCTGAACCCGCTGTTTTTGGATGATCTGCGTTCACAGTTAGAGGCAGCGGAAAACAGCCCACAAAAGCTACTGAACCTACGCAAGCGCATGGCAAAAATCCGCGTGTTTGACCCTGCCTGTGGCTCCGGCAACTTCCTTGTGATTGCCTATAAGCAAATGCGTGAGATTGAAGCGGAGATTAACAAGCGGCGCAAAGAAGCTGGCATTCGCACTGAAATACCCATCACCAATTTCAGAGGCATTGAGCTGAAAGACTTCCCCGCTGAAGTGGCACGCCTTGCGCTCATTATCGCGGAATATCAGTGCGACATTCTCTATCGTGGCCAGAAAGAAGCCTTGGCAGAGTTCCTGCCACTGGATGCACAGAACTGGATTACTTGCGCTAACGCCTTAGATTTGGATTGGTTAAGTATATGCCCTCCAACTGGTCGCGCTGTAAAAATACAAGCAGATGATCTATTCAAAACGCCACTAGACCAAGCACAAATAGATTTCGAGAATGAAGGTGGTGAAACCTACATCTGTGGCAACCCGCCGTACAAAGGAAGTAACTGGCGAACTGAAGAACAAACCGATGAATTAGGAAAACTATTTTCAGATAAAGTTAACAACTGGAAAGCATTGGATTATGTAACTGGCTGGCTAATTAAAGCAGCTGAATATAGTAAATACTGTCCTTCTACAGCCAGTGCCTTTGTAACAACAAACTCTATTTGCCAAGGCCTGCAAGCATCGATCTTGTGGCCTATAATTTTTAGATATGGGCAGAATATCTTTTTTGCTCACACTTCCTTCAAATGGGCTAATCTCGCCAGTAATAATGCTGGGGTTTCTGTAATAGTCGTAGGACTTACTTCACAACCAGTACAACAGAAAAAGATATTTGAAATCAATGCGAATGTGGAAGCAAGCGTAAGAGAAGTGTCTCAAATCAACGCTTACCTTCTGAATGCAAAGAACATCATTGTTGATGGAGCAAAAATTCCTATTGGATTTGATGCGTCGATAACAGATGGAAGTGGTGCATTGGATGGCGGCAATTTGATTCTTACAGGACACGAAAAGAATCAAATTCTCTCTAACAAAGGTGATTTTACAAGATTTATAAAGCCATACCTAGGTTCGAGTGAGTTTATCAGGGGAACTTTAAGATGGTGTCTTTGGATCGAAGACGCAGACTTGGAATTTGCACTCGAAAATCAAGAAATTGCAGAACGTATAAAAGCAGTTAAAGCATTTCGTGAGAATGCAGGCACACGCGCGCGCACAGCAGTTGGTAGGCCACACAAATTTGCATGGATAAATAAAAGGAAAGGCCACCAGATTATTGTCCCGACGGTTTTTTCCGAGAGGCGTGAGTACATAACAGCTGGATACTTGACCGATGATTGCATAATTAACAATGCAGCCAGCATTGTACAAAATGCAGGTTTGCACGTTTTCTCTATAATTTCTTCTAAGATTCACATGGCTTGGGTCGAGGCGATTGCAGGAAAGCTAGAAGAACGAATTAGATACACCTCTGCCACCTGTTATAATACTTTCCCTGTTCCAACACTCACCGAGAAAAATAAAGCTGACCTGACCCGCTGCGCGGAAGATATTTTGCTAGCGCGGGAGGCACATTTCCCTGCCACCATTGCGGATTTATACGACCCCGAGACAATGCCTGAAAACCTTCGACACGCACACGAACGCAACGATGAAGTACTGGAGCGCATCTATATCGGCCGTCGCTTCAAAAATGACACCGAGCGGCTGGAAAAGCTATTTGACCTCTACACCAAAATGACTGCTACAAAACCCAGCAAAAAGGGGGCAGCATGAGATTCGCAATAGTCAACGGTACAAAAATGAATCCACAACCCAAGCAGCGTGGAAGCTGCCTTCATTGTGGAGCAGAAATGGTTTCAAAATGCGGCAGAACGAAAGTCTGGCATTGGGCTCATAAAACACGAGATATTTGTGATCCATGGTGGGAAAATGAGACTGAATGGCATCGTAGCTGGAAAGATAATTTCCCAGCAGAGTGGCAAGAAATTTCAGCATTTGATGAATCCACTGGAGAAAGACACATAGCAGACGTAAAGACACCGTATGGCTTAGTTGTTGAATTCCAGCATTCTGCAATGCCTTTCGAAGAGTTAAAAGCGCGCGAAAAATTCTATAAAAATATGATTTGGATCGTGGATGGTTTGAGAGGTGAACTAGATCTCAGCTTCTTCCAAATGGGTGTAGGACGACAGCCAATTCAAGATAATCCGTTAGCCTATGGCCTGCATTGGCTAGGCCGAGGTAAAATTATGCATAATTGGTCAGATGCAAATTCTCGTGTGTTTATAGACTTTGGCAATAATTTTACTCAAGGCACCCATACTCTTTGGAGACTTATCATGTTTGACAAGAAAAAGAAGCGGGGCGCAGTTGCTCCATATCAGAAAGACTGGATAATTAAGGCAATACTTAATCAAGAAGAAATTGGTGTTCCTTACATTGCCTCAAAATAGGAGAAAAATTCTTTATGACACAGAAAAGTTCTATCCCATCTGTATACGTCAATTACGCAAATAACGACGACACCGAGCGACTGGAAAAGCTGTTCGACCTCTACACCAAAATGACTGCCAAACCGACCGTGGCGGATAAACTAATAAAGAGGGCTGCAAAATGAGAATATCACAAGTCAAAATTTCGAACTTTCGCTCATATTCAGACGAAGTAGTTATAAACTTCAATAATCTGACTGCTTTTGTGGGAAAGAATGATGTTGGCAAATCAACTGTCCTTGAAGCTCTTGATGTATTCTTTAATGAAGGAAAAGGGGTAATCAAGCTGGACAAAGACGATGTTAATAAAAAATGTTCAGAAAGCGGAAATCAAGATATTAGAGTTTCAGTTGTATTCGAAGGCTTTCCAGCAAGCCTCGTTATAGATGCAAGCAATACAACAACCCTCTCTAATGAATATCTTTTAACAAAAGATAATAAATTGGAAATTACCAAGATTTATCCAAACGCAGGAAAAGAAAAAGTCTTAATCAAGGCATATCATCCCACCAATCCTGAATGTGCAGACTTGCTGCATAAGAAGCAGGCAGACTTAAGAAAAATTATTGATGCTATAGCCGTTACGGATGTTGATAAAAGTAAAAATGCGTCTATGCGTCAAGCTATTTGGGGGCACTACACCACTAATCTTCAGCTAGCGGATGTGGAAATTGACATAAGCAAAGTTGACGAAAAGAACGTCTGGAGTGAACTGAAAAACTATATGCCTTTATATTCACTATTTCAGTCTGACAGAAAAAATGGCGATGGAGATAGCGAAATACAAGATCCAATGAAGCTAGCAACACAAGAAATCCTCAAAGATTCGAGCATAGTTGCGGCTCTAAATAGTGTGGCAGAAAGCGTAAATGAGCGGCTACAAGCGGTTGCAAATGGAACCTGCGAAAAGTTGAGGGAAATGAACCCAGAAATTGCACAGACCTTAAGCCCTGTTATCCCAGCATCGGAAAGCTTGAAATGGATAGATGTTTTCAAAAATGTGTCAATTTCGAGTGATGATGATATTCCTCTAAATAAGCGTGGTAGCGGCGTTAAAAGACTTGTCTTGCTTAACTTCTTTAGAGCAGAAGCTGAAAGAAGGAAAAGCGATAGAAATGTTCCAGATGTTATCTATGCGATAGAAGAGCCAGAAACATCGCAGCATCCAGACCATCAAAAGAAACTCATTGAGGCTTTAGTTTCGCTTTCTCAGGCTGAACATACGCAAGTTATTTTAACAACTCATAGCCCATCTCTTGTAAAAATGTTAAACTTTGAACATTTAAGGCTTGTACAAAACAGTGTTAGTTCAAAAGAGATTATTGCTGTTGAACAGCATGAATTACCATACCCTTCATTGAATGAAGTCAATTTCTTGGCTTTTGCTGAGGCAAATGAAGAGTATCATAATGAACTATATAGTTTCATTGAGCATGAAGGATGGCTGGCAGAATATAAAGCAGGCAAGGAAGAGGTTGCATATAATGAAGAAAGAAACGGAAATATAACAATAAAGAGGGTTATTCGCAGCGTTTATATTCGCCATCAAATTCATCATCCTGAAAATATGCATAATCTTAAATATACGAAGCTAGAGCTATTGACATCTATCCAAGAAATGAGGGCATTTATTCAAAACAAACAAACTATTGAACGCACACTAAGAGAAGCCGCATGACACAGAAAAAATCCATTCCATCCGTTTCCGTAAATTACGCAAGCAATGGCAGCTCCACGAGAGCCAACGAGATGGGAATGCGCGTCATGCAAGAACGCGCCTATGAGAAGCGCGGCGAGCAGTATTTGCTGATTAAATCCCCGCCTGCTTCGGGCAAGAGCCGTGCGCTGATGTTTGTTGCACTCGACAAGCTGCATAACCAAGGCGTGAAGAAAGCAATTATCGTTGTGCCTGAAAAATCCATCGGTTCCAGCTTCAACAACGAGCCTCTAAGCAAATCGGGCTTCGAGTGGGATTGGGAAGTCGCGCCGCAATGGAACCTCTGCAACGCCCCTGGTGATGATAATGGCGGCAAGGTTAATTCGGTGAAGGCGTTTTTGGATAGCGCGGATCGCGTGCTGGTCTGCACCCATGCCACCTTCCGTTTTGCCATTGATAGGTTTGGCGTAGCGGCATTTGATGATTGCCTGATTGCCATTGATGAGTTCCACCATGTCAGCGCGAATCCCGATAACAAGTTGGGGGCGCATCTCGGGCAGTTTATGGCGCGGGACAAGACGCATATCGTAGCGATGACAGGTTCATATTTCCGTGGTGATGCGGAAGCCGTACTTTCCCCGCAGGACGAATCCAAGTTCGAGACGGTGACTTACACCTACTACGAGCAACTGAATGGTTATCAATACCTCAAGCAGCTGAATATCGGCTATTACTTCTACACAGGCTCCTATTGCGACGAAATCCTGAGTGTACTGAACCCCGATGAAAAAACCATCATCCACATCCCGAACGTCAATTCCCGCGAAAGCACGAAGGACAAAATCAAGGAAGTGGAACACATCATCCATGAACTGGGTGACTGGCAAGGCACGGACGCAAAAACAGGCTTCCACCTGGTGAAATCCGCCAGTGGCAAAACCCTCCGCATTGCGGATTTGGTGGAAGATGATGCGGGCAAGCGCGATAAGGTCTCCGCCTCGCTCAAAGACCCCGCGCAGAAAGACAACCGTGACCATGTGGACATCATCATCGCCCTGGGTATGGCAAAGGAAGGCTTTGACTGGATTTGGTGCGAACATGCGCTCACCGTCGGCTATCGTTCCAGCCTCACCGAAATCATTCAGATCATCGGCCGTGCTACCCGTGACGCTGAAGGCAAAACCCACGCACGTTTCACTAACCTAATTGCCGAGCCAGACGCTTCGGAAGATGCGGTGACGGACGCGGTGAACGATACCCTGAAAGCGATTGCCGCCAGCCTCCTGATGGAGCAAGTACTTGCGCCGAAGTTCAACTTCTCCCCGAAAAGCACAGGTAGTGGTCCCGTTGAAGGCTTTGATTATGGCGACGGCGGGTATGACCCGAAAAAGGAAAATGTCGGCTTTAACCAACAAACAGGCCAGTTTCAGATTGAGATTAAGGGATTGGTTGAGCCTAAGAGCAAAGAAGCAAGCCGCATTTGCCAAGAGGATTTGAACGAGGTGATTGCCGCCTTTGTGCAGGATAAAACCACCCTTGAGCGCGGCTTATTCGATGCCGAGGCAGTGCCTGAGGAGCTCACGCAAGTGCGTATGGGGAAAATCGTGAAGGATAAGTACCCCGAACTGGATGAGGAAGATCAGGAAGCAGTGCGTCAGCACGCTATCGCCGCCCTTAATCTGACCCAGCAGGCAAAGAAAATTCTGAATGCGGATGATGACCTTATGCAAGGCGGCAACACCGCGCTGATCGACGGCGTTCGCAAATTTACGATGGATGTGCGTGATTTGGAAATTGACATGATTGACCGCATCAACCCGTTCGGCGAAGCCTATGCGATTCTGGCCAAGGCGATGACAGAAGAAAGCCTGAAACAAGTGCAGGCCGTGATCGCAGGCAGGAGAGCCACGATGACACTCGAAGAAGCTAGGGCATTAGCCTATCGTGCTCGTGATTTCAAACGTGAGCGTGGAAGGCTACCGTCACTCACGGCTCCCGATCCTTGGGAAAAGAAAATGGCCGAGGGTGTTGCCTTTCTTGCTCAAATGAAAGTGAAGGCGGCGAATGGCTAGAAAAGCTCAGTTTACCGAAGATGATGATGCGTTACTTGCCGAGCTTGGCGTTGAGGTTGAGGAAAACAAATCTTCCAGCCTCTCGCCACGCGAGGAACGCATTGTTGCAGGCTTTGAGGATATAGAACGCTTCTACGAGCAGCATGGGCGCTTGCCAACCAACGGTGAAGACAAAGACATCTTTGAACGGCTTTATGCGGTGCGTCTGGATAAAATACGGACTTCAGAGGATTGCCGTGCCGTGCTTACTGGCTTTGATAAGCACGGCCTACTGCAAGGGCAACCAGCGGGTATTCATAGCACAGGCGACGATCTCGATGATGATGCGCTCCTTGCTGAACTAGGGGTTCTCGATGCAGGTGAAAACGATATTACCAAACTCACACACGTCAAAACTCGTGCAGAAATCCGCGCCGCCGAAGAAATTGCACAACATACGGTTTGTCCAGATTTTGAGAAGTTTAAGCCACTATTCTTAACGATACAAGATGAGCTAAAATCAGGTGTACGTGAAACACGAGAATTTAAAGATGATGCAAGTACCAAACTAGGGGATTTCTTCATTCTAAGTGGGAAAATCGTTTATGTTGCTGAGGTCGGTGAAGAAATACGTGCTCCTAATGGAGAATCCGATGCTCGCCTAAGAGTTATTTATGATAATGGCACAGAAAGTAATTTGCTACGTCGTTCTCTACAAAGAGCTCTTTTCAAAGATAGCTACGGCAATAAGGGAAGACGTATTACCAATCCATCTGCCGGCCCTCTATTTTCTGATGCTGCGGAAAAAGGCGACATTGAAAGTGGAACGATATATATTCTACGCAGCAAATCGGACCACCCACTCATCAAAGAACATCGCGATGTCATCCACAAAATCGGCGTTACCGGCGGTGATATAAGCAAACGCATCGCTAACGCTAAGCTCGATCCTACCTTCCTAATGGCAGATGTAGAGATTGTTGCTACCTATGAGCTCTCGAATATCAATCGGGTAAAGCTGGAAAAGCTGATTCACAAGTTCTTTGAACCCGCACGCCTTAACATTGAAATCAAAGACCGCTTCGGCAATCCGATAGTGCCGCGTGAATGGTTCCTCGTGCCGCGCTTTGTGATTGATGAAGCTATTGATAAGATTAGAAATGGAAACATTGTGAATTTTACATATGATGCTAAGCAACAACTTATAAAAGCACCTAAAACTTAACATAAGTAAAACTTAGAGCGTCTAGCCTTAAAATGAAGCATTTATCCAGATTTATTATAAATAATCAGTGGTGGATCGATCCTATACTCACGGCTATTATTGCCTTCAGTTCTGCGTTTTTAGATTTTGATCCCTCACATTTAACTGCCGAACATCCAGTACAACACGCACTTCTATCAAAATGGATTCTCCCGACTCTTCCATGGGTTCTCTTTATTACCGTTGCGTTATTAGTATTAGGCAAATTCTTTGATTATAAGAGTAAACCTGAAATGCACAAACTTGAATCAGAGAATCAACGGCTTTATGGCGAGAACCAAATTATCAATGAACAGGTTCGCAACCTATTTGATGGATATTTATATAACCTGGCAAGCCGTCTTGAATTCGGAACCCAAAAAGAAAACTGTGAACGCATTTCACTTTATGTGCACGATGGAAACAAAACCTTTGTTCCATGCGGTAGGTTCTCAGCCAATCCAGCATATCGCCAACCTCGTCGTACTGCTTATCCAGACACAGAGGGATGCATTGCGCAAGGCTGGCAGAATGGTTGGCATTTCGACGATAAATTGCCCTGCCCAGTGAATCAAAAGAGCAATTATGTTGATTATGTGCTAAATGAATACCGTGTACCAAGAAATACAACACGTGCCATTAACATGAAATCCCGTCTATTTGCCGTAATGGCGGTAACAAATCGTTCGGAATCTGTTGCTGTGCTTGTTCTAGAATCTACGGATGCAAAGCGTTTTATGGAAACTGAGGTTAAATCACTTTTAGAACAGCAAAATGAATTCTTAGGACAAATGGTTCGCGATCTGGATCGCTATATTCCAAGACCGAGTATTGCAAAGAAAGGCGGAGTGTAATGGATAAGCTGAAAGATCTAATTGCCTACATCGCTCAAAACTATCCTATCAAAGAAGAGCTTTCGAACGCAAGGCTAACAAAAATTGTTTATTTATCAGACTGGCATCAAGCGTTAAATCATCAGCGCCAAATAACGAATATTGACTGGTATTTCGATAATTATGGCCCCTATGTCCCCGATGTAATTCGCAAAGCGCAGGAGTTTCCTAATTTATTTGAGTGTGAAAGCACAAACAATATGTATGGAAAATCTAAAACTCTAGTGCGCATTAAAGATAGTAGCTTCTTAGTAGAATTATCTAAAGAAGAGACGAAATCGGCTGATCATATTATTGAGATCACAAAATCCTTAAATTGGAATGATTTTATCCAGCTCATCTATTCGACTTATCCAATTACCAGTTCTACTCGTTACTCTGCCCTTAATCTTATTGAAAAAGCTTCAGAGTATAAGAACATTTAACATCATATATTGCATAAAATCATCTGAGAATTATTAATATGAATTCCGTTATTGACTAGTAGACGGATAGAAGAAAGCAGGTATCGATGTTAGTAAACACCTCCAGATCTTCTTTAGCTTTAGTGTTATCATATGAAGCCTTATATAACAGCTGTCATAGATTCATGGCTTTGGAACAGGGCACACCTGCAGAACAGAAATTTTTTCGTGGTAGAATTAAGAATGCAAAACGCTTTGTCGCTGTAACCAACTCAGGTGGCAGCTTTGACTTCTGCCCAGGGGCCTATGTGGCATTCCACGACAGAAAAACCCTCGAGCAATGGGAAGCGCTTGGCGAGAAAGTGTATCGTGGCCGCGGACGTGCCTATTTAGACCAGGTATTGGTTCAAGATCGGGTAGAAAGTGGCTCTGCAAATTACACAAACATGGTCGAGGCTTTTCAGAGATTCTGCGACGATCGCTCTATTGTACCCTCCAAACATACTGATCCTCTAGGATTTTGGGCTCTATCAAAAACTACAGGCGATTTTCCAGCTGTTGCCACCACATCGGACAAAACCGATCATTGGACTGATAAAGAGTTCGAAGCGGCGGTAAAGGGGTATCTAGAAATGCTTGCTCTAGAAAAAGCCGGCATAACCTATAATAAGAACAACGTGCTACTCCGACTATTGGAATTGGAGGGCAAGCTTAGCAATCGCACGCTTGCCTCACTCAATTTCCGGATGCGCAATATTTCTGCTATTCTCGACGAACTGTCCTATTCTTACATAAAAGGATACACGCCCGCCCGACATGTGGGGCCCGCGGGTAAAGAGAGAATAACGTTTTATTTAGAGGCGTTGGGGCACATCGATACTGGCATCTATCTGCCCACAAGCGATATAGGTGTGCTCGAGGAGCGCGCAGAAAAGCTCAAAGAGCATGAGTTTAGCGCCCCTCCAACTGGCAATAGTCAGCCCGCACGCACTGAAAGAACCGCTACTGCTTATGAGAGGCTGGCAACGGTAGTCACCTATGTGCGCCAACAAGCGGCGGGACACTGCGAGTCATGTGACAGCGTTGCGCCGTTTGTGACTTTTGGAGGGGAGCTATTTTTAGAGGTTCACCATATTCGCACTCTCGCGGATGGGGGAAGTGACACAATCAGCAATGCGGTAGCGTTATGCCCTAACTGCCACCGGCGGCTACATCACGGTGCAGATCGTGACGTCGTGAAGGAAAATCTATACCATAAAATTGGACGGTTAGTGCGGGAATAGGCCTGCTTAAGAGGATGGAGCACTACGCCCATTCTGCAAAGCCAATCTCGCAGAGCAATGCACTTAGGCATTGGGTTGCCAGTTCCGCGTCTTGCTCTCGGATCGATCTTAGCTCGCGCTTTTCTTGTTCTGAGGGTTTTGCGCGCGCGTGCAAGCGGGCAATAATGTTAGCGGCACTGACTGCAACAGTCTTATTTTCGTCTTGTAGTCGCTTAATCAGATTGCCCAAGTCTTGTGCGGCGCTTCCTTGTAGCTGGAAATAGGCTAACAATGCATGCGTTGCCGCGTCGCGTGCGCGGTCGATGACTGATACTGGGCTTGCCCTGTGAACTTCATCGGCAAATAAAGCCAGGGCTTCTGACAGTTTAGCCCTAAATGTCGCAGGCACCTTAGCATCAATGATTTTGGGCAATATTCCAAAGCTGCTTCTGGCTTTGAGCGTAACAAGATCTTCCCCTGTCACGATCGCTTCTACGCTAATGATTGTCCATGCCGTGAAACGCTCATCCGCGCCAAGAAGCACCAGAGGCAATTCTCTCTTTCCTTCGATATGTTTATGCCAGATTGGGTTGCCATAGAACACTTCCAGAGATTTAGGATGTGCATGTATATCGCGGGCAATGGATTCCATTGGCACAGCCGGGTGCGGTGAAACTACGCAGCTTTTTGGTTGTGAACTGCCTTCGGCACTATAAAAACGTCCACGTCGAATTCTAGCGATCGGATCAAACGAGTCTTCCCGGAATCGATACCCAAATATGTTGGTGGACGACTCCGCTTTCATCGCGCCGTCTGAGGGGTATACAAAAATAGCTGATGTAATCACAGGTGTCGGCCAGACGGGACGGCCTCGGTCACTATCTATTTCGTAAACTAGGCCCTGATTTTTCTCAATACCAATGTTAATCATGACAACCTATGCCCCTAGAAGTGATTTAATTATTCATCTTTACCATCAGCATTTACATCTGCAACTCGGCGATAGAGCTGCAACCGGATTTGGATTTCGAGTTCTTTGATGAGCCAGAGGATGTAGTTGAGGGATTTGCGGTTTCCCTTGCCTTTGAAGCCGTGGGTGGGGCGTTTAGCCAGCAATTCCAGTAAAGAATTGAGCTGTTTGCGCTCTTCGGTGGGGTCGTATTTTCTGGGGCGGCCATTGGGATTGCCGGATTTTCCTTTTTTGAACTGGCTATGCTTCGGCGGGGTTTTGAATCCTGCTTTATCTTGCTGTCTTACTTGTTTTGACATACGCGCCCTCAAATTTTTAGCGTTATTAGCAACGCTCGTTTGGCGCAGAAAGTCGAGTGAATAGTGTGTGATATTATCAATTCGGCCAATAAACTTCCCTGTTATGTTTTTTAGGGAATTTGGCTTGGAAAATGGCTCTCAGGGCATGGTTTAGTAATCTAAAAACAAGAAAAATGACCTAAAATTGCAAAAAATCCCTGTATTTTCCCTGTTAAATGAATTGGAGCCTGGTTGGCTGATGACTGCATCCACCACCAATTTTCTCACCAACACTCGATATTTTAATGCCCCGCCCTCTCAGACGCGCGTTCCGCCGCGTTTTGACCGCCAGAATGACTGGAGAACTTTAATGGTGGGGTGTGAATACAGC
>JAIXPZ010000019.1 GCA_027486005.1 Legionellales bacterium
AAAAACAGAGTTGATTGCTTTAAAAAAGGCATAAAAGGAAAAATTTATGAGGCCTTGTACTTGTAATAATCAATATTGATTCTTCAGACTGCTGTTAAGCTCGAGGCGGGAATTTCTGTGATTTTTTTAGATTTCTTAAGAATACTTTAATGTTAGTAAGCGTAAATTACCTAGAAATTTCTGGTATTTTTTTATGAAGAAACAAAAATAGTTTCTTGCAAACATTTTTTTCTTATTACAAAAAATACCAAATTCAACTAACACAGGAAAATATATGTATAGTCAACGTAATCAATTTAAACTTGGAAAGCTCACAGAAATTATTAATAATGCAATACCTCAAATAGAGCCGGCGCGTGGCAAAACACTTACCTTGGTTATTGGGCAAACTGGAGTAGGGAAAAGTACCACTATCAATTATTTAATGCGTTACCCTATGACACAGGATGAAGATGGCAGTGTTGTTCCAGAAGACTCAAGTGTACCCATGCCCTGTGATGCAAGAGACAGCGTTGAGTCAGTGACGATAACTCCAGCAGCCGTTACTTTACCTGAAGGAAATGTCATGTGTGACTGTCCTGGATTTGCTGATACTCGAGGTGATGAAATAAGAGTCGCTATTTCTATCAGCACAGAGGTAATTGTCAAATATGCTCATTCTATTCGTGGATTAATCATTGTTTTGGATTGGAATACGATTCACGCAGGAAGAGGAGAAGGATTACGTGAAGCTGCCTTGTCCATTGGTTCGTTAATCCGCCAAGAGGAGATTCATCATGTATCAGATTCTATTATGTTTGTCTTAACAAAAGGTGGTCGTCCTACAGACAGCATTAAATTTCTTGGTAAAAAAATTAACGATCAAATCTCAAAAGTATCAAAAGATCTCAATGAATACATTAAACCTGAAATGACAGGTGGGTTAGAGTTACATTCTAGCTTTCTGGATGCTGCAGAATTTATCAGCGAAAAATTTGCTTCGACTTCAATTGCTGGATACCGCGAGAAACGAGAGGCTGAGATAGAGGCGGAAGAAGATTGCCAAGACCAACGTAAAGCAGAATTGGGCAAACAATTATTTATTTTGAATTTATTAAAAGAAAGTCTAGAACGAAAAAGAGTGGTGAATTGCAATATTCTTGATGGTGGAGAAAGTCGAAACCAAATTATACACGTCTTAAATCAGTTAAATGTTATACCTAAAGATGCTTTCAATTTTAGCAAAGCAGATCCTGTGAGGGAACGTTTTACTAATGAGGTGCGCACAAGACTTGTTCCTGCCTATGATAATATTTGCAGAGTTAATGAATTAACGAATGAAATCGCAGAAAAAGCAGAAGAGCAGCATAAAATATTGACAAACATAGCGTCATTTAAACAGCAAAAGAAAGATATTGATTCAGGATTAAATGTAGGAGAGAACAACCCTCTTATTATTCAAAGTCGAGAAGCATTGCATAATAATGATGAAAAATTGCAATTAATAGAAAACCAATGGATAGATTTGCAACAAAAAATCCAGCAAGATGAAAATGAGTTAAATGAAATAAATACTTCAGAAGAAGTTTTTTTTAAGGAATTTAGTTTTAGTGAATCTCGTGCGGAGACGGTTTGTATGATGACGGGAGTTTCGCTTGTAGCCGGAGCTGTAGTTGCTTATCAAGCGGCAACAGATGTGTATAGCAATATAGCTGTAAGAAGTGCTATTGGCGTGCTTAGCGCTACAGTTGGTCAAGTTCTTGGTATGGCTGCCGCTATTCCCGTTGCTATTGGCAGTACAATGTTCAGAATAACCACTAATTTTGAGTATAAAGGGGATCCTTTTACGCGAGTTGAAGAAGTTGGTTTTTCATTTAAAAGAACAGTGTATAAACCTGAGGAAGGAAATTATACTTCTACCTATAAATCTGGTCGAGGAGTTAGTGCAGAAGCGACAGTCCGTATTTATGGAGAAAAAAAGAATATTGCCGAAAATAAAATTCGAATAGAAGCATTGCAAAGATCCTGGGGTATCGATAAAAATCAAGCGGCCTCTCTACAAGAAGAGATCCATCACCTTCGTAAGGTAAGAGACGGATTAACCGAGTTAATTGCAGATTCTTTACGCTATGATGATGATAAGGTTTCCAGACAGAAATGTCATCTAGGAAAACTAATTTCTCAAGCCTCTGAGCGTTTTGACTCATTAGAGATCGAAAAAGTAAAAAAACAAGATGAGCATGCAAATATAACGACTCAACTGAAGGCTCAACAGAATTTTTTTAATATGATTATGGTGTTATCTGATTTTATTCATTTTAATTCTAAGCAATATCCTAAATTAACAGAAACCGTTGAAAATTACATAACTTCTCTTGTTGCGTCTGCTTCTGCTTCTGCTTTTGCTGACGCGAATAACATCACCTTATTTGCTCATACGCAGAATATTCCTGCTCCTGCTCCTCAAAGAAGCATAGGAACGCAGCATGCTTGATTTTAATACTCTTAAAGCTTGCTTGACAGATATAGTAAAGCTGCAGTTTGTGCAGTCAGACGAAGCGCCGGTTTTAGTGCTTGGCTTAACGGGCGCAGGCAAAAGTACGCTGGTTAATTATTTGCTGGGTTGGAATATGGCACTAACAGAAGAAGGTGACGTTGTTCCGATTGAGTCTTCTGTGCCCATGGTAATGAGTTGCGCTGCGGATTCAGAGACTTTTTTACCTCGTTTACAACGTGGAATAGATCAAGTGCTTTATTGCGACTGTCCTGGCTTAAATGATAATCGCGGTCGTGAAATGCAGTTATGCATTTCTATTATTATTGAGCGAATTATCAAAAGGGCGCATCATATTGCAGGCATTGCGGTGATAATAGATTACTATAGTTTGATTTCTGAGAGAGGCAAACAATTTCTTGAGCTTCTGACAATGTTAACGACACGATTATCTACGGTAGCTCAGGATGGTGCTTCGATTGTTTATCTTTTTAATAAGGTGCCAGAAAATGTGCAAAAATCGTTAATATTGAAAAAAGTACAGGATTTTGCGGACGTTTATGATAATCCATTATTAAACTCCATTCTTGCGGATAAAAATAAAGTATGGATTATTAATCCTTGCGATGGAGGAAGATCAAGAGTTGATGTCATGAAATGCGTCCGGTCTTTACCTCCTTTGACGATGAGCGCTTTTAATTTTCAGTACCACGACCCTTTACGAGATGAGCTGAGAAGCTTGTTAGATGAAATTATTTTGCAAGGATTCAAAGACACGCATTTTTCTCAAACATTACCGCAAGAAATAGAAAACTTGCAAAGAAGTTATGACGAATTAACGGAAGAAATAGAAAGCAGAGAGATTGAGCTTCAGCAAATTGTTGCAAGAAAAATTAATACGCTCCAAGCCGGTGTGTTAGCACATGAAACCACCAGAATGATACAAAAAAACCAGACTGAATATGAAAATAAATTATCAAAAAAATCTGCCTTAGAAGAACAGCTGAAAAAATTAAACATAGAGTATGAAAGCCTAAATTCTGCAGAAGCTTCTTTATTTTGGGAAAAAAAACATTATCTACCGCATTGTCATATATCTAAAATTTGCGTTGATGTATTAAATACGGCGATTGATTGTGTTAGCCCTATAAAAGGAATCGCCTCAAAAGGAATACAAGCAGTTAATTTATTATCTTCCTTAGTCACCTCCTTTGATAAAAAAGTGATCTTTAATTACCGCGGCCCTTCTATTGTTAGTGTTTGTAAAGAAATTGCAGGAGGTATGATTAGTCAAGAAATGATTAATCATCAAGCAGGTGTTTTTTCAATGACTTTTACCGGCAATGAAGATCAAACACATTATGCTGCGGTTAAAATTTTTATAGAAAAACGCCATGATCCAAAAAATATGACTAGAATGCAGATAATTAATCAAGAAATACAGACTATACAGAATACAATGATGTCGCTAGAAGCGGATATCAATTTTTATATAAATACTTTGCGTCTGCTTAACATTCGTCTGGAACAATCATTAGAAACGAGTCAGTATTGCGAAGAGATAAATTTACCGAATCATATCAAGCAACACATCGAAATGCTTCAGAAACGGCAGCTAAAGATTTATGCAGAAAAATTTAGCAAAGAAGAAGAATATAGTAAAGTGCGAGAGCATTTAAACCGGAATAGTTCTGTGTATACATTGACAGCAGAGTTACTTCCTTTACTTTCAGGCATAGAAATAGAAATAGAAGAAAACGATAGTTTTATCGAATCTTTTTCATCGACACCTTTGCATAAGCCAGAAAATAGAATAGAAAATAAAAGTGATGCTGAAGTGATTGTGGAATTAAGGGAAGAAGTTAATCATTTAAAAGCAGGTATGCAAAACATGCAAAACCAAATTGATTTGTTGACAGAGAAAGTAACATTATTAATGGATTCTGCATCAACATCACGTAAAATAGTGCAAAAGCCAAGTGCTTTTTTTCAATCTTATTAAACTATTAAGAAGGGACAAATGCATTTAGATAGACTCAATAAAATAATTAATGATTCATTGCTAGAGCTAGAACCTGCTGATGGAAAAGTCTGTGTAATATTAAGGTGAGTTACGCTGCTTTTAGGGTAGCGTTTAGAATAGTTTTTTCCCAGTTATTTTCCCAATCTTTACTCGCAATCGCTGCTCTTACTTGCAAAATGCAATGCACGCCATGGCGACTCCATCGCATATGTTGTTTTCCTTTGCAGCGTTGATTAATCAAACTCTCAACAGTTGATTCTGCGATTTGGCGACTAATCGCTTTTCCATTTTTATAACGCAATCGATAATCAACAATTCGCGTTTCATTATTTTCAATATAAGTTTGAAGCGTAGTGATGCTTGCTTTATACTTAATGTCTACCAATTCTTTTAATTCTAAAAGTCTGAGTAAGGCACGATCTGCATGGCCACGCCACAAGTGCCATTTAATTCGAATCAATTTAATTTTATGTTCTGGCGGCATCGCTGTGTTTTGAAATTTCATCGATAAATGAAACCAATCTAAAATGGTGGTCAAACTACCGCATTGAGATTTAATGGCATCTACAACTGACCAGCAATTTTGTGCGCCATCACATAAAGCCGTGACATGCGTTGTCATTGATAGCCCCTGTTTTTTCGCAGCAATCAATGTGTTCCGCTTAATCGTTTTTAATTGATCATCTAGTGCAGAAGCCGCACATTGTTTGCTCTCAATAAAACCACGCTCTCCTTTTTTTTGAACATCTTCTGGTCGATAAATAACGCTGGCTAAGGCCTCAAAACTTGATTTTTCAGGGTCGTCACTTTTTAAATGGCCGCCATCCACTTGGAGTATTAACTCATTTGCTGCTTGATGATTGGCAGGTAATTTAAAAGGACGTTGCAATTCCTTTTTGATTTCGCCTCCAATGGAATCAACTACTTTTTTGATGCGATCATGATTATTAATTTTTCTAGTGCCATTACTTTGAAGATTAAGTATTTTTTGAGCGGCGCGAAATGAATGATTAGCGCCAGCCTCACATTGCATTTTTGCAAGGTCTGGATGCACTGAGGTGCCAAATAATGACTCAATACTGGATACTTTATTCCAATCACATTTGCCACACTTGAGTCGATGAACATTCACTCGATGATCTGTAAACACGGAATGAAAATCAGAGGGTTCAACACCATTCAAACGCACATGTCCTCCACATGCAGGACATTTATCCAATGGAGATTTTAAGGTAATTGATTGTTCTTGTAATAATTTATTTTGAATTTCTTGCAGAATTTCAATTTGTTCGCTATGACGAAATCCAAGATCCATAATGCTGTTTGGGGATTTTATTTTATATTCTTTAATCACCTTGCGTTCAACAGAATGCTTATTCGTTGACGAAAAAGTTTCGATGACAATTCTGTAGTGTTCTGACATAATGATACCCTATGATCATGATCAAAAAACACAGTATAGCATAACTCATCTTAATAATACACATCCATGCTGATAAGCGTACAGAACGTCCACAAAGACTGCAACTATCCCTTTCTTTCAAGCATTGTAAATAAAGCTTCCAGCGTCACCGCATCAAATACAGCATCAACCCACCCTTTTAATTGCTCAGCGCTCGCCTGTTGAATTTTAGCAATGATGTGAGCTTCATCTTCTTTAGACAGCGTCTTATTAAACTTGCGTTTAATAATTTGTATTAACATTTCAGTTTTTCCTTCAGCTTTTCCTTCAGCTTTTCCTTTCGCCTCACCTTCAGCCAAGCCTTCTTCACGTCCTTTTTCTAACCCTTCTTCCCATTTATCTTCCATCAACGTTTTTTCAGAACGAATGGCATCCCAGTTACGCTCATACGCTTCCAACTCTTTAGCGGTGTAAGCAGATTCTTCCGTCAGCGCTAATGCTGCTTTAATTTCAGGGACTTCTAATAATTCTTGGTCAACAGTTTCTGTTTGCCGATCAATTTCAGTCAGAAAACGTAACCATAATACGGTTAGCTTCTTCTCGTTAATTGTTTTTGGTTTAAATTTAGGTAACTCCAGAAGAACTAATTGAATACCATCAATGGTTTTATCCGTATTTTTAGTATGTCGCAATTGATAATGATGCAAGCACTCAGTTTCTTTTGAAAATGACGCGGCAACAATCGCCAATCCATACACCGGATTAAGCTCTTTGAAATTTTCAGTTGCTTTCAGCTGTCGTACATAAACGGAAGCCGTATTAAATAAAAGTCGTTGCATGAAATGTTTTGACCAGGACATTTGCATTTCAACAATGAAATGTCGGCCTTCTTGGTCAAAACAACGAACATCGACGACGCTATGTTTAAACTCTGGAATTTCAGGGATATTTTCAGACGATAAATATTCCAGATCCTCGATAAGGCAATCTGTAGGAAGTGGTAAAACTGCGTTTAAGAAGCTTTTTAATAAGGCAGGATGCCCGCCAAAAATCTTCTTAAAAACTAAATCACTTTTGGGGTCAAGATAGCGTGACATTAAAAACTCTCTTCAAATCAAGCAATTACTAAAAATGTGAACAAATTCTACCACAACTGGCTATAACTGTACATTAAAAATTTGGCACATAATTGACCATAAATTTAGTTGCATACATGTAATGAGTTTTTTCTCAATGATAGTCTATACTAGCACGACGGGTATTTAGCTTGGGGTTTGTATGCTACCAATTCATAATAGTGCGCAAATTGCACCAAGAGGAGCCACATTCACTGAAAAATTACAAAAAAACGAAAAACAAAAAAAAGCAAATGAAAACTGGGTCGCCTTTGCTGAGTTCGGGTGTGCGCTTCTTATAGCAGGCTTTAGTCTTCAAGCCGCCTGGCAAAATACACATGGCATAGTTGCAACTTCATTGCCGAGCTCATTTCCTACGAGCCTACCAACTTATTATAATACCACTAATATTCACACTTTTTCTGAAAATCATCACGCAATGAATAACCTCTCAATAATGATCAAAACAGCAACCGCACTTGCTATTTTCGTTGCATTGGGACCAAAAAATTTCAGCACTTTTCTCAATCTGCGCAATATGCGACAAACACTAAAAGAGTACTTAGAAAGCAACGATCATCACATAAAGGATATTCAATTTATTCGCTATAAATTGATTGTTAAACTAGCTGTAAGAGGTATTTTTTCACATAATCCTGTAGTGGCAGAAGCTTTAAGTTTTCGCTTAATAGAAGAATTTACACAAGCACATTTTACACAACAAATGCCTGCTGAACTACAAAAAGCGTTAACTCTAACACGTAGTTTATTTGAAGGGCGTGGGTACGTGCAACCGCGTGTTTGGGCCATTTCCCCATTATTACTCATTACAATTGCAGTTGTTTCAGCAGTATTGTTAAGCAGTCTCTTTCAGCCTAAAAACACTACGAAAAATTCCATCGCAATTATTGGATTTAGTGTATCGCTTGTTCTTGCTCTTAGTACTGTTCTTTCTTATGTTTTAGGGCACTCTGAGCAATTTAGATCATTAACCAATATCTCAGCTTTAGAGCAAGCCATAGATGTAATTAAAAGTACAGAACAAAATGCTGAATTACTTATCAAAAACATATTGCACCAGCTCGGAAATACAAATAGCACTGCCGTGAATAACGTATTAGAACAACTTGACAATATTCAAGCAGAAGAATTATTACACCCCTCACAAGCAGTCACCCTATTACCAGCTGCATTAATTCCTCATGTTAACGTATCTGCATTAGGTATGTTTAGACACACCGCTTTGGAGAGTTTAGAAAGAATGCAGCTTACTGCTAGCAGTGACTCTCAAAACTTAGTAGCTGCAATACGGCCAAAGCTAACTGATTTACAAAATAAGCTACCTAAATCTTCTAAAAACAACCATATAAAGTCTATTGTAAACACTAAGATTCCTTCACTTTCTAGTTTAGAAGGTATTACATCTCTAATTACAGCGTTAACAGAGGCCAGAACAACATTGGAGTTAACAAATAAGAAGCTGCAAACTGATATAAAAGAGTTAATTACAGCGCTTATTGAGCCCGTTAATAAGCTCAAGTTAAGCAAAGAAATGTATAATAGTGCCCAACAAGGGGTAGAATATTTACAATTGCGGTAGGTAGAGGGGGAAACAATGTTATCATTCGATGAAAGTGACTATTTGCAGATGATGGTAAGTGATAAACTTCCGGCAGATGGTAGTGAACTCGCAATGAGCTTGAAAAAAAATCCTAAGTTGTTGCACTCCGACGTTAAAAAGTCTGATTCTACTTACACATGGTCAATTATTACGAGAGCACTTGGCAACGGTAACTTACATGCTGCCGACTTTATCTTGAAGCAAAATGGGCAAATTAAACCCAGCGCAGACCCGTGTTATTGTGGCAAAATAGGCGGTGGAATAAGTAATTTACTACGCTCAGCCAGTATTAATTTTTACTTAGCACTCGTCACATTACAATGTTATGCTCAGCGAGACAAATTAACAGAGCTTATTAATAGTGAATCTTTTATCGTTAGAAAAACGCATTACGATTGCTTGTATTGGGAAGATGCTCGAGGCGAGCATCACCCTGCAGTGATAGAGGCAGATGAGGACACACCGCAGTCTCAGATTAACGATTACCAACGGGAAACAGCAAAATTCTTTATGAAAATGGCATACACAGCCTTTCAAGCTGAGATTCAATTATCGACAACCACGTCCCTCATTCGAAAAGCAACAATAAATGAAACACTTGGTGGCTTGTATCTACACACCGCTTTTATGGAAGATTATTCTCGTTATGCGTTTTATTATTTTTTGGATAAAGCGCTTGGGCATTATCGTGCTGCATCTCTAGAAAGCCAAATTGTCTATCTGGATGACTGCGTTGCTCACCGCGAAGAACTCTTTGAGACTCAAAGAGAAAAACTTAATGCACTACTTTATGTAGAAGAAACGGATAGTTATCGTTTAAGAGCCCCTGAAGAATGGCAAGAGCTTTATAATTCTACTTATCAAGCTAACAGCACCATCGAAGATAGTGCCGTTATGAATGCGTTACATCCTGAAACACATGAAGAAGTTCAGTCTGTTCCAAAATCAACACTACGTCACAGAAGCCTTTTAGGCTCGTCCTCAATCATCCTCAATCCAGCGGCATTTACTTATTCAGAGACAAGCAAAGATACGACGCAAAGAGAAACATTATTACCGTCTACCTCTCTTTTTTCTCGTTTCTCTAAGTTAGGAAAAAATTCATAAACTATTCAACAAAGTGAATCTAAAGTTAGGGGTGATAATCGAAATTATCACCCTTATTGTCAATAGCTTAGAAATGCGTTAACATGACGCCCTTACTTTTTTGGTATAAGGCGGGCATTTACAGTGACAAAATTGGTGATCTTATCTGACGCCGAGCAAACACGCTTTAACGCCCCACCAAAATATAACGCGGATGAACAAACCATTCATTTTGCGTTAAACAACGATATCATATACCTTTTAGAATTACTTCGCACCACCACTAATAACTGCAATTCAGACAATGAAAAAGCCGCATAGGTATTCCGCCGGTAGTATTTGACTAAAACCAGATCAACACGTAGTCCATGGCAGTTTCAGGGGGATGAAATTACCAGGAAAATGTCATTTAACGAGGGTAGATTGTCTTTTTAGTCGAGCCTCCTTTTGAGTGTTCATAGTGGCCATCAGGCGTTGTCGAGGTGAGTCCAGCAGACTAGCAACTCTGAAGGTATAATCCTCTAAATCAAAGATGCCATAGTTTTCTGCGGCATAAACCAACACAGCATCTTTTCCCATACGTTCATCATGGCGCAAGGTACTCATCATTTTGTGTGTATTTTCCTGAAGATCTTTTCGTTGCAAATACAATTGAAGCAATGAATAAGTAAATAAGGTAAAACATACATGACTTTCCACGAGTGATTCATGAGGAGAGGGGAAATCGGTGATGTACCATCCATGTTTAAATTGCCGAAATCGCTCTTCAGTTTGCATTCTTAATTCATAATGGAGAATAAAATCTTTTGGATCAATGAAGTTTCTTGTGGAAACGAT